>JBAWAI010000516.1:0-14487 GCA_049589215.1 Terriglobales bacterium | reverse complement strand
CCTTCGAAAAGTGCGGGCGCATCTGGCAGCGCATCCACATCTCACGCGGCCACCACTCATAAGAGCACGACCCATAAATCAAGCGCGCACAAGGCGACGAGCCAAGCCGCCAGGGCCAAGACATCATCGCATTCAGCTTCATCGCATGCAGCTTCATCGCATTCAACGTCGTCGCACCGATCTTCATCGCACGTGTCTTCGTCGCACGCCGGTCAAAGAACTACCGCATCACGGGGCAAAAACAGTTCGAAGAATTTGCGCGGCGCAAAGAAGCGCGGCCAGCAGGCGATCGATCGCGACCGCGCGCGCGCCATTCAGGAAGCCCTCATCCGCGAACACTATATGGATGGCGAGCCCTCGGGAACGTGGGATGCCGCGACCCAGGCGGCGTTGCAACGCTATCAGGCCGACCAGGGATGGCAGTCGAAGACGACTCCGGATTCGCGGGCTCTGATCAAATTAGGACTGGGGCCGAGCAACGATCATCTGCTGAATCCCGAGAGCGCGATGACCTCAGCGCCCGCATCGGGCGATCCAAAGGCAACAACCAAAACGAATACCGGCGCGACTCCTCGGCCTCAGCAGTAGCTGAAATTTCCATCCGGCGCATTTGTATCGCGGTGTCAATCGCCGGTACCGACCGGCGGTGGGCTCCTTTGAAAATCGTTCAGCCCTCTGCGAAGCCTACGAGCAGCGAAGGGCCGAAAGAGCGGCGTGAACGCTAGAATCGTGATTCAAGTGGCGCGTGACCTCCTCATACTCTTTTTTTGTGCGACGATTGCCTCCTTCCTTGGAAGCGGTTATTACGAATCCTTTCGCAGTGGTGTCCTCACAGTCAAACGCCACACCTCTCGCCGGGACAAGGAACCGATCAGCTACTGGATTGGCATGGCTATGGGGACGCTCGCATTTCTCGTCATGGCGTCCGGCGCTGCGTTTATGGCGTTCCTGGTATGCGTGGGTTTATTCGGGACTTCAAAGTAGCCCGCTACCCGCCCGTTTCATTGACTTGCCCCCTCCGTGCACGTAAGATTTCGCGCACGTGATCGATCAGACTGTTTCTCACTATCGGATCGTCGAAAAGCTGGGCGGCGGCGGCATGGGCGTCGTCTACAAGGCTGAAGATTTAAATCTTCACCGCTTCGTTGCCCTCAAATTCCTGCCCGACGACGTCGCCAAAGATTCCCAGGCATTGGCCCGCTTCCAGCGTGAAGCGCAGGCCGCCTCCGCGCTGAACCACCCCAATATCTGCACCATTCATGAGATCGGCCAGGAAAATGGCCAGCCCTTTATCGTCATGGAATTTCTGGAGGGAATGACGCTGAAGCACCGGATCGGCGGGCGTCCGATGGAACTAGAGACCATTCTCTCGCTCGCCATCGAGATCGCCGACGCGCTCGACGCCGCCCACGCAAAGGGCATCGTACACCGCGACATCAAGCCCGCCAACATTTTCGTCACGGAGCGCGGCCACGCCAAGGTGCTCGACTTCGGACTCGCCAAAGTTACAGCCGGAGGCAGTTCATCAAGCGCGCCCCTGAACACCATGACGCGCACCATCGAAGAGCATCAACTCACAAGTCCGGGCACGACGGTCGGAACGATTTCCTACATGTCCCCGGAACAAGCTCGCAGCAAAGAACTGGATACGCGGACGGATCTGTTTTCATTTGGAGCCGTGCTGTATGAGATGGCGACCGGCACGCTGCCCTTCCGCGGGGAAAGTTCGGCCACCATCTTCGAGGCGATTCTGAACCGCGCGCCCGCGCCGGCGATGCGCCTCAACCCCGATCTGCCGCCCCGGCTCGAAGACATCATCAATAAGGCGCTCGAGAAAGACCGCAATCTGCGCTACCAGGTCGCGGCCGAAATGCGGGCCGACCTGCAACGGCTGAAGCGTGACACCGATTCCAGCCGGAGCGCGGTCAGTGCGGCGCCGGAACATATTTCGAGTGGAGCGACACAGGCGCCGGTCGCGGCATCCGGCCCAACTCACATTTCGAGCAGCGCGAGTGGGCTTTCTGCTCCACTTTCCGGATCGACTCCCGCCTCAGGCTCAGCCCCAACCGCAACAGCGGCGCCCGCGAGCCACACGCTGCGATGGGTTGCGGTCGCGGCCGGTGTGATCCTCGTGCTCGCCGCCATCGGCATTTTTTTCTACCGCAGCCAAAACAGCTCGAAAGAAATTTCTTCGATCGCCGTGCTGCCCTTCGTGAATGCCAGCAACGATCCCGACAGCGAATACTTGAGCGACGGCTTGACTGAAGGCTTGATTAACAGCCTCTCGCAGATTCCGAATCTCGCGGTCATGTCGCGCTCGTCCGTTTTTCGCTACAAAGGAAAAGATGTCGATCCGCAGGTGGTCGCCCGCGAGCTGAAAATCGAGGGCGTGGTCACGGGACGCATCGTGCAGCACGGAGATCAGCTCATCATCAGCGCGGAACTCATCGACGCCCGCAACAATCACAATCTGTGGGGCGAACAATACGACCGCAAACTTTCCGATGTTCTGGCGACTCAGGATGACATCACTCGCGCGATTTCCGCGCGGCTGCGCGAGAGATTGTCGAGCGAGGCAAAGTCAGGCGTCACGACGAGCGGCGCGATGAAGCCGGCGGTCAAGGGCGGCACCAGCGATCCCGAGGCGTACCAGCTTTATCTGAAAGGCCGCTTCTATTGGGAGAAGCGCACGCCCGAGGCGCTCGACAAATCGCGCGACTTCTTCAATGAGGCGATTGAAAAAGATCCCAACTACGCGCTCGCCTATCTGGGCCTCGCCGACTACTACGACGTTGTGTCGGACTATGCTCCCGTTCCATCGAGCGAGATGTCGCCCAAAGCGCAGGCGGCCGCGCAGAAAGCGCTGGCCATCGACGACTCGCTGGCGGAAGCTCACGCCGTTCTCGCCGACAGCTACGCTACGCAGTGGGAGTGGAGTGCCGCAGATCAAGAGTTCAAGCGTGCGCTGGTATTAAATCCAAATTCCGCCAACACCCACAAGTTGTACTGGCTCTATCTGTCGTCCGAGGGACGGCACGAAGAGGCGCTCGCCGAGATCAGGACAGCCATCCGTCTGGAGCCGCTCAACTTGAAATACAACGAAAACCTGGGGCAGGAATACGCGACTGGACGGCAGTACGACCTCGCGATGGAGCAGCTCAAGAAAGTGATCGAGATGGATCCGAGTTTCGCATCCGTGCATGGGGACTTGGGTAACGTTTATCTGGAAACGGGGAAGTACGACCTGTGGCTTCAGGAGGCGGAAACTGAATTCAGCCTTTCCCACCAGCCTGAGTATGAGGCCATCTACAAGGAGCTGGGCAAGGTTTATGCGCGTTCAGGAATCCAGCCGGCTCTCCGCGAGTGGGCGGCACAACTGGTTGCCCTGAGCAAGCGCCGGTACCAGGATCCGGCCGTCATCGGCTGGGTCTATGCCAAAGCGGGCGACAAAGAGCACGCTTTTGCCTGGCTGGAAAAAGGCTTGAAGGAAAAGTCGGACGGCATTCAATATCTCAAGACCAGCCACATGGTGGATTCGTTGCATTCCGATCCGCGCTATGCGGACATGCTGAAGCGCATGGGCATGACGCCGTGACGGCCTCGGACTTGGAGTCTTTCTAGTCGAGATTTTCTAGTCCGTTTATCTAGTCCCGATTTCCTAGTCCGGCCTTTCTAATCAAAGACGGGGCGTGGGCAATACGGAATCGGCTGGCCTCGAACGATCGCTCCCGGATTGCCTTCCACCAGCGCCTCGGCGCACTCTGCGCCTGCAATCTGCGCGGCCACGTCGCGCGCTTCCGAGAGGATCGGAACCCGGTTCTTGGTATCGTGCGCATCGGTGGCCAGTATGTGAACGGCTGAGCGATCGAGCAGCCAGCGCGCCACGATTTCGGGCCGCTCACCCCAGAACCCCGTCAGCGACGAACCCGTCACCTGAATCAGGCAGCCCTGCTCGGCATACTCGAGCACGCGTTGCGGCGATTGCTGAAGAATCGGATTGCGCTCCGGATGCGTCAGAATCGGCGTCAGCCCGCGGTCTCCGAGGCGTCCAAAACAATCCCCCAGTTGCGCCGGAATGCTGTAGTTGCTCAGCTCGATCAGCAGATAATTGGTATCGCCGATCGTGTAGGTATGCGGCTCGGCAAGCACGCGCTCGAGGTTCTCAAACGAAAGATGAAAATCGCAACCCAGGCTGAACTCAGGCGTCGGCCCAACCCGCCCCCGCAACTCGTCCAGCATCTCCAGCAGATAAGTGCGCTCGTACGCATACCGATGATTCGCGTGCGGCGTGGCTACAGTATGCGTGATGCCGTCCGCGGCGGCCATCCGACACATCTCCACCGCGACCTCCCACGACTTCGGCCCGTCGTCAACCTCCGGCAAAATGTGGCAGTGAATGTCGATCATGCAGAGCTCTTATTTCGAAACTATGATTACACCACAACCAGTCCAAACCGGCGGCGTCCGCGGAAATCCTAATTCGCATTTGTTCGCCAAAGAGCCGCCGTGACCGCATCTAATTCGGTTAGGATTTCCGGGAAGCCGGAATCGCCTCGCAGGGCAGGGAAGAGCGGGGCGCGAACAGTTGCACAGTTCGGGCTTTCTCGTGCACGATAGTATCTCAACTACGTCTCACATTCGATTCTCGCAGGCAGGAGCAGGTTTGCACATGAGCTTTTTGAGGGCGGCGCGCGCCGCGCTGCTGGGTAAAAAATGTCTCCCCAGATGGTCTGCCGTCATGGGCCTCGTAATCGTTGCCCTATTGCTGGCTTCCTGTGGTGACAAGTCGGTCCCAGCCTTCGGGCAGCACCAGAACGCCTATATCACTTTGCCGGGGCTGGGTTCGGTGCTGTTGGTGCAGATCAACTCCATCACCGGCGAAATTACAACCGTCGCCCAAACTCCGCAAATTGTCGGGCTCTCTCCTCAAGGCCTGGCCATCATAAACAAGTTTTTGTACGTCGCGAATTCCGCCGCCAACACGGTCTCGCTATTCAATATTGCCAATGACGGTACCTTGTCGCAGAACGCAACTCCCACGCCGGCGGGCAGTGGCCCAACTGGGGTAATGGTCGATCCCTCGGGCCAGTACCTGCTCGTGACCAACAGCTTTTCGAATAACATCTCGGTTTTCTCGATCGATTCCAGCAGCGGCGCGCTGACTCCAGTCAACGGCTCTCCGTTTTATGCCAATCAGGATCCGGGCGAGATTCTGATGCCGCCCTCGGGCGACCTCGTGTATGTGACGAACACCGGCATCGGCACGGTAACAGGATTTACCTTTTCAACCTCGACCGGCCAGCTCACCTCGGTGGGTGCGCCATATTACTCAGGCGCGGGCGCCGCGGGCATGGCCGTTGACAGCACGGGGAATTATCTCTACGTTGCCAACACTTCCGCGGTCAACAATCCGCCCACCAGCGTCGGCAACATCTCAGGCTTCAATATCAATCAAACCCAGGGCGCAAGCTACGGAACGCTGACCGCGATCGGTGGTTCGCCCTTCACCGCCATCGCCGGCTCGGGACCCACGAACCTGGTTGCGAGCGGAAATTTCATTTTCGCGACTACGCCGGGAGGCAGTTACAGCGTCTGGGTCTTCACGGTGGGCTCAACCGGCCAGCTCACGGCGACCGTCAATTCGCCCTTCAGCGTGGCCTCCGGCAACCTCTTCGCCCTGATCGACGCCAGTGGAGGCTTCTTCTACATCGGCAGTTCAACCGGCATCCAGGCCTATACCTACGATCAAAACAATGGTCAGCCCACGGTGATCAACAATTCGCCCTTCAGCACCGGAGGCACGCCGCCGGGGAAAATGGTGATCTCTCCGTAGTCGCCTGCGTCTTGCCAAAAAACTTTCTCGCGTCTACTCGAACCTCTTGATCGGTAGGTCCTTGCCATCGGTACGCAGGATCATCTGTGTAGTCCGGCCGCTCGCGTCTACCTCGAAAATATATTCGTCGTGAGCGCTGGTTGAAAAAAACGTGCGCTCGTCTTCCGGCGCCAGCTCCTGCGGAGTCTCGTCATTCTCCTGCACGATCAGTCGGCTGTTCTGGCCGCGCGTAACTTTCAGGATGACATTCGGCGGAATGCTGTAGCGCCCGACGTAACGATCAAGGATGGTCGGATCAAGGGTGACCTCTTTGTGCTCCTTCAGCTTCGCGCGCGGAGGCAGCTTGTCCCACGGAGTGTAGCCCTCCCACTCGATGGGCGTGTATGGATTCTTTAGCAGCGTCTCGATCAGCTCTTTGAATATGCCCTCGCCGTTGGAGCTGTTGGTCATGATCATCAGCCCGATCTTCGGCTTGTCGAAGCACACCACATAGTTGCGCCAGCCCTCGTCGTGCCCTTCTTTGAAAAATGCTTCGCCGTAACGCGTCCAATAGAGTCCCCAGGCAAGGCCGTAGCTCAAGCGGATCGCTTTGTTTTCGTCGCTTGGCTCGTACACCAGGCTTGGAAATTCATGCTTCGACAAAATCTCGATCTGCGGGCTAACCATCATCTTCCGAGTTTGCTTCTTCAGCCGCTCGCCTCGCATCACCGCCTGGAAGAAGTGCGCGAAATCGTGCGGCGTCGTCTGCATAGAACCGGCGGCGTCGGCCGTCTTGCGCCGCTCCGGGCCAAGCGAGCGCCCGTACTCGTCATAGCCAGTGGCATAGTCGCTCTCAAATGCGCTTTGCCAAATCATGCTGGTCCGCGTCATCCCGAATGGCTCAAAGATGCGCTCGCGCATTAATTCTCCAAGAGGCTTTTTAGTAATCGTCTCGACCACCAGTTGCAGCAAATCGATGCCCTCGCCGGAATAGGCGAACCGTGTGCCCGGCTCGAAGTTGATATTCAGCTTGCGATCCTCATTTACCCAGCGCCAGTTGGGAAATCCGCTGGTATGGCTGAGCAGCATGCGCGCCGTAATCTTCAGCCAGCGCGGGTCGTTCGCCAGGTCCTGATAGTTCGAGTACTCCGACAGCGGCTTAGGCAAGTATTGATAAACCGGCTTGTCGAGATCGATGAGTTTCTCGTCGACCAACTGCATCACCATGTAAGCGAAGGCCACTTTACTCAGCGAAGCCGCGGTCATCACCGAATCAGCCGTGAGCGGAAGGTTCTTCTCCTTGTCGCGCACTCCGTAGGCTTTGAGGTAAGAGATTTCGCCGCCGGCAAAAATGGCGATGCCAACGCCGGTGACCTCGGCAGATCGCATGAGGCGCGTAACGGCGTCGTCGACTTCGTTCGGCGAGATTTGGCTGCCATCGAGACGTGTGATGGGCCGCTGCTTTGTGGCCGCGACAGATGTCGCCAGTGCCAGGGCCGTTATGACCAGTAAAGAGATGAATCGCACTACCCGTGCCTCGAACGCGAGTCTACCGATCTTTCGCCTCGTAGACTGTCTTCCCGCCGACCACCGTCCGCAGAACTTTTGTCTCCAGTATCTTTGACGGCGCAGCTGCCGTAATGTCGCGGTCGAGCACGACAAAATCTGCCAGCATGCCCGGCGCAAGTTTTCCCTTAGTCTTTTCGTCGAATTCGGCAAAGGCCGAGCCCGTCGTGTAAGCGGCAATGGCCTGCTCACTCGTCAGCTTCTGCCCGACATAAGTCTTCTTCCCGTCTTCGCTCATGCGCGTTACCGCGGAATAGACTCCGCGAAACGGCGACACCGGCTCAACCGGATAATCCGTCCCAAAAGCCAGCACCACTCCATGCCGCAAAAACTCAGCCCACGCGTAAGATGTCTCCGCCCGCTTCGGTCCCAGCCGTGACTCCGCCCAGTTCATGTCCGTGAGCAAATGACTGGGCTGCATCGACGCGATCACCTTCAGTTCTTTGAATCGCGCAATCTGCTGCGGCGTCGTGACCTGCGCATGTTCGATGCGCAGCCTGTAATCCGTGCCGCCATCCACAGCCTTCACCTTCGCATCCTTCGCTGCTTTCTCGGCTCCGGCAAATGCGTCGAGCGCCATCTGCACTCCTTTGTCGCCGATGGCGTGGAACCCGATCTGATATCCGGCCAGCAGGCGCTCACGCGTCATCGCATTCAGCTTGTCCACTTCGTATTGCGGAATCCCGCTGTTCCCCGGATCGTCGCTGTACGGCTCAAGCAGCGCCGCCGTCTTCGAGCCAAGCGATCCATCCATGAATCCTTTGAGCATGCCAGTGTGCAGCATATTGTCGGACGCCGGATGCGAATCGCGTTTTCGATTCAGCTCTTCAATCGATTCGTTAAACGGCAGCCATTCCGAGATGCGCGCCGTCAGCTTGCCTTCCTTTTCGATCTCTTCGTAGATCTGAAAATCCTCCCAGGACGAAAAATCCTGCGCAGAGGTGACGCCTTCGCTCGCCAGGTCAGCCAGCGCCAGCTCGATCGCCTCCCGCCGTCTATCGTGGTTTGGTTGCGGAATGACCGCTCGCACCGCGCCCTGCGCCGTCTCGCGCAGAATTCCGGTCGGCGTCCCTCCCTCGTCGCGGTCGATCTTGCCGCCCTCCGGATCCTTGCTTGCCACCGTCACGCTCGCCAATTGCAGGGCGCGCGTATTGGCAACCGCGATATGACCATCCACGCGCACCAGAAATACCGGATGATTGCCGCTCACCTCATCCAGGTCCCAGCGCGTGGGCACAGTCTTCACCGGCCAGAGCGTCTCGTCCCACCCTTCGCCCACGATCCAATCGCCGCTGGGCGCCACGTTGGCCCGGGCGCGCAGCCGCTCGCGAAACTCGTCAAGCGTCTTCGTCCCCACCATGTTGACGTTCAACTTTTCAAGCCCTGCACTGGCCATGTGCATGTGCGCATCGTTGAAACCCGGCATTACAAAGTGGCCGCCAAGATCGATCACCTTGGTTTGCGGACCCTTCATCTTTGCAATCTCTTCGCGCGAGCCGACGGCCATGATGCGATCGCCACGGACGGCAATCGCTTCCGCCCGCGAGGTCGCGCCGAGCGCGGATGACGTGGCGATAGCCCCCGTATAAACATTGCCATGCGTGAAAATCACGTCCGCCTTCGCCGGCGGAGCCGCGCTTTGCGCAAAAACGTTACAGCACGCCGCGAGTGCAAATACCCCGCGCGCACAAATCAGCTTTCTTGTCATTATTTTCCCTGGTTTCAACTCGCCTGGTTTCGACGCGCTTCGTTTCAACCCGCCAGCGTCGCCAGCCAAGCCTCCGGCCGTCATTCGCCTACAGCGGACAATGCAAGCATTGTAAGCAGAATGCGGCGCAGTCCGAGCTCGCGTCCGTTGCAGTCGAACCATTCTTGCAACGTGTGCGCGCCGCCACCGCTGCCGCCGCCGCCCAGCGCAATGGCTTCGCGGCCAAGCGAAAGAGGAATGTTGGCGTCGGTCGAGGCCCGCTGCACCTGCGCCGTGTTGCCGAGCTGTGCGTCGACGGCGCGAATCACCTTGAGCAGTCGCGCGTCGGGCGCAAGTTCGCCGGCCGGGCGATTGCCGATCTCAACAATCTCGCTCTGCACGGTTTGAGCGCGTCGTGACAGCCGCGCCAGCGCCGGCTGGTTCTCAGCATCCAGTGCGTGATCGATCGCCACCCGCAAAGCCCGCTCCAGCCGGTCGATCTCAGCCATCGAAGTCGAACGCAGGTCGACACGCATGCTGGCCGATTCGGGAATCGAATTCACCGACGTGCCGCCCCGAATCACGCCCACATTAAACGTAGTCTTCGGAGATGCCGGCACCGGAGTCTCGGTCAGCGCTTGAATGGCTCGCGCCAGCGCGATGATCGGATTAGGCGTGCCGAAATCGCTCCATGAATGCCCGCCCGGCCCCCGCACAATCACCTCAAAACGGCGGCTGCCCAGGGCCTCCGCAACCACCGTATCTGACCCCGCCCCATCGACAATCACGCTATAAGCAATGCTGTCGGCCCACTGCGGCGTTTGAAAAACGTGTCGCATACCGCGCAGATCGCCTTCACCCTCTTCGCCAACGTTGCCGATAAAAACGAACGGCATGGTATGCGCAATCTGCGAACTGCCGAGCACGCTCCCAACCGCCAGCATCGCCGCAATGCCCGCTCCATTGTCAGAAACGCCCGGTCCAAACAAGCGCGTGCCCTGCTGCCGGATATTCAGCGGAGTCGTCGCCGGGAACACGGTATCGATGTGCGCGCTCACCGAGATGTAGCGCCGCCCGTAGCCGGGTCGCACTCCAAACACATTGCCCGCTGCATCGATCTGCACATCAACCAGCCCGAGTTCGTTGAAGCGTTCCGCCAACCATTCGCCGCGTTGCGCCTCGCCAAAAGGAGGCGCGGGAACCCGCGACACGTCCATTTGCCATTGCGCAAATTGCGCCTCTTCAAAGCGAAATCGCCCAAACGCCGCCCGCACCTCCGGCATGCCGGCCAGTCGCGCAACCTCCTGCTGCACCGTCAGCGACATGTCTGGGGCTGTCACCGGTCCAGATTCCTCCATTCCTTCAACATCTTATAACGAGTAACGTAACCCGCGGATAGAGGATCGACGATGACTGACCGCGATTGCCCCGCCGGTAGAACTTAGGTTCTAGCCCGCTTACCCTCTTGACCGCCGCTCCCGCGTATCATCCAATGGAAGGCGCAATGGAATGCGCGCTCCCCTGCTCCGCGTTTCAGCTTATTTCGAGGGCCCAATGGCGATTGAGAAACCGGCAGGACAAACCGTCGAAGCGAATCCACAGAAACTGAACCGCATTCTTAAGACCGCGCCTCCCGGCTCCTGGGTTGCCCTCTCGAGTGACAAGACCCGCGTCGTCGGCACCGGAGTATCGGCGCAGGCCGCCGTCTACCAGGCCCAAAGGCAGGGTGAGTTCGCGCCCGTGCTGATCCAGATGCCGTTGGAAGACGGCGAAACCGTAACCATCTAGCCCGACATTATTTCTCCGGCCTTCACCCTTCGGCCCCGCTGCGCATTAACCTTCCTTTGGTAAACTTGTCGCTATTTCCCGGTCCGCCCTTTTCCTGATTCCCAGCCGCAGAGGTCTGACATGAACAAAAGAATTCTCAAGATTGTCGCCATTGTTGTCGCAGCTCTATTTCTCCTGGCCGTCGCTCTTCCGCTTTTTATCAACGTCAATCATTTCCGCCCCGAGATTGAATCGAACGTCAGCGCCGCGCTCGGCCGCCATGTCACGCTCGGCGATTTGAGCCTGAGCATCATCTCCGGCAGCCTAGAGGCCAATCAACTCTCAATCGCCGACGATCCCAAATACAGCAACACGCCGTTCATGCAGGCAAAATCGCTCGAGGTCGGAGTCGAGTTGATTCCGCTCATCTTCGCCAAGCAGCTCAGCGTCACCCACCTCGTCATCCAGCAACCGCAAATCTCTCTGCTGCGCACCCGCGACGGCGTCTGGAATTTCTCTTCGCTCGGCAATGCGGCCGGTGCAGCCAAAACGCCCGCGAAAGGCGGCGGTTCGTCTCCCCAAAATCTGAGCGTCGATAAACTTGAAATCAGCGACGGCACCGTTTCCATCGGATCGGTTCCCGCCCATCGCGCTCCCATCGTTTATGACAACGTGAATGTTTCGGTCAAGAATTTTTCCTTCACCACGCAATTCCCGGTGACGGTCGCGCTCGATCTCCCCGGTGGCGGATCGCTCCAGCTCGAAGCGACCGCGGGTCCAATCAACGCGGCCGACGCCTCGCTCACTCCTGTGCAAGGCAGCGTCAAGTTCAACAAGCTCGATCTCTCTCACTCCGCGCTCGTCAACCCGGAGACCGGCATTGCGGGCACAGCTGATTTCGATGGCACCGTGAATTCCGATGGACACGTGGCCAAAGCAAGCGGGAAGGTGAAGGCTAGCGGGCTGAAGCTCGTTCCAAAGGGGACGCCGTCATCGCAAACGGTGCAGGTGGTCTTTGCCGTCGATCATGACTTGCAAAAAGAAACCGGGCAAGTCACGCAGGGCGACGTCACCATCGGCAAAGCAGCTTTAAAACTATCCGGCACTTACGACATGCAGGTTGAGCCAACCTCGGTTCACCTGAAGCTCACCGGCCAGTCAATGCCGGTCGATGACCTCCAAGCCCTGCTGCCCGCGCTGGGCGTGACTTTGCCGACCGGGTCGAGACTCAAGGGCGGAACGCTCAACATGAATTTCGATGCCGTCGGGCCCGTCGATAAAATCGTCGCGACCGGCTCGGTCCGCATGGCCAACGGCAATCTCGAAGGCTTCAATCTCACATCGAAGCTCTCGGCCATCCCCGGCCTCGGCGGCAAGTCGACCGGCAATGACACTCAAATCCAGACGCTGAGTTCAGACGTGCGCTATGCTCCCGATGGCATTCGCCTCGACCAGATCAACGTCGTCGTTCCTTCCATCGGCACCGTCACCGGCGCGGGCACAGTCAGTCCCAACAAAGATCTCGACTTCAAGATGGTCGCGAACCTTAGCGGGGCCGTCGGCGGCGGGTTGAGCAAAGTCGTGGGCCATGGCTCAGGCGGCATTCCAGTCACGGTCGGAGGCACAACCGCAAGCCCAACCTTCATGCCCGACATGAAAGCGCTCGCCGGAAATCAGATCAAGAGCATCGGCACCGCCGGCAAGTCGATCGGCAAAGTCGGCGGACTATTCGGCAAAAAGAAAAACTAGCCTGATCTTTGGCGGTTGATCCCGCCGCAGCCCTAATCGGAATCCGGCGCATCTTTTTCTTCCTCAGCATTCTTGATGAAGAAACTTCCGGAAAGTGGAGCCTGAATCGTTTTATACACCGTTGCCGGCTGATTGAAGTTGAAGAAGTCGTGGAGATCGTTCGCCGCGCGCGCATCGGCAAAGCCCAGATTACCGAGCCCAAAAATTCCTTCGATCCCCTTCAATATGCTTCCAAAATCGTATTCCAGATTGCTGATATACCCCGGCGCGGTCGAGTATGCTGAAACCACCACCAGCGGTACCCGAAAGCCAAGTTGATAGTCGTCCTGGTTCGTCCCGGCCTGGAAAACGGGCCGCACATGGTCATACCAACCGCCCCAATCGTCCCAGGTAATAAATATTGCCGTGTCCTTCCAATAACCCGTTCCGTCGTCGCAGTTCGTGTTGCTTCCTATAGCATTCACGATAGCTGCTACCCAGGACGGCCCCTGCCCGCTGTTAATAGGATGATCCGAATACTGTCCGGCGGGAGTTATCCAACTTACTTGCGAGAGTGCGCAGTCGGCAATGTCATTCAACACGTCGGGAGGCACCGTATCCACGTATCCGTTCGATTCGCCCTTGGTCCAATCGGGTCCCGTGCATACGCCTGACTCCGGAATGCAGATATTCGCCAGTGAATTCGGCGCGACCCACAAACTGTCCTGGCCCTCGGAATAATAAGTCCAGGTAATCTTAGGGTTAGGCTGGCTGAGGAGGTAATCCATAGCATTGTGGTTGAAGCATTCCTGAGTCTCGTCGCCCGCGGTCTCCGTGCCGTTAGGTGGTTTCGAACTCCCATTCGGCCGGATCAACTGCACAGAGTTTCCCGAGCCGCAGCCATAAACGGTCCCTGAATTCTCAGAGACAAAAACGCCCGCGGCATCGTCCCCCGCCGTGGGCGCCGAGGTCGCGCCAAAAATGAACTGGTGTGCCGGATAACTCGGTCCCTGGTTGGTCTGAAACATCCGGTTCGCCCACCCATAAGTCGTTGCTAACGTGATATAGGGATCGAGTACACCGCCCTTACTCCCATTGCCGTTCGTGACCGGCGTGTTATACACATACATGAACTGTGAATAGTTGGTGCTCGGGACAACGCACCCAAAAATGTTGGCGCCGCAGACCGCCGGAACATTCGCCGCCCGCTTGCCGCTGATCCCCTGATTCTTGAACTCGAAGTTCCATCCGCTGATGGTTCCATTAAGTTTGGGTCCACCATGGCTATGGTCCAGATCAAAGTTAGTCGACAGTCCGACGGGAGCAAGTGGTACCGTCTGGCCATCGGCATTCACAAAGGTTGATGTGATCTCATAGGTCTTCCCCGAACCGGTTACGCTGCATCCCGGCACGCCGCCATTCGCGGCGCACAATCCCTGAAACAGATTGTCAGGCGTGCGGTTCTCCTGAAAGATCACAACAACATGCTTAAAGGGAGTGTTTCCGTATTGCGCTTGGGCTGGAGCAGAGAGGAACGCGGCGGCAAAAAGCAGCAAAATCCTGGGGGATCTCATAACAACTCTCCTTGTTGTTGAAATGGCCGGTCGACGAAGTGAAATGCCTCAGCGGAGTGCGGTGCACCCGCGATCTTCAATCCCTGCTAACCCACCGGCCGGAGAAATGACTCGCCGCCCCATGATTAATTTTTGCGCAATTAGGTATTGCAAGAAAAAGAAAGTCGTGGCATCTTAGAACATCTTCTTCACGAAAGGACGCTCGAATGGCGAAATTTACGACCAATACGCTTATCGGGCAACTCAGGCCGCTGAATTGGCTGAGTTGCTATCGAGCGTCGCTCCGGTCCCACTAACCGGTCCTCAGCGCTCCTCCCACAATAGCAATTGAGCTTGCGGCCGTTCTTCGGTTC
>JBAWAI010000515.1:0-5547 GCA_049589215.1 Terriglobales bacterium | reverse complement strand
TCCCTGCGGCACGCGGTCCTGTTCGCTGGGTTATGTTCGCTGGTATTCTTTTCGGTCAACGATTTCTTGACAGGGAGAATCGTGGGACAGGAGATCTGGCATGTTCGATGATCTTAAGGGTAAGACGGCGGTCGTCTTCGGAGTGGCCAACAAGCGTTCGATCGCGTGGGCGATTGCGCAGGGACTGCACGCGGCCGGCGCAAACCTCGCCATCACCTACCAGAACGAGCGCATGGAGATGGAAGCAAAAGATCTGATTCTCTCGCTGCCGGGCGCGGAAGCCTTCATGTGCGATGTCTCGAATGACGCCGAGATCGCGATCCTGTTCGAAAAGCTGAAACAGCGTTACGGGAAGTTGCACGCCCTCGTGCACAGCGTGGCCTTCGCTCCCGCCGAAGAGTTGAAGGGCGACTTCGTGAACACCACGCGCGAAGGCTTTCGCATCGCCCACGACGTCAGCGTCTATTCGCTGATTGCCGTTTGCCGCGCCGCTGCTCCGCTCATGGAAGACGGCGGCAGCGTGATCACAATGACCTACTACGGCGCCGAGAAAGTTGTTCCGCACTATAACGTGATGGGTGTGGCCAAGGCGGCGCTCGAATGTGCGGTGCGTTACCTGGCCGAGGATTTGGGGAAAAAGAAAATTCGCGTCAATGCAATTTCGGCCGGCCCCATCAAAACCCTCGCTGCGCGCGGCATCTCGGGCCTCGGAGACATGCTGCGGTCACACGCCGAACGCGCCCCGCTGGGACGCAATGTCGATGTTGCCGAAGTTGGCAGCACCGGCGTCTTTCTCGCCTCGGACGCGAGTTCCGGAATTACCGGTGAGGTCATTTACGTCGATTGCGGTTACAACATCATGGGATTCTAGAAGCTGTCTCGCTCCCAGCGTCGTTTACCCCACTGGTTCGCCGTCCAGCCTTTTGACAATCTTTTGACCGTCCTCCTGTCTCCGCCTCAAGTAGCCTACAAGCAGGGTGACTTTATGAGTCGGTGGCGCGGTTTCTTCCTCTCGGCTTCAGCAATCCTCCTTTCAGCGGCTTTTCTGGCGACGCCTTGCCTGGCGCACCACATCGCTGTTGTTGTCGATAAGGATAATAAGACGCAGAATATTACCTCCGCTCATCTGGCGAAGATCGTCAAAGGCGAAGTCAAGAAGTGGCCGGACGGCAGGAATGTCGTGCTGGTTTTGCACGCCACGCTTGATGAGGTTGGCACGCTGGCGCGCTTGACGAAAATGACCGACGCAGAGGTCAAGGCGATGATCGACGAGCGCAAAAATAATGACAAGGACAAAGATTCAATCGTTCTAAAGACATCCGACGCCGAAGTGATCGAAACAGTCGCGTCCACTCCCGGAGCTATCGGGATGGTCGAGGAGCATTCGATCAGTGGGCGAGTCAGCGTGATCAAAGTTGACGGCAAGTTGCCCCTGGAGTCAGGCTACTTGCCGCATTAGAGCCGCCACAAGAGCGGCTCATCTCTCTGTTTCAAATCCGCCCGAAATTAGTTTTCGCTCTCCGTCGGTTTTACCTTTGGCGCCGGCAATGCCTTCGGCGCCGGTCCCAGCCTGGGTGCAGGACTCGGCGGCGCTACGGCAACCGTCCCTTTGCGAATTTCGATCGCCCCTTTTTCGCAGTTGATCGCGAGCTTCGGCCCGTTCGTGCCGATCGAGCCGTTGGCGCTTGACTGGCTGTGCTCGTTTTCAACTTTGATTTCCTCAAAGTCGGTATCGATTGAGCCTTCGCGTGTTCTGGCTTCAACCCGCAGTGCCGTGTTCGGCGGAATCGTAATCTGCACATCGCCTTTCCGGTTATCAATCTGGATATTGCCCGGCTTGTAAAGACCCACCTCAACCGTGCCGTTCGTGTCTTCCAGACGCAGGTCTCCGGTCAAGCCCTCCAGCGCGATGTCTTTTGATCGCGTGCTCAGGTGCATCGGGCCGGAGAGAGAATCGGCACGCAGATCGCCCGAATCCAGATCCAGCCGTCCGTCGAGATGCGCGAACTGCATGTCAGTGCGCGAAGAGTGGAAGTCTACCGTCTTTGAAATCCGCACCAGGCGCACGCTCTCCTGGAACTCGCCGGTCAGGCGCACGGCGCCGGTTATGTCTTCCACATCCACTTCTTTCGCGTGGCCCTGAATAACAACATCGCCTTTCATCCGTTGCACGCGAGCGGCGCTCGATTCCACGCTGAGCGTCGCGTTCCCGGTTTGATCGTTGACGGCGATCTCGCCATGCTGGTTGCTGATGTCGAGCGAGCCGGTCATCCCCGTGACGGTCACATCGCCTCGGCGCGAGGTAATAGCGAGATCGATATTACGTGGCACGTACACATCGAGGTCCGTGCTCACGCCCCGGTCGCCGCCTGCCTGCGTGTTCGCATTCAGGGTCACGACCTTATCTGCCGGTGTCATGGTGATGTCGGTCTTGTGGTTGAGGTCGTCGGCTTTCGACTGGCCGTCGGCATGGACTTTTTTACGCCACGCCACTCTGATTTTCTTTTCGTCCGTCACATTGACGGTCACCGTGCCGCGATCGTCAAGAATGTGCAGCGCCGTCATTCCAGCCGGCACATCGGCGTTGAGGTCGCCGTTGTAGTCATAAGACTGCCCGCCGAAAATGTTGTCGAAGTCGTTGTCATCGATCTCGAGCTGGTCGCGCATGTTTCCCCAGTTCACCCGCGACATGCCGGTGGCAATCAGCCCGCCGACGATGATGAAGAGCATCAGAAACACTCCGCCAACTCCAATGCCTCTGCCGGCCACGCCGGCGCGTTTCGATTGCTCATGCTCGATCAGCTTGATAACGCCCCAAAGAATCAGCAGCGCGGGCCAGAAGCGCCCAAAGAGCGTCAGCAGTCCGTGCCAGTTCAATAATCCCATCGTCCCGGCCAGGAACAGCGCGCCAATAAGAATCAGCACCACCGCGCCCGCCATGGAGCGCGGCGGACGGGGCGGCTGTACGTACGGTGGAGGCGGAACGACAGGGTTCGGATACCCAGGGTCCGGAATTCTAGGATTCGGCGTGCCTGCGTTAGCCATGGTTCACCTCGCTCGAAGCAGATGGTGTTTCTGGCGGAGTCGGCGGAGTCGGCGGAGTCGGTGGTGGCGGCACATCCCGCGGCGGAATCACGCCTCCGCAGGCAGGGTAGGGCGGCACGCCCTGGTCTCCAGGGCGCTGCACCAGCTTCAGGATTCCGAGCACCAGGAGTATTATCGGCCAGGTGTGGTTAAAACCAAGGTCCGGATGATCCACGGTTGACAAGAGCCAGAGCGTGCCCACCGTAAACAGTATGACTGGACCCGTGAGCCGCCGCCGGCAGTAAAGTGGGTCGCCCACGCCTCCCACCCATCCGTAGTTGCGCGCAAACAGCCATGCGCCGAGCCCCATCAGAAACACCGGCCATATACGATCGAACCCATATTCGAACATCCCCGCCGTGTGCAGCAGAAACAGCACGCCCAGCAGGATGAGAACGATCGCGCCCGTGGGAACTCTGGACGAAGACGAATCGCCCCTGAGGCTTGCCGCTCCGCCACCAAATGAAGCCGCCAGTCCGTACGGGTCGGGCGGCGCCAGGCCTGCCTGAATCGCTCGCGCCGATCGCACCGCGTCAAAAATCTGGTAGACGATAAAGAAAATCAATCCCGCGATTGAGAAAGACAAAAGCGCGCCGGACTCGTGCTCGCCACCAACGCTAATCCCTGCTACCAGCATCGCGAAGATGATCAGGTGCGCCAGTCCCTTGGCGTATTGCCCGGTGTAGACGGCGCCCACGCCAAATGGAAAAAAGCCTGCCAGGATTCCAGCGACGGTTGGGTTCGGCCCGCTGCCGCTCGCCATCGGAGCGATCGGCGGAGGTGGTATCGGCGGCGGAAAACCCGCGCCGCTTCCGGCAACGAATCCGGGAGCCGGCGCACTTCCCGCCATTCTCGCCCCCAGGCAATCCTCGCAATAAATCACGCCCCGCACGGGACGCGTACAGTTCCCGCACAGCGCTTTCCCGCACGTGCGGCAATAGGCCACCGCTGACTGATCAGCATGATAGGCGCAGTTCATACAAACCTCCTCTTCGTGGTCAACATCACGGCAGGGAAGCAGCCACGCGCGCCGAGTTGCGAATCACCGGCCATTGCTTTCTTGCCGGTCGCTCGCGGCTCAACGCTCGCAGCTTCTCGAGTGCAAATTCCATCGGACCCGTGAAATGCAGCTAGTATCGTCTGGCCTTGCTCCATTGAGTAGTTTCGATCCTGTCTCTGATCGGGTTGTCCACTGGTGTCGTTCTTGTGATCTTTCTGCGGTTCTTGCGGCGCGGGCTCGGCGGGCGCAGCGTTCCGCTTCAACTCACGCAGCTTCGATTCGATTTCATACACGAAGCGAATATTGTCGTAGTACTGCACCACTTTGATCTGCGCGTCATTGTACGCATGCCGCACCGCTGAGGGGCGCAGGTCGACTTTCGATACATCCGACGCCTTCACCCCGGCCGCGCTCAGCGCCAGCGAAAAGGAGAAGAAAATCATCCCGAATGACATGGCAAAGCGCGGCTGGCGAACAAATGCGGCCGCCGGTGAGAACCACGAATCCCACCACTCCCGCAGCCTCTCGCTCCGCGGAGTTGCGCTCACCCCGGCTGCCGTCGCCACGCGCTGGCTCACCACCCCGCTGGTCGCGATCAGAATGTTATGCACCATGTGCACCGGAGGCTCCACCGGCTCAAGCGAGCGCAGCATCTCCCGTCCGGCTACCGCGTCGGCGAACAACGGTCCGCACACCGCGCACATCCGCCGGTGGGCATCAAAGCTTTCCTGGCTCGCGCCCGTCAAGCGTCCTTCAATGGCGTCCGACAGCAGGGCTTCGAACTCCGTACAGTTAGCCCCGTGTTTTGTGTCGTCTGGCATCAGATCACCTGCCTATATGTACGTTGCAGGAGGCGCGCAAGTTCCGCCCGCCCCCGGTTAATTCTTGACTTGACGGTCCCCTCGGGAACCCTCAGAGCCGTGGCTATTTCGCGGTAGTCCATGTCCTGCAGGTCGCGCAGAATCACCGCCTCCCGCAGTTCAGGAGACAGCTTTTGCAGCGCCTGGTGCACCATTTCACGCGTTTCCCGGCTCTGCGCCGAGGCATCCGGAGCCGGCCCCCGGTCAGCAATCTGCTCACCCAGCGGCTGCGCGTCCTCATGCTCGGAGGGCGCCGCATCCAGCGAATCCGTGATCCGGTCGCCCTTCGTTTTGCGGAAATGATCGACCAGTAGATTGCGCGTAATCGTGGTCACCCAGGTCATAAACGCACCCTTACTGGAGTCATATGTGCTCAGGGTGCGGTACATCTTGATAAAGACCTCTTGGGTGAGGTCCTGCGCCGAGTCAGCGTCGCCCGCAAAACGGTAGCAGACGTTATAAATGCGCCGGTGAAAGCGCTGGACAATCTCCTCCCAGGCAGCAGCATCGCCGCCAACGCAGCGCCGGACCAGCAATCCGATAACCTGGGCTTCTTCCAAACTGACTCCGAGCTCGTAGAGACGCGGCCTGCCGCGTCTCAAA
>JBAWAI010000514.1:0-11126 GCA_049589215.1 Terriglobales bacterium | reverse complement strand
AAGCGCCTCCAATGGCGACCGCCGGCGTCAATCGAACAATGCGCCGAACGCCGTGAAGGTCAGCGTTTCAGACACGGGCCCGGGAATCCGCCCGGAATACCAGCTCGAAATTTTCGACGACTTTTTTCGACTGCCCGGCAACGAAGCGACGGATGGCATGGGCCTTGGGCTCGCCATCGCGCGCCGCCTCCTCATGAGCATGGGCGGCAAAATCTGGGTCGAAAGCGAACTCGAAGCCGGCAGCAAATTTTCTTTTCTGATCCCCCTCAACCCAATCCTAAGCAGTCCGTCCCGGGGGACCAGCCAATGAGTCAAAGCGCGAACATCCTGCTCGTCGATGACGAGCCGGGAATGCTGCGTTACATTCGCACACTGCTCGAAGTAGACGAGCACAAAGTTCAGACCGCAACCACCGGCGAAGAGGCGCTCGAGCAAGTCCAGAAAGGGCTACAGCCCGATCTTGTGCTGCTCGACCTGCTCATGCCGGGCATCGACGGTTTGCAGACTCTCGAACAGCTTCGGCAGATCAAGCCCGGCCTGAAGGTCGTTATGCTGTCCTGCGTCAGCGACACGCGCAAGGTGGTGCAGGCCATGCGCCTGGGCGCCATCGATTACCTGACCAAGCCCTTTCAGAAAGCCGAGCTCGACTCGGTGATCAGCCAATGCATTGGCACCGCGAAGAACGAGTCCTATGCCGGCGAGGTCGAAGAGCTCTGCGACGATGTTTTCTTTGTGGCCGCCAGTCCGGCGATGAAAAAGATCCGTTCGCAGGCCGCGCTCGTTGCCAACGTCGATATCCCGGTGCTGCTGCTCGGCGAAAGCGGAACCGGCAAAGAGGTTCTTGCCCGCCTGATCCACAAACTCTCGCCGCGCGCTCACCGCACTTTCTTGAAGGTGAACTGCGCCGCCGTGCCCGCCGATCTGCTCGAAAGCGAATTGTTCGGCTACGAGGCGGGAGCCTTCACCGGCGCCAATCATCCGAAGCCCGGCAAGTTTGAGCTGTGCAACAAAGGCACGATCCTGCTGGATGAAATCGGCGAGATGCCGCCGCTTCTGCAAGCGAAGCTTCTCCACGTGCTTCAGGATCAGACGTTCTCTCGCCTCGGCAGCCGCACCGTAATCAAAGTCGACGTCCGCATTCTGGCCGCGACCAATATCAATATTCCCGAAGCCATCGCCACCAAGCGTCTGCGCGAAGATCTCTACTATCGCCTTAACGCCTTCACGCTTTCGCTGCCACCGTTGCGCGACCGCAAGGAAGAGATTCCGATTCTGCTGAAGCATTTCATGTCGCGCATGTCGGAATCCTACGCCCGTTCGCCGCTGCCGCTCGGTCCTCCGCTCATGGAGGCCTGCCTGCGCCATAGCTGGCCGGGCAATCTGCGCGAGCTCAGCAACTTCATCAAGCGCTACCTCGTCCTCGGAGACGAGCTGCTCGCTGCCTCTGAGCTTCAGCCGCGTCCCGATAGCGGAGGCGGTTCGCAGGCCGATTCGGAAGGCAGGCCAGCAACCTCGGCCGATAGTCGCGGCGGATTGAAATCTCTGGCGCGGAGCGCAAAAGACGAAGCCGAAGCGGACGCCATCGCCCGCGCTCTGGAAGAGACCAACTGGAACCGCAAACAGGCCGCGGTATTGTTGAAGATCAGCTACAAGGCGCTGCTCTACAAAATCCGCCAGTACGGAATCGCGCAAAGCCGCAGCACTCACCGGTTGTCTGCCGGCGCATGAGGCGTTGACCGGCGAAGTCCCGATCTTTCCACCCCACCCCACCCCACCCATTTTGAGTCTCGCATCCGAGGATGCGTGGCCGCGGCTCCGCGCGGAGTTGCGCGCCGCGAACTGCCCTCAAATCTGCCGTTGACAAAAGCTCCAAAACGAAAGTATAAGTAATCGTTCATAACAGCTTCGCGAAAGCTGGCGTCTGCCGTTCTGGTGTCAGGAGCCCTGTCATGCTGAGCTTTTTCCGCAATCTGCGCGTTCACCCTCTCCCCTTCCTTATTCTTTCCTTTTTTCTGGCTCTCGGCGCGCCGCTGGTTGCCCAGAAGGATGCGGGAGCGGTCGTCGGACTGGTCCGCGACCAGAGCGGCGCGGTCGTCCAGGGCGCCAAGGTTACAGTCACGGATGCCGAGCGGGGCACGACGCTGACTTTCACTACTAATAATGATGGCGAATATGTCGCCAGCCCTCTCCATATCGGCCGCTACACCGTGACGGTCGAGAAATCGGGCTTCAAGAAGGCGGTTGCCGGGCCGGTACAGGTCAATGTCCAGGATCGCGTCGGCGTCGATGTGCAGCTTCAGCCGGGCGCAGCCACCGAAGTGATGACGATTACAAGCCAGGGATCGCAGCTCGAAACTGAAACCTCGGACCTCGGCCAGGTTGTCGACAGCCAACGCATCAACGCCCTTCCTTTAAACGGTCGCAACTACGCCCAGCTGGCGCTGCTCGGCACTGGAATCGCCGCCGCCGAGCCCGGCTCGCGCGTGGAAACGACTTATGGGTTCAGTTCCAACGGTGCGCGCTCGCTGCAAAATAATTTCCTGCTCGATGGCATCGACAACAACGCCAACCTTGGCGACGTGCTCAACGGCGCTGCGTATGTGGTGCAGCCGGCGGTGGATGCCATCGCGGAATTCAAAGTTGAAACCAACGCTTACAGCGCCGAATTCGGCCGCGGCAATGGCGCCATCATGGACGCCGTCATCAAATCCGGCACCAATCAGATCCACGGCGACCTGTGGGAGTTTCTGCGGAACGAAAAGCTCGACGCCACCAATGCCTTCGACAATCCGGCTACGGGCGGATTCGGCCAGCAGCCCTACAAGCAAAATCAGTTTGGCTTTACACTCGGCGGACCGATCGTCAAGAACAAGATGTTTTTCTTTGGAGACTACGAAGGCCTGCGCATCCGGCAGGCGTTGCCGCAATTATCAACCGTGCCCACACCCGCCGAGGTCAACGGAGACTTCTCGTCGTTCCTCGACCTGACCACGACAACCGGCGCGGTCGATTGCAACGGCTACCCAACTTATTCGGGAGAGATTTTCGATCCCACTCAGGCGCAGTCCAATTCGCCCTACAACGGAGGACAGTGCGGTCTGCCGATCGGCACCACCGGCCCGGGCTGGACTGGCACTCCCACCAATAAGTTCACCAACCCCGGCGGCACCAGCACCCCCATCGATCCGCTCGCGCAAGAACTGGCGAACCTGTTTCCTCCGCCCACGCCGAATATCACCAACCCCGGCGGCAACTACCTCGCCGATCCCAAGCGTAACGAAACGGAAAACAAATTCGACGTGCGCTACGATCACATCATTAGCGGGAGCGATAATTTTTTCACGCGCTTCAGCTACGGCAATGACAGCAATTTTCTGCCGTCACCTTTCCAGAACGTCCTCGACGGCGGCAGCTTTCAGGACGGCTATAGCAACAACACCGCGATCGGACTGGCGGCGAGCGAGGTCCACACCTTTCGCAACAACCTGATCAACGAATTCCGCTTCGGCTTCAACCACCTTCATTCGCATCGCTACAACCTTTATTACAACGAAGACGTCGCGCAAGCGCTGCCGATTCCGTTCCCGGGAGTTCCATTTAACGCCAGCGATCAGGATGGCGGCTTGCCTGCTATTTATTTCGGAGACGGCACGGCGTCGATTGGCGCGTCGCAATATCAGCCAGCCAACGAACACCAGCACAGTTTCGTTTTCACCGACAACCTCGCTTGGACTCACGGCCGCCATGCGGCGAAGTTCGGGACTGAACTTCGTTTTGAGCAATTCACCATTCTTGAGCCGGCAGCGGCTCGTGGCGAAATGGATTTCGGCGGGGATTTCTTGATCAACGACAACTACGGCGCCCCCGGCACTGGCGGTGAAGCCTTCGCGAGTTTCATCCAGGGTATTTCCGACGGCGGATCGATCACCAGCGTGACACCTAACATCATCTACAACCGCCAGATTTACGCCATCTACGCGCTCGACGATTTCAAAGTAACCCCCAAACTGACCCTCAATCTGGGGCTGCGCTACGAACTCTTCACAACCATCAAAGAAGCGAACAACCTGCAGTCGACGTTTGACTTCAATTCGCTCTCGCTGATTGCTCCGAGTGGGCAGAACGCGCAGTTAACGCCTACGCTCAGCACCGAGCTCGCGATCCAGAACAATGGCTCGCGTGGACTAATCAGTCCCGACCGCAACAATTTTGCGCCGCGCATTGGCCTCGCCTATCAGATCGCGAACAAGCTCGTGCTCCGCACGGGATACGGGATTTTTTACGGTGGTCAGGAGAACGGTCCTTTCTCCAATCCAAGTCCGGGATTCAATCCTCCGTTCCTGGCGTCGGAGGCATACAACGCGCCCTGTCAAGCGCCGACTGCCAATGGCGGGGCCGGCCAGCTTGATTGTTCAATCTCGGCGGCGAATAACGGCGGGCTGGCGCTCAACCAGCTCCAACAGGGCTTTCCCAACAACACCGTCACTGGGCTGAGCCCGCTCGCCGACCCAAACTCGCCCGAACTCTACTCGCTCGATCCGCACCTGGTGACGCCGTACACTCAGCAGTGGCACCTGGGTCTCGAATATCAGTTGCCGGCATCGACCGTGCTCGAGGTCTCCTACGCCGGTTCACGCGGACTGAAGCTCTTCGCTTTTTATAACGGGAACCAGGCGGTGCCCGTGCTTGGAACAGATTCGTTGCCCACGGCGCCGCGGCGGCCTGCTCAGAACAACGACTGGCCGGGAGCTAATGGCCCGTGCGATTTGAATCCCGCCGGTGGCTACGCGGATGCCGCCAACTGCAACCCGGCGCTCGATGTCGAAATTGACACCTTTCGCTCGAATACGTTTTCGAATTACAACTCACTGCAGGTGCGGCTGGAAAAACGCTACACACACGGCCTCCAGTTCGAAGCGGCCTACACCTATTCACATGCGCTCGATGACGCGTCCAGCGCGAGCCTTGGCTCGGTTAACAACGGGGATTTTCAGGACCAGCGCTACCCGAATTTGAATTATGGCAATGCCGACTTTGATGTGCGGCAGCGTTTCGTCTTCAGCTACGTCTATGACTTGCCCTTTGGCCGCGGCAAGCACTTTGCGCCGAACTCCTCGGGCTTTGTGAACGAGGTGATCGGTGGATGGCAGATGACAGGCGTCTTTTCCGCCGCTACGGGCAACTACTACACTGCCACTGATATTAACGACGCCTCTGTCGCCGGCAGCGATTGTGGCGGCACCGTGGGCTACTACTGTTCGCGACCGGCAAGAGTTGGAAATCCAAACGCGAAGCCGTGCGTTCCGGGAACTCTCTTCAACACCTGTGCGTTTGCGGACGATAACACCAACCCCGGAATTGTCCCTCTGGGTACGTTTGGCAACTCCGGCCGCAACATCATCGAAGGACCCGGCTACAAAACGTGGGACACGTCATTCGTGAAACTGTTTCCGATCAGCGAACAAAAACGGTTTGAATTTCGAGCGGAGTTCTTCAATATTCTCAACCATGTAAATTATCTGTTTGGGCAGTTTGGCGCGATCAGCGCCGAACCCACGCCGCTCGAGATGGGCCAAGGCGGATTCGGCTTCCCGCTGGCGGCTCGCGCCCCACGGCAGATCCAGGTCGCGTTGAAGTTCTACTTCTGAGCAGCGACTCTCACGCAACTGTTGTTCGCCGTTGTCACGAACATAGTCCTACGCCTCGTCTTCCGCTGGCAGATCGAAATTCACCAGGTCTCCGCGGAAGCCGCGGGTCTTCCATGCGCCGAATGCGATTCCGGCGGCCATCCAGATCGAGCCGGCGATCATGGCGGGCCTGCTGAGACTCACCCAGAGCAAAAGACAGATTACGAAGCCGAGGACTGGCGGCACGACGAAGGATGGCGTCCATTTACCGTCGCGGACGACGTAGCGCATAAACGCGGCGGCGTTTACGCCCATGAAGGCGATCAGAGCGCCGAAGTTGAGCATCTCCGCGCCGAGGCCGTAGCTCATGACGAATGCTCCAATCAAAGCGACCCCGCCCACGAACAGCACGTTGTTGCGGGGAACATGATGCTTTGCGTCGACCACTCCAAAAAATGATTTCGGCAGGGCATTACTCCGCCCCATGCCGTAGAGCAGGCGAGCCGCGCCGATTTGCGCGCCCATGCCCGATCCGAAATTGGCGACCAGCAGTGTGAATCCGATGATGCCAAACATCGGCAACCAGGCGCGGGCGGCGACGTGAACGAAGGCGGTGTCGACGTCGGGAAATGGCTGCGAGGCGGGCCAGATCAATTGCGCGGCGTAGACCTCAAGCGCGGAAAGAACGCCGATCACGAAGCAGGTCAGCACGGTTGCCAGCAGAATATTGCGGCGCGGGTTCTCGGCTTCTTCGGAAAGTGTAGAGATGCCATCAAAGCCGATGTAGGTGAGCACGGCGATCGATGTCCCGCCGAGCACCGCTTTTGTATTCCACATGGTCGGGTCATAAAACGGGCGCGTGTAGAATCCGGGCGCGTCATGCGGATGCCCGAAGATGTAGCGCGCTGCAACCACAAAGAAGATTGCGATGACCACGCCCATTCCGGCCGCCAGAGCCGAGTTCACGCGGGCGGAAGTCTTGACGCCCTGAACGTTGAGGCCTGTGAAAACCAGGGCGAAGAAGACCGCCCACATCCAGTACGGCACGCCGGGAGCAAACACGTGCGCTTGCTGGCTGCACCAGATCGTGCAGATGATGGGATTGAGCATGTAGTCCATGACCATGCTCCAGCCGGTGACGTAGCCGAGCGCGGGATTGATCTCCTGGCCGACGTATGTAAAAGCTGAGCCGGCGCTCGGGTAGACGCGGGCCATGCGTCCGTAGCTGATGGCGGTGAAGAGCATCGCCGCCATCGCGATCAGGATGGTGGTGACCACGTGACCACGGCCGCGGTCGCTGAGCACTCCGAACACCGACATCGGCGCGACCGGTTGAATGACGATCACGCCGTAGAGGATCAGATCCCAGAGACTGAGCGTGCGTTTGAGGTGGGGCGCGCTGGTGGATTGTCCTGACGTTTTCGAGGTGGACGTTCCGCCGGGCGTTTTTCCAGCATTTGCTTTTCCGGCATTTGTCGATTCGCTCATGTTGGCCGTTCTTGCCTTTTTCGCGCGGCCGGAAAACGAAGTCGAAATCATGGCCGATCAAAATGAGGATGGTCGATACCCCCGACAGCATAAATGAGAAGCCCGGAGGCGAGCTTCCGCCCGACCGCATCTTCTCGCGTTTTCGCAATAACGAAATGAATCGAAAGTATAAATGATGCGATACGAAAGACAAGAACAAACTTGACAACAGTTGGTAAGCAAAGTATAAAGTCGAGAAATCTGGGGACGCGAAGGAGAAGCTGTATGACACCCCGCTGTGCTTTCCGTTGGCTCCGTCAAGTCCCGTCCCGCGCGCTTTTTGGGTCCATCGCGCTGCTCGTCATTCTCGGCCTCTCTTCTACGCTGTTTGCGCGCGACGCAAAAACCTATTACGTCGCCAGGAACGGCAGCGACAGCAATCCCGGCACGCAGGCCGAGCCCTGGCTGACCATCTCGCACGCCGCCACCGTCGCCCGCGCCGGCGCCACCGTCTATGTGATGGCTGGGGTCTACAACGAAATCGTGAACTTCCCTCATTCCGGCACCGCCTCCGCGCCGATCACCTTCGAAAGCTATCCGGGACAGACCGCTGTCCTCGACGGAACTGGCCTGACCGTTTCCGGCACGCAGGGTCTCATCACGATCTCGGGAGCGCGCAGCTACCTCACCATCAGCGGCTTTGAGATCCGCAACCTCACGACGAAGAGCGGCAACGCGGTTCCGTGCGGCGTCTGGATTACGGGTTCGGGCACAGGAATCCAGATTCTGAATAACCTGATTCACGACATCACGACGACTTCGAGACACGGAAATGCCTGCGGCTTTTTCGCCTACGGCACCAAGCGCACGCCCATCAGCGGGTTAGTGGTCAGCGGCAACGAACTCTATGACCTCAAGACCGGCGAAAGCGAATCGCTGACGCTGAACGGAAACGTAACGAATTTTCAGGTCATTAACAATCTCGTTCACGATAATTACAACATCGGCATCGACATCATCGGATACGAAAACACCGGCCCCGTGGGATTCGACGAAGCCAGTTACGGCGTGGTGAGCGGGAACACGATCTATAACATTAGTGGAATCGCGAATCCCGGAGAGGGCGCCGAGTACGATGCCGACGGGCTTTATTGTGACGGCTGCGCATTTGTGACGTTTGAAAGAAATGTCGTGTTTCAGGTCGATTACGGCATCGAGACGACCAGCGAAAATCAGATCTGCCTCGCGACCGGCACGGAGTGGCCGGGTCCCGATGGAGTCGGAAAACCTGCACGGGGCAATCTGCCGTGTTATGGCCGCTACGCCACGGTGCGCAACAACCTTTTCTACGAAGCGAATTCGTGTGGCAACTCCATCGGCGGCTACGCCCAGGCCACAAAAAAGGGCGGCGGCAGCAATGGAGGGGGCAGCAGCTTTGCCGACGTCTTCGTAAACAATACGCTTTACGACAACGGCACGCAGGCGGGCAATGGCCGGGAAGGCACGCCCAGCGGCGACTTCCAGATTCAGAATCAGGTAGGCAGCGCGCAGGGTGATTACTTCGAAAACAACCTCATTTATTCCGGATCGCCAAACATCTGGATCAACAACTTCGTTCCGTGTAGCGAGAGCTATCCCTGTCCGCCGGCTACGCTCAATTGGAACTTGTATCACTCGCTGGCAGGCTACGCGGAAGGCACTTCGATTCTGTGGGGCGGCCAGAGCAACTTCACCAGCTTTGCCAACTATCAGACAACAACCGGAGAAGACGCTGGCTCCGTAGTTGCCGATCCGCAGTTTGTAGGTCTCGGCGATACGCCTCCGGATTTCGATACGCAGCTTTCGTCTCCGGCAATCGGCGCGGGCAGCACCGGCCTGCCGTGCAGCGTTGGATGGTGTGATCCCAATGGCAGTTCTCCCAACTCGATTTATGGCAGCACCGACTTCCTCGGCAATCCGCGGACGAATGGCGCGACCATCGACATTGGCGCGTTCCAGAACACGGGAGCGGCAGTCAGCAACACGTTGGCGGTCACCTTGTCTGCGAATACCTACACTTTGCAGCCCGGCCAAACGGCCACTTTGACGACGGCGGTTTCGGTCGTTCCCGGCGGCGCCGGGGTACCGAGCGGCACGGTGAACTACATTCTCGGCTCAACCTTGCTGGCAACCCAAACCCTTATGCCGACTGGGCCGACGAGTTCCGCCGCCACCATGCCGGTCACTGCGTCGCAGCTGGAATCCGGCGCGAACACCATAACGGCGGTGTACTCGGGAAACTCCATCGCGCCGTGTTGCAATCCGTCAGAGCCGCCCGGCGGCGGAACACCAGTTCCCGTCTACCCGAGCGGAACTTCAGCGCCCATCACAATCACCGTTGCAGGATCTTCGGCAGCATATGGCAGGCAGTAGAGTAACTCGTTGGGCGAGATTGAAAATATTCCAACAGAACCGATGCAGGCTCGCAGCTCTGGCGCTCGGCCTGGGCTGCATTTTGACTGCGTCCGCACGTTATGGACGCGCACAGGATTCGCCAGCAGGGCAGCAGGGTCAAAATCAAAGCCAAGGCCAGATCGGCTATCACTCAGCGCCCGACGCCGATCAGCGAAAGACCGTGCTGCTCAAGGATTTTCACCCCAAGTCCATGCTGCATGTGCCCGAACATTTTCCGCAGCGCGCAAAGTTCTATGTCGTTGACGTTCACAATCACACCAACGATCCGGCCGGCATCGGCGATCAACTGCCCCCGCCGGATGTGGTCAGCATCATGGACCAGACCAACGTGAAGCAGATTGTGATTCTAACCGGCATGTGGGGCGACAAGCTTCAGCATCTGATCGACACGATGGTCAAGCCCTACCCCGGCCGCTTCATCGTCTTCACGCAGATCGACTGGTCGAGGATTGATGATCCGAACTTCAGCCAGGAGATGGTGCGCCAACTGGATGATGGTGTGGCGCGTGGCGCGCGGGGACTGAAGTTCCTGAAAGATCTCGGCCTGGGCGTGCGCGACAAAACCGGCAGGCTCGTGGCGATTGACGATCCGCGGCTTGACCCGATCTTCGACGAATGTGGCCGGCTTGGAGTTCCGGTATTCATCCACACCGCTGATCCCGAGGCATTTTTCCTTCCCATCAACGCCGAGAATGAGCGCTACGAGGAACTGATCGAGCATCCCGACTGGAGCTTTTACGGTCAGGATTATCCGACATTACAAAACTTGCTGGATGCGCGCAACCGGATCGCCGCCCGGCATCCGGCGACAACGTTTGCCTTTCTGCACATGGCTTGGCCTGAAAACCTGGGCTGGGTGAGCGAAGTGCTCGATCGCTATCCGAACGTCATGGTGGAGTTCGGCGGGCGCGAGGCCGAACTCGGCCGACAACCACGCGAGGCTCGCCAGCTTTTTATCAAGTATCAGGATCGAGTGATGTTCGGCAGCGATAATGGAATGGACGCGGCCATGTATAGAAATTATTTTCGCTGGCTCGAGACGGCAGACGAATCGTTTGACTATTGGGGCTCGCCGAGCCAGGGCCGATGGGAAATCTACGGGCTCGATCTGCCGGATGCTGTCCTGGAAAAAATCTATCATCTGAACGCAGAGAAATTGTTCGGCCAATTTCGCGGCAACACGAAGTAAAGGAGACACGATGAGATCGCAAGCGGCGGGTAGATTGAAATGGCTGGGGGCTTTGGGGTCTGCGGCACTCTTGCTGCTGGCGGTCGGCATTCCGCACAAACCTGCGAATGGCGCCCCGGCGGCGAACGCTCCGACCTCCGCCATTCACGTCGAGGCCAATGCCAAAGGGCCGATCGTGCTGACCACGAAGACGACAGAATTTCGAGTGCTGCCATCCGGCTACATTCAAGCGTTCCTCATAAAAGATGGACAAAAACTCACACTCGATGATCCCGGAGCAGGCGAGTCCGAGTCGGACATGGTTGTTCAGGCGGGTAAGCCCGTTCATTTTTCTATGGATTTCGCGCACGCGAAAATTTCGGAGGCCTCCGGCAAGCTCGGTGCAGGCA
>JBAWAI010000513.1:0-2680 GCA_049589215.1 Terriglobales bacterium | reverse complement strand
GACCTGGACCCCGTTTCCCCTATCCGAAAAACTGGTTCGAACGTTGGACCTGGCGATTCTCTCACCATCCCGAAGTTGGCCTGAGCGAAATGGGCCGGATAAGACGTAAGCGGGCCGCCGGCATCGAGGTTTCGGCGAAGCTCCTCCAACAAGCCGTGGAAAAGCTGGAACCCGTGCTCGGCGCGAATTCCGCCGACAAAACCGTAAAATCATGGAGTTGCCTTGATGCTGATTGTGACTTCCTGATCGAGTCCGTCTATTTTTCCCGTGATCGGTACCAGGCGGAGAGAATCCGTTTGTTTAACCTACGCAGGTTCCAATTTCCCGTCGATCTCAACTCCGTTGCGGAACGCTCGGCAATTATTCTCGCGCCCACCAAGATGGGCAACATCGGCGGCACCATGCGGAGCTATGCCCAGAAGCACTATGGGTTTGACCTGGAAGTGCTTTGGACTCGTCTCCAGAATGCGAGTCAAAGCTCCGACAAGTTCTACACGGTTCTTCAGGATGCGAAAGTGCAACTCGATTTCTTCGTCGCGACCACTTGGTTTGCAGTCGTTACGACTATCGCTTGGCTGCTGCTCCAGCTATTGGTCTTTCGTCGACCTGCGGAGTTTCTGTCCATCGGCATGATTGGTCCCGTTGTTTCCGTGCTCGCATACCAGCTGAGTTGCCGGGCCTACAGTGTATTTGCGGACCTGATGCGCAGCTGTGTCGACCTGTTCCGCTTCAAAGTTTTGACCGACTTGCATCTCCCTCTTCCCCTGGGTCTTGAAGAGGAGAAGGCTGCCTGGCAGGATCTGGCCAACTTGATGGGCTACGAGAATACGCAGAGCACACCGGATAAGCTGATCTCCGTTACGTATAAACATTGAGCAAAATGGGCTTTCGAATCAAATACGCCTGCGTCCTGACGATGATTCTTGCTCTCTGGGCCGTGGCCCTCAGCGCCGGACGCTCTTGGATTCTGTCGCACCCAACAATGTCAGCACCCGCAAAGCCGGTTGGGGTTGCCCCCGCCTGCACAGCCGCTACTCAAAAATCACAACAGGCTGGCTTTCGCGCGAAGCGCAATCTGGCTCCCAATCACTGGATCAGGGAAAAGGATCTGGATTGGGCAGCCCCTTCAGCCGGTAGCCTCCAGAAAACCGACTTCCTAAACCGCTATTCGGCATGCCCGATCCATGCTGGAGACCTGGTGCTTGCTTCTGAAACTGGCCTGCTTCCCCAGGTCGAGCCAACCGCGGGTCACGTGGCGTATCCGCTGGATATTCGGGATCCGCGTGCATTGCAAACCATCAATGCAGGTTCAAGAATTGACATCTGGGATCAGACTCACGTCGTCACCCAGAACACTGCAGTTCTAGCTGTAATCTGCAAATCCGACAGCCCCCCGAACGATTGCTCAGCGATTGTGGACGCGGCCGCTGATGAATTCTCTCGACTACAGAGTTCGAAAGTGGAGTCACTCCGAATCGTATTCCGACAGGCCAAACCTTAAACGAGGCTGATATGACCGAACCCGCTTGGTTGCCACTGAAACTGAAAACCGACAAGATCGTCGCGAAGCCTGATGCTCTGTGGACGCTCGTTTGCGAGTACATCAAAGGGCCGATGAAATTGAAAATTGAAGCGACCGGAACGTGGGAGTACTCGCCGACAAAGGGTTGCGGTCCGGACGGTTCTCGCCAGGCTGGGTTTCTTGCGGATGCCTTGAACCCATCGGCACCGTTGGGAACTCTGATTGGCAAGGTTGGCGGAAGTCCCGCCGATAAACCTACGTCATCGTTTGTGGCCGGAAGTTATGTTGTCGTTGTATTGGACGACAAGGCAGAAGGCGCTTTGTATTTCACGATGAACGATCAGATCGGACACTTCGAAGAGCACGACAAGCAAGTTACGATCACGATTCAACAGGCACGCTCTTGAGGAAGGCCTCGCTTGGCCTCCACACGCAGGCGATGATCCTCCGCAATGACATAGCGCACAAACTGCTCAAGTAGAATTTGACTCCTTGCAGGTGTTAAGCTCTCGTTCAATTATCACGACTATGCCCGAGCTAGCTAAGCTTCTACGCGTAGTGGTTGCGTCACCTGGCGACGTTCAAGGCGAGCGCGATGTCGTCCCCATCGTCGTGGAGGAAATAAACCGTTGGATAGCCTCCTTTTTGGGTCTACGCTTTGAGGTCGCTCGCTGGGAGACTGATTCCTATCCCGCGTTTCACGTAGAAGGGCCCCAAGGTCTCATCGATGGGATTCTGCGCATCGAAGACTCCGATATTCTGGTTGGTATCTTCTGGAAACGCTTTGGTACGCCTACGAAAGACGGTACGACGGGCACAGAGCATGAAATCCGACAGGCGTACGACGCGTGGAAGAGAAATGACCGACCGCAAGTCATGGTCTACTTCAATCAGAAACCGTACAGTCCTGCCTCGAAGCAAGAGACTGATCAGTGGGGACAGGTTTTGGAGTTCAAGAAGGCGTTCCCAGCCGAGGGGCTATGGTGGCCATACCGGGGTAAGGCCGATTTTGAGAGACTGTTGCGCAACCATCTGATCAATTTCATCCGCGACAATTACATGATCGGCGGGCCCCAGAAACTCTCCCCGACTTCCGGAGCTATCCGCCAGATGCTGCTGCTTCCGTCCGCGCCCGGCATCTTTATCGGGCGCGACGAG
>JBAWAI010000512.1:0-41075 GCA_049589215.1 Terriglobales bacterium | reverse complement strand
GAACGGGACAGCGCGGATCTTGAGGGCGTGAAGCCTGAGGGTGGGACGGCGGGCTTGGACCCGTCAGCAGATTTTGGGCGCCCTCCAGATTTCGAGCCCGAGCCGGCGGACTTTAGTTTGGCTACCTCTTCGAGCGTCAGGCTACGGAATTCTCCGGGCGGAACGTCGAGGGTTAGCGGGCCGTATTGCACGCGGCGAATTTTTTCTACGTGGTGACCTACCTCTTCAAACATTTTGCGGACCTGGCGATTGCGGCCTTCGATGATGGTCACTTCGAGCCAGGGATTATCACCTTCGCGAATTAGTTTGATTTGCGCCGGTGCGGTGCGAACCCTGCGCCCGCCTTTTTCGGCGATGGAGACACCGTGGCGAAGCTTTTCGAGCTTGGTTTCGTCGGGTGTGCCCGCTACTTTGACGACATACGTTTTAGGCACGTGCGATGCCGCTTTCATGAGCGCGTTGGCGAGCTCGCCGTCATTGGTGAGGAGCAGCAAGCCTTCGCTCGCCCAATCGAGGCGACCGACAGGATAAACGCGACCCTTGACGCTCTTGACGAGATCCATCACGGTCGGGCGATGTTCAGGATCGCTGACGGTGGTGACGTAACCCTTCGGCTTGTTGAGCACGAGGTAGGAGAAACGATCAGGAGGGTGAAGAAGCTTGCCATCGACGCGAATGTGATCGTGCTCGGGATCGGCCTTGGAACCGAGTTCGGTGACGGGTTGTCCGTTGACCTGAACGCGGCCCGCGGTGATGAGTTCTTCGGCTTTGCGCCGCGAGGCGATTCCAGCTGCGGCGATGATCTTTTGCAGACGTTCAAGGGGCATGATTATTTGCGCTCAGCGCTGGCCGGAGTTTCGGCTTGGGCGGCGGGTTCGCTATGAATTTCGTTGACCTCTTGAGACTCGGCGCCGGCTTCGGCGGAGCGATTGGCTTGATCTGCGGCGTCCGAGTTTTCGTGTCCGACGGCGCGGCCGGGACGCTGGTCGATGCTGATCACGTTACTGGCCGCGTGCTCGTCTGAGCTGTTTTCAGTTTCGGACGCTGGCGACTCTTCTGGCTCAGTGGTCTCGGCGGGTGCGGCATCGGACTGAAGTAGATCGCCTTGGAAGGATTCGGCGAGGAGCTTTTCGAATTCTTCCATGCTGGGGAGTTCGTGAATATCTTTGAGGCCGAAGCGGAGCAGGAAATCTTTGCTGGTCTTGTAGAGGATGGGCCGGCCGATGACGGCTTTGCGGCCGGCGGTCGTGATGAGCTTGCGATCGAGCAGCGTGGCGATGACTCCGCCGGAATCCACACCGCGGATTTCGCTGATTTCGGGCACCGTGACTGGCTGCTTGTAGGCGATGACGGCGAGCGTTTCCAGCGCGGGCATGGAGAGGCGCGAGGGCGACTTGAGGCTCTTGGCGAAGGAGCGGATCGCGTCGTGCTGTTCAGGCTTCGTGGACATGCGGTAGCCGCCCGCAACCTGACGAATCTCAATGCCATGATTCGGGCCGGCGTAATCGGCTGTCAGTTCTTCGATGGCGGCGCGAACGCGCGAGCGGATTTCGGAAGCGTCGATTTCAGGAGACTCGGAGAGGACGGAATCCTTGACGAGCGGGATGATTTGATCGAGAGTGATCGGAATTTCGGCCGCGTAGATGATGGCTTCGAGTTGGGGCTTGAGCATAAACAGTTCTCAGTTCTCAGTTGTCAGTTCTCAGAAAAAACAAAATCTCAGTCGCGTTTACTGAGAACTGGGAGCCGCGAACTCTTCCTACTTCCAATCATCTCGCACTGCCGCTTGTTCCGTCATCAGCTCTTCGAAGTGGGTGTGCTTGCGAACCAGGACTTCGCCGAAGACGTTATCTTGCCTTACCTGGATCGCTTGCAGCCGGACCAGCTCCAGCAGGGCCAGAAACATGCACACCAGGGCTTGCCTTGAGGGCGTGGTGCGAAGCATTTGCTTGAGGCGAATCGGGCGGTCTTCGAGCGCGAGGCGGCGATGCAGATATTGGATCATCTGGCCGACGGTTACGGTTTCTTCGTCGACGTTGAGAATCGGGCGCGAACGCGCGCGGTCGAGAATCTGCTGGAAGGTTTTGACGAGGTCGATGATGTCGACAGCCATTTCGGGCTCGGTGCCCTCGGCGTCCATGAAATGGCGGATGGCGGGATTGCTGAGGACCGCGTCTTCTATTTGCTGCTTTTGCTGGAGCATTTGCGCGGCAGATTTGAATTTTTCGTGCTCGAGCAAGCGATTGACGAGTTCGTTGCGGGGGTCATCCTGCGCGTCGGCGGCGGCGAGCGGATCGCGCGGGAGAAGCATTTTCGACTTGATATGAATTAAGACCGCAGCCATGTAGATGAATTCGCTGGCTACGTTGACATCGAGCTCGCGGATGCGCTCGACGTAGGTCAGATATTGCGCCGTGATCCTGGCGATGGGGATGTCGTAGATATCGATGTCCTGCTTGCGGATGAGATCGAGGAGCAGGTCGAGCGGGCCATCATAGATTTGGCCGAGGTCGACGGCGAAGGGAAAGTCGCTGGTTTTTTTGGTCGACTGCGCATTCGCGGGCTGCGGTTGGGCGGCGACTGGCATCGCTTCTGCGGATTGGGATAGGTCGGTCACTTCGGTTTATTACTTCGTCTTAGCTACTTCATTGAAGCTTTTGGTGCTTCGTAGTTGAGCGAGATGCTCATGGCATCGCGAACTTCGTTCATGGTCGCGCCGGCTACTTCGCGGGCACGGGCGGAGCCTGACTCCAGAATATCCCAGGCGAGGCGCGGATTGTCCGCGTATTTTTGGCGACGCTCCTGCATGGGGTTCAAAACCTGGACGAGCGCATCGGCGGCCCAGCCTTTGCACTCGATGCAGCCGATGCCGGCGGAACGGCAGCCAGTGTTGACCTTGGCCATGGTTTCCGGGCTGCTGAATATTTTGTGCAGATCACCAACCGGGCAGAGGTCGGGATTGCCGGGATCGGTGCGGCGGATGCGAGCCGGATCGGTGACCATGGTCTTCAATTTTTGGCGGACGATGGGCTCGGGATCGCTGAGCATGATGGCGTTGCCGTAGGACTTTGACATTTTGCGGCCATCGGTGCCGGGGAGCTTCGGCGTGGGCGTGAGCAGGGATTGGGGCTCGGGGAAAACGACGGCGCGTTTCGTGCTATAGAAACCGTTGAAGCGCCGGGCAATTTCACGCGTCAATTCGACGTGCGCGACCTGGTCTTCGCCTACGGGGACGACATCGGCTTTATAGATGAGAATGTCGGCGGATTGCAGGACTGGGTAGCCGAGGAATCCGTAGGTGCCCAGGTCTTTTTCTTTGATGTTCTCTTTTTGCTCTTTGTAGGTGGGGACGCGTTCGAGCCACCCCAGGGGCGTGATCATGGAGAGCAGCAGGTGAAGCTCGGCATGGGCGGGAACGTGGGACTGGATGAACATTACGCAGCGTTCGGGATCGAGGCCGGCGGCGAGCCAGTCGAGCAGAACCTCGACGGAGTTTTCTTTGATGTGCGAGGTGTCAGCGTAGTCGGTGGTGAGGGCGTGCCAATCGGCGATGAAGAAGAAGCAGTCGTATTGATCCTGCATGCGGACCCAGTTTTGGAGCGCGCCGACGTAGTTGCCGAGGTGAAGCTTGCCGGTGGAGCGCATGCCACTGAGGACGCGCTTTTTGGTGGAGGGAATAGTCATTCAGAATTTGCCCAGCAATATGAGATAGAAGCGAATAAACGGGCGGATCAGACTACTTAGAAGTCCTCCACCGAGGTAAACGAGCGCCAGGAGTGCGAAGAAGCCGATGCGGTCGAAGACCATGCGCACGGGTTCGGGCAGGAAATGGCGCAGGACATGGCTGCCATCGAGCGGTGGAACGGGAATCAGATTGAAGACGGCGAGCACGATGTTGATGATCATCAGTTCGTAGAACAGCATGGCTACGGGCGTGAAGGCGGAAGTGGGGAGATCATCCGAATACCCGCCCTGGACGCCGTCGATAATCGAGTGGCCGATCGGGGAGGAAAGCGCGATGACGCCGAGGACGAGCAATGCACCGGTGGCGACGATGAAGTTGCTGACCGGTCCGGCGACCGAGGTGAGAATGTCATCGAACATGGGATTGCGAAAGTTTCGCGGGTCGACGGGAGTGGGCTTGGCCCAGCCGAGGAGCGGGATGCCGCTGATGGCCGCGACGAGAGGCAGAATGATGGTGCCGAAGAGGTCGATGTGGCGAATGGGATTGAGGGAGACACGGCCGAGCATGCGCGCCGTCTGATCTCCACAGCGAGAGGCGGTCCAGGCGTGAGCGGACTCGTGCACGCTGATGGCGAACAGGAACGCGATCATCTGATAGAGGATCTCGACGTATTTCGGGGACATGCGAACACTGATTCTAGCAGGGGAAAAGACATTGCAGACTGGGGAGATAGTGCGGTCGCAAGTTAGAAGTCAGAAGTCAGATTGAAGAAGCGAAACCGGTCGGACACCGGAGTTTTGGCGCGTGCACGAAAAACCTCTTTGGAGTGAACGGTCGAGGCCAAGGGGGGGTTCACTTCTGCAATCTGACTTCTTACTTCCAACTTTGATCTTATTGTCCGGCGCGGACTGGGGAGACCAGCAGTTGACCGGGAGCTCGTTTTTTGGCTTCGCCCTTGTCCTGTTGATAGGTTAGTGAGAGAGAGCCTTCGGAAGGCGTGCTGGCGCCGGCGAGTTCGGCGGCGAGGCCTTGATAGGAGCGGCCGACTTCGTGATTTCCCTGCAAGGCCACGGGATTGCCTTTGTCGATGGCGGGGCCAATGATCTGGTAGTTGTTGGGAACTTTCCAAAGAACCTTGCAGCTGGTGGCCTTTTCTACGTCCTCGTCGGTGAAGCCGGGAATTTTCTTGTAGCGATTGAGAACGATGCGCAGGCGCTCGCGGCCGGCACCCTCCTGAAGAAAAGTTTGAATGCGGCCGGCGCTCCAGAGAGAGACGACATCGGTTTGAGCCACGAGGAGCACGGCATTCGACAGGTCGCAGATGTTCTGGATGGTGGCATCCATGCGGCCCGAGCAATCGAGCACAACGAAGTGATATTGGCTGACGAGCAAGTCGAAGAGGCGAGCCAGTTCGGCGGCGGTGGGGACAGCCATGTTCGGCTGCTGCGCGCCGGCGAGGAGATGAAGGCCATCACGATAAGGCGTCATGAGGCCGTCGAGCAGCGAGAGATCCATGCGGTGCAGGTTCTGGAGGGCATCGACGATGGTGAACTGCGGCCGCAGATTGAGCTGGAGCGCGGCGTGGCCGATGGGCGCGAAATCGACGAGAACGACGCGACCGTGCGCTTCCTGCAAGGCGACGGCAGTATTGACGGCGGTGGTGGTGGTTCCGGCTCCGCCCTTGGCGTTGAGGAAGGTGAAGACTCGTGCCTTGCTGGAGCTGCGCTGGGCGCGGCTGAGCGAGGCGGTGAAGCGGGCGAAAGCTTCGATCAGGGCTTCGTGGCTGGCGGAGCGATCGACGAATTCCCTGGCACCGGCGCGCATCGCAGAGACGATGACGGTGGGCTGATTCATTTCGCCGACGGCAAAGATCGTAACGTCAGGAATGCTGCCGTGAATCAGCTCGATGGTGCGCACGGCACGCTGCGGGTTCCGGGGATCGATATCGACGAGGATGACTTCAGCACGCTGGTCCTGCAACTGACGCAGGATGGCGTCACCAGCGGCGAGGGGAAAACCGGAGTGGCTCATCACGGTGCGAGCGAGATGAGTGCTTTCCACGCGCGTATTGAGGATGACGGATTGTTCGCGGTCCTCAGTGAGGACAGCGACGGCGATTCCGTGCATGAGTCGGGTCTCAGTGTTCATTGTCATGCTACGAACTTCCGGTGTCGGAACCAAATGACCTTCGTAATCATGCCTCGAAGAGAGCGTCAGAGAAGGGCGCTGGCTCCGAAAAGGGCTGGAAGGCCAGAGTGCTGGTTGGGATCATTGTAAGACAGAAGGTGGGGCTTGCAAAGTGCCGTGAAACAGCGTGAGCTCAGCGGGATAGCGGGCGGGGAGCGGCGTCGGGCGCGGGAACGGAGACGCGCACGACGTGGGAGACGGGGAGACACTCGTCGGCGGGTAAGTATTGATAGGACTCAAGTTGGACGGCAATGCCGTTGCGTTGGCCGGCTTTTGGTGGAGCGGCGCGGAGAACGCGGCCACGACAACGGACCGGCATACTCTCACCCAGGGTGACTTCGGAGGGCATGGAGAAAGTCAATTCGACGTTTGCTCCCTCGGGAATAGCGGTTTCCGAGTAGAAGAAAATCCCGCGGCCGCTGAGATTTTGCGTGAAAGCAGGAATCGTCCGGCCGTCGACATGAATCGCCAAGGGCAGCAGTACGTCAAAACGCTGGGCGCTGCGGCGTTCGAGGCGATTGGGGGATTCGTCGGTCATGGCTTGCTTTCCTGGATCTTTATCCGGACGCTGTCTCGTGTCTTCGTCTCGGGTTACTGTTGGCCGTTGCGTTCTGACTTGCGTAAGAGGAGCAGCGATTCACTCTATCCTGAATCTGGTCGCCGGGGAAGTTGCAAGTCAGTGACATCTTTGGCCTGTGGAAAGCTGTCAGTAAAGTAAACGCGCAGACAATTTCACAGCTCGCAACTTTCGGTTAGTTGCGGTCATCCGAAAGATGTGCAAAGGTTTTAAGAGAGTGACTCGCGCGCCGAACCTCCCCGATCATGAAATCGTTCTTGACGAAACAGCGGACGCGCCGTCCGCGCCGTCGAGATTTGCAACTACGCTGCGCGCCCTGCGTCACCGGAATTTTCAGCTCTTCTTTGGCGGACAGCTGATTTCACTCACCGGCACTTGGATGCAGAGCGTGGCGCAAGCGTGGCTTGTGTACAAGCTGAGCGGGTCGGCGCTGCTACTGGGCGCGGTGGGGTTCTCCAGCCAGTTCCCGGTCTTTCTGGTTGCTCCGATCGGCGGCATTACCGCGGACCGGGTGAACCGGCAGCGGCTGGTGATTGCCACGCAGACGGCTTCGATGATCCTGGCGGGGATTCTGGCGTGGCTGACGCTGAGCCACCGTGTGCGCGTGCCGCACATTTTTGTGCTGGCGGCGCTCCTCGGCGTGGTGAACGCGTTTGATATTCCAGGTCGGCAGGCGTTTTTGGTGGACATGGTCGGCAAAGAAGACCTGATGAACGCAATCGCGCTGAATTCCTCGATGTTCAACGGAGCGCGCGTGATTGGGCCGGCGGTGGCGGGGATTCTGGTTTCGCGGATCGGCGAGGGATGGTGCTTTGGCGCGAACGCGATCAGCTATATCGCGGTGATCGTGGGTCTGTTGCTGATGCACGTGCATTGCCCGCGGCTCGCGGGCGCGGGATCGCCGATTGAAGATATGGTCGAGGGATTTCGCTGGGTGTGGCAGACGCGGATCATACGCACGCTGCTGATCTTGCTGGCGCTCGTGAGCCTGGTGGGCATGCCCTACACAGTGTTGATGCCGATTTTTGCGGACAAGATTCTGCACGGCGGCGCGCGCGGGCTGGGGATTCTGATGGGTGCGACGGGCGTGGGCGCGCTGTTTGGGGCGCTGACTCTGGCGGCGAAAACCGGCGTCAAAGGTCTGGGGCGGTGGGTGACGATAACGTGCGCGATGTTTGGGATCAGCCTGGTGCTGTTTTCATTTTCGAAATTATTCTGGCTCTCGGTGGTGCTGCTGTTGCCTGCCGGCTATTCGATGATGCTGCAGATGGCGTGCTCGAATACGTTGATTCAGACGATGGTTCCGAATGACCTACGCGGACGGGTGATGGCGTTGTATTCGATGGCGTTCATGGGGCTGGCACCGTTTGGAGCGCTGTTTGGCGGAGCGCTCGCGCATCGGGTGGGTGCGCCAATTACGGTTGCGATCGGCGGTGTGGCGTGCGTAATGGGCGCGATCTGGTTCTGGCGGAGGCTGCCGACGATGCGCATTGAGGCGCGGCGCTTGATTATCGCGCAGGGACTGGCCGGAGGCGAACCGGAGCAGGAGTTGAATGCGCAGCCGGTGGAGGAGTGAGAGACCGAACTTCTTTTTTTGCGGATTTGCGCGGATGCACGCGGATTTATTCTTAGTTGGTTTATCGGAGTGCGCGCCTGGTCCGTAACTTTACTGGAGCGCGCGTTCTGGCAAGGTTTTTACTGGGCATTCGGGTAGATCTTAGAGTAGGCCTCGTCCGGCCAGAAATTCGCGAACTACCGCGCTTGGATCACGGTGTTCGCGGTCGACCTCGTAGTTCATTTTTCGCATGTCTTCGTCGGAAATTGCGCCGGCCAGGGCATCCAGTGCCGCTTTAACTTCCGGGTGGGTCTTCAGCATTTCTTCGCGCATTACGGCTACCGCTTCGTAGGGCGGGAAGTAGCGGTGGTTGTCTTCGAGCACAAAGAGGTCGAGGGCTGGAATCAGGCCGTCTGTGTTGTTGCCGGCGATCATATCGACTTGGCGCTGCACGAGAGCGCGGGTGAGCAAGCCCAGGTCCATGACGCGTGGGGCTTCGGCGAACCGAAGGCCGTAGCTTGCGACCAGTCCCTTGTAGCCGTCGGGCCGCTCCATGAATTCGTATCCGAAGCCGGCGCGCCATTGCGGCGTGAACGCGGCCGCCTGCGATAGCGTCTCCACGTGGAGACGGCGGGCGTCGTCGCCGCGGATCACCATGGCAAACGTGTCGTTAAAGCCGAGCGGCGGGCCGAGGGCAAGGTTGAATTGCCGCTCGTAGGCTTGCTTCACTCTTTGATAGACGTCTTGCTTGCTGCCGCCCGGTTGCTGCTTGAGCACTGCGGTCAGCGCGGTTCCGGTGTATTCGGGGTAGATATCGATGCGGCCAGCGAGAATCGCTTGCTGACAGATGAACGTGCCAGCGAGATAAAAGCGGCGCTCGACGGGCAGATGAGCGCGAGACTCGATGACCTGCGCGAAGAGCTCGCCGAGAATGAGCTGCTCGGTGAAGTTCTTGGAGCCGATGACGATGCGATCCGAGTGACGGTTGCAGCCGACTGCGGGCAGGAGAAGCGCGACCGCGAGGAGACCCCATGTTGCGGCGGAGAGTTGGACGTGCGCTCTTAACCTGGGAGATGTTTTCTTCATCGGACCGTCAGTATTGACTCTCTATTGCTCTGCACTCTCAGATCACGATCTTGCGCGAAGCACGTTCAAACGGCGTTCGAGAACTCCCAGGAGAAAGTCGGCCGCGAGCGCCAGCAGTGCTGCCGGAACTGCTCCGGCAAGAATCACATCGTTGTTAACCATGGCGAGGCCGCGAAAAATGAATTCGCCGAGGCCACCGGCTCCGATGGCGGCGGCGATGGTTGCGAGACCGATCGACAGGACTGCTGCGATGCGCACGCCGGCCACGATCACACCGGACGCCAGGGGCAATTCCACCTGCCAGAGCAGTTGCCGGTCGGTCAGTCCCATCGCGCGGGCCGCCTCAACCACCGCTGGATCGACGCCTTGAATGCCGGCGTAGGTGTTACGAATGAGGGGCAGCAATCCGTACAGAGCGAGCGCGAGGATGGCGAGGCGGCTGGCGCGATCCCCAATCCAGGGTGCGGGAATCAGAAAACCGAACAATGCGAGGCTGGGGATGGTTTGAATTATGTTCGCGCCACCGAGGATCAACTTGCTGAGTTTGGGAACCCGCGTAATGAAGATGCCGAGCGGGATTCCGACAGCGGCCGCGATCAGCGTGGAGACTCCCGCCAAGGTGATGTGTTCGAGCGTCAACTCGAGTACCTGCTGGCGGTTCGCAACCATGAAATGCCAGAAATCCATGCCGATCACCTCGAATCCGTTGGCTCTGAAAAGGCCTCCACGTAGGCCCGCACGAGTGGATGCTGCGATTTCGTAAAATCTGGCGTCGCCAGGTTCACGATCATGCGGCCGTCTTCCATGAGGGCGATGCGATCGGCGAGCAGGAGAGCTTCGCGCAGATCGTGGGTCACGAAGATAACCGTCTTTTGCATGCGCTGCTGAAGGGCGCGAAACTCTTTTTGCATTTCCGAGCGCGTGATGGGATCGAGCGCGCCGAAGGCTTCATCAAGAATCAGAATCGGCGGGTCGGCGGCGAGTGCGCGGGCAACCCCTACGCGCTGGCGCTGGCCTCCAGATAGCTCGCTCGGATAGCGCGACGCGAGGTCCGCGTTCAGCCCGACGAGGGCTAGCAGTTCGCGCACGCGGGCCTGGATGCGTTCGCGTTTCCAGTTCTCGATCGTGGGAACGAGGGCGATGTTGCGCTCAACCGTGAAATGAGGAAACAGGCCGCCATCCTGAATGACGTATCCGATGCCGCGACGGAGGCGGATCGGATCCCAATCGGTGGTGGCGCATCCGCTGACACGCACGCTGCCGTGGGTTGGGAGACGCAGAGCATTGATCAACTTGAGGGTGGTGGTCTTGCCGGAGCCGCTTCGTCCGAGGAGGACGAGAGTTTCACCGTGGTTAACCGAAAGCGTCAGGTCCTGAAGCAACGGGTGTCCGTTCAGACTGAAGGAGACGTGATCGAATTCGATGGCGGGTTCGACGCTCGGGGCAGGTGTCATCGGTAGCGGACGCTCACTTCGGAACGGCGCGGGCGAAGACGCGCGCTTTCAAGGCACGGTTCCCATCGACAGCCGTGACAAAGATCACGACGACGATCCCGTTCGGTAGGCGCTCTCCGGCAACCCGGTTATGCGGACGCCTCCGTGCCCTTTGTGCCGGATGTTGAGGCCGACGAGAAGGGCGGTGATCTGCTCGATGATGCGGGCATTTTCCAGTTTGCCGCCGTCAATCGCACGCGCGCCTGGAATTTTTGCGGCGAGTTCCATGGCGATTTCAGTGGCATGGGGATCATCGCTGCAAACGATCACGTCGCAATCGATATCCTGATCGCCGTTAAGAATGTCGGCAGACACATTGTGGAATGCAGCCACGACCGAGACGCCCTTGGGCACGAGCTCGGCGGTCTGCTGCGCGGCGGAACCTTGCCAGACTCCAATGGTGCGGCTGGCGCGGCCTCCAATGCTAGCGGCAAGCGGAACGGTGGCGTCGATGAGGACGCTGCCGGGGCGGATCGCAGTCTTTAATTGTTTGAGAAGCGCGGCGTGGCCTTCGAAGGGGACGGTGAGCATGAGGAGGTCGGTGGCGGCGCAGGCTGCAGAATTTTCCAGGCCGCTGACTCGCGCGTTCGCGCCGGCGCGCTGGCGGATGACTTCAGCTGTTTGCTGTGCGCGCGAGGCGTCGCGCGAGCCAATGATTATTGTCTCGCCTGCTCGCGCCCAGCGCAGAGCCAGCCCCATGCCGGCGGGGCCGGTGCCTCCGATGACGGCGATGGTTCGGGTTTTGGCGGCATTCGTCCCGTCGTTCATGCGAATTCCGGAGTCAGGGAATATTCGGATGAAGGCGTTTCAACCGGCAGCTTGATCTTCATGCGCGAATATTTTGTGTTGCGTTCGGCGGGGATGCGGCCGATCTCCGAGATCAGCGATTGAAAATCTTCGGGGCTGGTGTATTGGCCGGCAGTGGCTCCAGCCTCGCGCGAGATGTTCTCTTCCATCAGCGTACCGCCGTAGTCGTTAGCGCCGGCGTACAGGCAAAGCTGCGACAGATGGCGATTCAGCTTCACCCACGAAACTTGAATATTGTGGATTGAGCCGGCCAGGAGGATTCTGGCGAGCGCGTGAATCTTGAGATGTTCGGCGAGGGTTGGACCCGAGCGGGCGAGGCCCTGTTGAAAGAGAAGCGTGTTCTGGTGAACGAAGCCGAGCGGAACAAATTCGGTGAAGCCGCCGGTATCAGACTGAATCTGGCGGAAGAGTGACAGTTGGCGGACCCAGTGAGCGGGAGTTTCCATGTGTCCATACATGAGTGTGGAGGTACTGCGGATGCCGCATTGGTGGGCGGTGCGGATGACCTCCTGCCATTGCGCGGAGGAGAGTTTGTTGCGCGAGAGAACCTGGCGGACATCGTCGTCAAGAATTTCGGCGGCAGTGCCGGGAAGCGTATCGAGGCCGTTATCGCGCAACATGGAGAGATAGTCGCGCAGGGACATGCCGGTGAGTTCGACGCCGTAGACGATCTCCATGGGCGAAAAGGCGTGGATGTGCATTTGCGGGGCGGCGGTTTTCACGGCGCGCAGGATGTCGCGATAATAAAAAGGAGGCAGGCCGTGTGGGAGTCCGCCTTGAATGCAGACTTCGGTTGCGCCCAGATCCCAGGCTTCGCGGGCTTTGTTGCCCATGTCGTCGAGCGAATGAAAATAGGAATCGGCTTCGCGGGGGCCGCGGCTGAAGGCGCAGAATTTGCATCCGACAAAACAAACGTTGGTGAAGTTGATGTTGCGATTGACGACGTAAGTGACGATGTTGCCGACGAGGTCGCGGCGGAGAGTATTGGCGGCGACCAGCAGGGCAACGAGGTCGGGGCCATCGGAGTTGGCGAGGACGTAATGCTCAGCGTCGCGGAGGCATCCGCCATCTTGCTTTTCAAGAACGCGGTCGAGAGCACTACGGACGGCGGGCGCGGCGGGGCCCGCAGCTTCATCCCATGTGAGATTGGAGAATTCTTCGAGCTGCATCGCTGGTGTTCGAGATGTCTGCGCCATGGAAAGGTCTCGTGATTTCTTGTCGGAGTAATGGTTATAGCGTTCGCCCAAGCACTTGTCGAAACATTTCTTAGGCCTGGAGGTTCAATTTCTCTAACGAAAAAGGTCGCGTTCGGGAGGACGGATCAATGCCTTCGCGCTGCCGTTTCCACGCCTGTAAGAATAACCCCGAATGATGCAAGCGGGAGTGTTTGCCAGCTTGCCGCAAACCAGACCGGCCGCACAAGCCAGTTCGTCGGCGACGGCCTCAACCGTGGCGTGAAGCGAGTAGCCGTGGGCATCGCGGCCTCCGCGATAGTCGATGAGGGGGCGCATGCCGGCGACGCCGATGGCGACTTCCGTTAATCCCTCGCGCCAGGGACGGCCAAAGCTATCGCTGATGATGACGGCGAGGTCAAGGCCGAGTTGTTTGCGAATCTCGCGGCGGAGGCGTGTGGCGGATTGATCGGGGTTCTTCGGCAACAACACAGCGTGGCTGCCGCCATTGACATTAGAGACATCGACACCGCTGTTGGCACAGATGAAGCCGTGGCTGGTCTCGGTAATGAGCACCCCGAGTTCTTGCCGAACGACGCGGCGGCTCTCGCGCAAAGCCAGTTCGATCACACGTGCATCGAGCGCGTGAGCCTTAGCCCAGCGGCGCGCGGCGGACGAGGGATGAATTTGGTCGAGGTCGACAAGCGCACCTTCGGCTTTCGAAATGACTTTGTGTTTCACGACGAGGATGTCGCCATTTTTGAAGCGCACGCCGGCGCTGCGAGCAGCGGTCAACAACCTTTGAGTTAAGGCTTCATGGGGACGGATTTCTCCGTCGACTGCAATTGGGAGGATGTGAATTTCTTTTTGCGCGTGATTCGAGTTTGCGACGCGAACTCTTCCCTGCCCGCTTTTGGCGGCCCGGTTAGCCATGACAAGCCTGAACTCGCTTTTCCAGATTCCAGCTGCGAATGAGCTGTTGCGCCCGGCGTTGGCCAGTCGCGGTGCCTAATTCGCGCAGATCTTCGGGGCGATCGGCGTCGCGCGCGAGGCTGGGCAATTCGAGGACGACGCAGGGCAGGCCGGTGGATCGGGCGGCGGCGAGGTGGGGCCGAAAACTGTCATTGCCAAACTGCAACGGAAATAAATCGGCGGGCGATCGCCACGCGGCATTCGTGCCGCGTCCAGCGGCGTCGGTGACGAGGACTGTGCCTTGTGGCGGAGCAGCATCAGCAATTTTTTGAAGTTCGGCAACTTCGACGAGCGGGATGTCGGCCGGAATGACTAACGTGCTACGCACGCCATGATCGCGACAAAGGGCGGTGGCCACGGCGATGGCACTGGTTTCACCACCGTCTTCGACGTCAGCGATAACTTCGAAATTGAAGCGCGAGGCCAGATCTCGGGCAAACCGATCGCCGGTGACCACGGCGACGGGGGGACGACTCTGCCACTCGGAGAGAGTTTGAAGCACGTCTTCGCACATGGCTTGCGCGAGCGCAAAACGCTCCTCCGGGTTCAAGATCGGCGACAGGCGCTGCTTCGCGGTGGAGAGGTTTTTGACGGGAACGAGAATCATTTTTGCGCCAAGACCATTTATTTACCCAAATCGGGTTGTACCGAAAGCTAAGCCTGCCGCGAAACCTCAGTCTGCCGCGCGGCCTTTGGTGCTCGAGAATTGTCCACATGCCTCGATTGCGCTTCGGGCGAGCGCAACTCGAGCGTCATTATCATGCATGATGATCGGTGTGATGTGAACGCGCATGGGGCCTAATTCTTCGCGTTTGGCTATCTCGTTGGCGGCCTCCACATCTTTAATATCGACGACGAGCAGATCGAGGAAGTCGCGGTAGCAGTCAGCGACTCCCGCAATCGAGACCGCGAAGCCTTGCGAGGCGAGCAGCGCACCGGCGGGTCCGGTGACGGCGGCATTGCCCACGATCGGGCTTATGGCAGCGACTTCGGCGCGTGTTTCGCGCAACGCTTCACGAATTCCGGGAACGGCAAGAATGGGGCCGATACTGGTTACGGGATTACTCGGCGCGAGCATGACCAGGTCCGAGGATCGGATTGCGTCGAGGACTCCGGGTGCTGGGAGGGCGTTTGGAGCGCCGGCGAAACGGATGCCCTTCGCCTCATCCTGGTATCGCCGTTCGACGAAATATTGTTCGAAGCTCAGCTCCCCGACAGCGATTAAGACGCGCGTCTCGACGCTCGAATCGGTCATCGGAAGGATTCGGGCTCGGATGCCGAGACGCCGCGCAATTTCGGCGGTCGCCTGGCTGAGCGTTTTGCCGTCGGCGAGCAGCTTGCTGCGGAGAATGTGCATCGCCAGGTCGCGATCGCCGACGCTAAACCAGGTGGGCTCTCCCATGTTGCGCATGGTCTTGAGAGCGAAAAAAGTGTCACGCTCAACGCCCCAGCCGCGCTCCGGACTGAGTTTCCCAGCGAGCATGTAGGCAATCGAATCGATGTCAGGGGAGACGCGCAATCCCCACCACGACATGTCGTCGCCGGTATTGACGATGACGGTGAGATCTTCCGGAGAGACGACCTGGCGCAGGCCATCAACGAATTTTGCTCCGCCCGTGCCGCCCGTCAGAACCGTTATCACACCACGCCTCCAGACATATGAACGAGGCCGTCGCCGGGCACGGCGGCCGCTTGAGCGAGGCGCTGAGCGAGCAACTCGCTTTGGGTCGCGGCCTGCGCCGCGAATTCGGGATAAACGGGCAGACGTTGACGCAGATCGAATCCTTTTGCTTCGGTACGGTGACGCAGCTGATCGAGATGCGGCCAGGGTTTTTCGGGATTGATGAAATCGGGTGTCAGCGGGGAGATTCCGCCCCAATCGTTGATGCCGGCATCGAGCAGATCGGCGTAATGCGGATCGGAGAGGTTGGGCGGCGCTTGAATATTCATCGACGGCATCAACAGGCGAGCGACGGCCACGGTGCGCAACATGTCTTCGCGGCCGGGTTCGGGCGAGGCTGCCATCGGCGTATCGGGCTTGGCGCGGAAATTCTGTACGATCACCTCCTGAATGTGGCCGTAACGCGCGTGCAGGTCGCGGATGGCAACGAGCGCGTCAATGCGCTCTTCGAGTGTTTCTCCAATTCCGATCAGAATTCCCGTGGTGAATGGAATTTTGTGGCGGCCGGCATCTTCGATCACGCGGAGACGTTTGGCGGGAACTTTGTCGGGAGCGTTGTCGTGCGCGGCGTTCTTTGCAAGCAATCGGTCGCTGGTAGTTTCGAGCATCAGGCCCATGCTGGGCGATACGCGGGCGAGGCGCTGAAGCCACTCGTCACTCATGAGGCCGGGGTTGGGATGAGGAAGCATGCTCGACTCGCGCAGTATTTTTTCGCACATCGCTTCGAGATAGTGGAGGGTCGATTTGTATGCCAGATGACGCAACGTTTCGCGCATCTCGGGGAAGATCAGCTCGGGTTTGTCGCCGAGGCTGAGCAGAGCTTCGGTGCATCCCAGGCGCTCACCGGCGCGGACGACAGCCGTAACTTCGTCGGGGCTCATGGTGTGGGCTCCCGGCTGATTGGGGTCGCGGCGGAAGGTGCAGTAGCCGCAGTAGTCGCGACAAAGATTAGTGAGCGGAAGAAATACTTTGCGCGAATAAGTAATCGCGCCAGGCTTGAAGAGTGTGCGGGCAGCTTGCGCAGCAGCGAGCAGATCGGGCAGAGGAACATCGCCGCGGAGCAACTGGCAAGCGGTTTCGGGCGAGATGGGCGCGGCAATGGTGTCTGGCAGCCGGGCGGCGAACGCGGGAAAATCTTTTTGTGAGAGCGATGACATTCGTGTCTGGAAATTCAACCTCGAGTTTTCGCTCGCAGGCGTCGGACAGGCCACATTGGCAACGATGATAGCGGAGCCGTGAAATCCTGTCTCTTGGATGCCCGCGCTCGCGGTCTCGCTGCATTAGAATTAGCGTCGCAGACCATGCCAACGAATTCCCGCAAGGACGACCTGACCGCGATCGACTTCCGCAAAGCCATGGGATGTTTCGCGACTGGCGTCACAATCATTACTGTCGACCAGGACGGTGAAGTACACGGCATGACCGCGAACGCCTTTACGGCGGTTTCATTGGACCCGCTGCTGATTCTGGTGTGCGTGGATCATCGGGCGCGGACACACGCGCATCTGCAGGCGCGCAAGCGATTTGGTGTGAATGTGCTCAGCAGCGACCATCAAGCAATTTCAGAGTATTACGCCGGTGCGGCCGCGGCACACCAGCATGCGGAAACGGCAGGCGCGCGCTTTGAGCGCACCGCCCATGGCACGCCGGTTCTGCAGGGGGCGCTCGCGTATCTGGAATGCCGCCTGCATTCGGCACAACCGGCGGGGGATCACACCATTTTTATCGCCGAAGTTGAGCACGTGGAGGTGCGAGATGGCGACCCGCTCCTTTATTTCCGCAGCCGCTACCGAGACATTGGGGCGCTCAAGCATTGATGGCGGAAAGTTTGGAATCGTTGTAGCCTTTCCGGGGCGACTTCATGTATCCGCGACCATTTCATTATCACCGCGCAAGTTCACTAACAGAAGCCGCGCTGATGCTCGGCCAACTGGGCGAGGGCGCGAAGCTGCTGGCGGGCGGACAGAGTCTGATTCCATTGCTCAAATTGCGCTTCGCGAGCCCCGAACATCTGGTGGACTTGAACTTCATTCCCGGCACCTCGTTTATTCGAGAAGATGGTGATGCGCTTCATTTTGGCGCCATGACACGGCATTCGGAGATTGAGCACTCGCCGCTGGCGAGCAAGATTCCGATGCTGCATGACTGCGCGGCCGGGATCGCCGATGTACAGATACGAAATCGCGGGACGATCGGGGGATCGCTGGCAGAGGCCGACCCGAGCGGCGATTGGGGCAATGCTCTGCTCACCCTGGATACAACCGTTCACTGCCTGGGACCGAACGGCAGGCGGGCGATCGCGTTGAAGGATTTTGTTAACGATGCTTACACGACGGCGCTTGCTCACGATGAACTGGTGGGCGAAGTCGAGGTGAAGATGCCGCCGAAGGGCAGTGGCGGCGCTTATGTGGCATTCAAGAGAAGTGCGCCTGTGTATCCAAGCGCGAGCGTTGCCGTGCAATTGGCGATGGAGGGCGATGTTTGCCGTAACGCGGCGATTGCGCTCGGATGCGTTGGGTTGACGGCGATACGCGCGAGCGAGGCCGAAGCGGAGTTGCGCGGAAAAATCATGGACGAAAGAGCAATGGCTGCAGCGGCGGAGGCGGCTCGCGCCGTGGGCGATCCGCAGCCTGATATGCGAGGCTCAGCGGACTATAAGCGCCAGTTGGTGGTTGCGCTCTGCAAGCGCGCGCTTGGAATTGCTGTGCGGCGGGCGCGCGGAGAACGAGTCGAGGGGGCGCATCTGTATGCCTGAGGGCGCGATCACTGAAGCGGGAATCGCGGCGAAAATTGCGGTGAAGATATTGGTGAACGGCAAGCCATATGTGCGCGAGATCGAAGCGCGCGCCCTGCTGGTGGAGTTTCTGCGTGAGGCGTGCGATTTGACGGGGACACATGTCGGTTGCGATACGAGCTATTGCGGCGCATGCACGGTGCTGATGAATGGCCTGGCGGTAAAGTCGTGCACTGTTCTGGCGGTGCAGGCGGACGGCGCGGAGATCACGACGGTCGAGGGGTTGGAAAAAAATGGCGAGCTTGGTCCGATTCAAAAAGCTTTCGGCGAGGCGTACGGGCTGCAATGCGGATATTGCACGCCGGGGCTGATGCTGGCGACCCAGCAGTTTTTGGCCGACAATTCCGAGCCGACGGACGAGGAAATTCGCAAGGCGATTGCCGGCAATACCTGCCGCTGCACGGGGTATATGAATATCTTCAAGGCCATTCGACTGGCGGGCCGCAACATGAAAGGGGCTTGAGGTGGCGATCAAGTTGTCGGGCGAGTTCGCGGTGAAGAGGAGTACGGAAGAGGTCTACGATTTTTTGATCGACCCGCAGCGCTTTGCGCCCTTGCTGCCGGAGTTTCAGGGTTTGACGATGCACGACGAGACGCATTTCACGGTGAAGGTAAATGTTGGAATCTCATACATAAAAGGCGCAGCCAGCGTGAAATTGGAATTAACTGAAGCGGAGCGATCGCGCCGCGCCCAATATAAAGGACACGGGGCAGTGGCTGGAGGCAGCGTGACCGTGACTGCGAGTTTTGATCTAACGCCCGATGGCGAAGGGACGAAGGTCAACTGGCAGGGCGAGGCGCAAATCTTCGGGCCGCTGGCGTCGGCTGCGGGTGGGTTGCTGGAGCCGCTGGGAAAAAAGCAGGTGCAGAAGCTGATCGACGGCCTGCAAAGGGCACTGGCTTAGGTTTGAAGGCTGCGCTCCTTTTTGGTGTGCGCAAAGACTGTCCAGGTTGTGCGCGCATTTGTGTACGTATCTGTTTGTAGGTTGTTTTCACGATGGATGAAAATAAGAAAAATGGTCAGCGCTGGGTGGGCGCTTCGCTTCCACGCAAGGAAGAAGATCGCCTTTTGCGCGGACGCGGCAAGTTCACGGACGACATCAAGCTACGCGAGATGCTTTACCTATGCTTTGTGCGATCACCGTATGCCCATGCGCGGATTGTGAACGTCGATACTTCGGCGGCGGAAGCCTTGCCGGGCGTGGTTTGTGCGATCACCGGCAAAGAGGTGGCCGGGCAGACGCAGCCGTTTATTGAGATTGGTCCGGAACACGCACAGAAAATTCGCGACTTTCCAATGGCTGTGGACAAGGTGCGCTATCAGGGTGAGCCGGTCGCGGCGGTGGTGGCGGAATCCGCAGCGCTGGCCGAAGATGCCGCAGAGCTGGTTGCAGTCGAATACGACCCGCTTGAACCGGTAGTCGACGCCGAACAAGCGCTTACTGACGGCAGCGTTCTGCATGAAGAGGCTGGCACCAATCGAGTGTGGAACGGCGTGTGGGAATTCGGCGACGTAGAGAAGGCATTCAACGAAGCGGCGTATGTGGTCGAGATCGACCGCATGCATTTCCATCGATTCTCTTCGACTCCGCTGGAGAACAACGTCGTCATCGCCGAGTGGAACCCGAAAGACGATCGCCTTTATTACTGGTGCAATAATTCTTTCCCGTCGTTTGCGATTCAATTCCTGGCGGCGCACCTGAACGTTCACATCGACAAGATACGAGTACAGACGTTCGATATCGGCGGAAGTTTTGGAATCAAGATCACGAGCTATCCGCAGATGGCCGTGTGCGCGCTGGCGTCAAAGAAGGCGGCGGGGCGGCCGATCAAGTGGGTGGAAACCCGCACGGAGCACATGGTTTCGAGCGCGCATGGAAATGAGCGAACGTTTCGCGATACGCGCGTGGCGCTCGACAAAGATGGCGTGATCACAGCGATTGACTCCCGGCATATCGACGACTGTGGCGCTTATCCGCGTTACGAGCCGCTGGGGTGCGTGATCTGGTCGCAGGTTTTTTGCGGCGTTTATCGCTTTCGGAATGCGCGCATCGATTTCTGGCAGGCCGTGACCAACAAATGTCCGGTCGGACCGAACCGTGGATACTCGCGCATGCAACATCTGTGGTTTCTGGAACGGTTGGTTGATATTTGCGCGCACGAACTCGGCATCGCGCCGGACGAGATGCGGCTGCGGAATTACATACTACCGCAGGAATTTCCCTACACAACGCCGAACGGCTGTGTCTACGACTCGGGCAATTATTCAAAAATGCTGGAGGTTGCGAAAGAGCTGATCGGCTGGGAGGACTGGCAAAAGAGGCGGGCGGACGCACGCCAAGAAGGACGCATGATCGGGATTGGGATCGGCACGACGCTCGATTCCGGTACGAACAATTTCGGTCAGTCGCAGATTGTAAATCCGTATGCGCCTTTTTCAGGCAACTCGCAGGGAGCGAACTGTAAGCTCGATATCTACGGAGAGGTTGTGGTCGCGGTGGGATCTTGTCCTCAGGGGCAGGGACATGAAACTACGGCGGCGCAGGTGGTGGCGGATGTGCTCAATATTCATCCCGATTTGATTACCGTGCGGACGGGATTCGATACAGAGCGCAATGTGCACACGGGATTTTCGGGAACTTATGCCAGCCAGTTTGCGGTGTCGGGATTATCGGCGGTGCATGGCGCGGCACAGAAATTGAAGGCTGAAATGACACGACTGGCGGCCTTTTCGCTTGAGACCAGCGAAGACGATCTGGAGTTTGGAACTGGGCAGCAGGGGCCGGAGGTTAAAGCCAAGAGCACAGGAAAGTCGATCAACTACTGGGGCCTGGCGAACATCGTGAACGTGAACAGCGCAGTCTTGCCACCTGAAATGTTTGAAGTCACGCTGAATTGCAGGTATGTATGGCGCGCGCCGTTTAAGGTTCCCGACAAGCAGGCAAAGTACGGAAACCTGACGTTGACGTACGCGTCGCAGTTGCACATTGCCGTGATTGAAGTCGACCGCGAAACCTTCGTGCCCGAGATTCTTGACTACGTTGCGGTTGACGACTGCGGAACGGTGATCAATCCGCCGATTGTTGAGGGACAAGTTTATGGAGCGACCGCGCACGGGATTGGAGCGGCGCTGATGGAAAGGTGCGTTTACGACGCGGTCGGAAATATGATGACGAGCACGTTCAGCGATTACACTCCGATCACGGCGATGAATATTCCGAAGATAAAGTACGGGCATACGACGACGCCATCTCCGCACAGCTACAGTGGCGCAAAAGGCATGGGCGAAGGCGGCGCGGCACCGATCCACACGATCTCGGCAGCGCTCCAGGATGCCTTGTTTGCAGAGGGCATTTTTATTAACGACTCATTCAACAATGGAGACAGCATTTTTCGGCAGTTGAAGCGGCGCGACGGCGGGCAGTTGCGCGAGCAGGTGAAGGTGGAGAAAAGGCAGGTCTAGAAGCCGGCGGTACAGTCGACAGTGACGAATGAAGAAAGTTTGCATAATCGGATGCGGCGCGATCGGCAGCCTATATGCCGCGCACCTGGCGCGCGTGGCGGAGGTATGGGCGCTGGTTCGACGTCCCGAACATGCGCAGGCATTGAACCGTGATGGATTGAGGGTCAGCGGAACGCATGAGTTCTCCGTGAATTTCCGCGCGACGACAGAACCACGCGAAATTCCGGAATGCGACTTTGGCATTGTGGCGACGAAAGCAACACAGGTCAAAGAGTCGTTTCGTCTCGCTGGCTCGCGCTTCGACAATGGCGCCGTGCTCTCGGCGCAGAATGGGTTGGGCAGCGAGGAGATTATCGCGGCCCTCACGCGCGGCTACGTCATTCGCGGCACAACCTTCATGAGCGGAACGCGGCATTCGGACACGCATGTTCAATATGAACTTGACACACCCACGTGGATGGGGCCATTCGAGGCGACTGGCACGCCTTTTCAGGTGGTGCTGGAAGCCGCAGACTTGATTGCTTCGGGCGGGCTAAAGGCGCAGGCGCTTGAGGATGCGAGGCCTGCGCAATGGTCGAAGCTTATCTTCAACGCTTCGGTGAACGGCGTTTCGGCACTGACTGGGTTGCCGCATTCGTCATATTTTGCGGACGAAATGAACTTTTCTGATCTGGGACATCTTTTGCACGACTTGATCGATGAAGGCAAGCGCGTCGCGCAGGGTGCGGGAATCCATTTGCACGAAGACCCGTGGGAGATGAACAAGCTGGGCGCAATGACGAATCATCCTCCGTCGATGCTTAACGACGTACGGCATCGGCTGACAACCGAGGTCGAGTTTCTGTCCGGCGCGATTGCGCGCGAGGCGGAGCGCGCAGGAGTAGCGGCGCCGCTGCACACAACGGTGTATCGCCTGATCAAAGGGAAAGAAGCAGCCTGGAGTTTTCACGATGAAAATAAACGGGTCACAGTGCACTGATGACTTGGCCCGTCGATAATGCGAAACTGGAGCGCGTGCGCGCGCTCATGAAGGATCAGGATTTGTCGGCACTGATTGTGCGCGCGCCTGACAACGTGCTTTACCTGACGAACTACTGGTGCATGAAGGGCTACGATGCTGCCGTGTTTCCACGTGAAGGCGAGCCGACTTTGATTGCGCTTGAACCGCAGCAGGCTGACGCGGAGCGGAATTCGTGGACGAAGGATATGGTTTACTTCAAGGGTTATGACGAACGCGATCCGCGGCCACCGCAGTTCCGGGCGTGGGACCGCGTTTACGACATTCTCAAGCGCCGTGGCCTGACGGACAAGGTTGCGATCGAACTTAACATGGGAACGCAGTCCGCGGACCGCATGGTGGGCGAGCCGACGACGTTCATGATGTCGTACTTTGAATCGTTCAGGAAATTTTGCGGTGAGGTGGTCGATGCAACGCCGCTACTGAACGAAGCGCGCTCAATCAAGACGGCGCAGGAAATCGAGCGCATGCGTCTGGCAAATGAACTTGCGGCGCTCGCCATGGACTACACACGTGAACACATGCGTCCCGGCATGAAAGAGAGCGAGGTCGGAGCCATGTACGAGGGCTTTGTGCATGGGCTCGGGGTTGGATACAAGAACAAGGTTGAGATGGCGCGCGCGTTTACGCTGGTATGGTCGGGAAAAGGAATTGCGACTTTTACGGCCACTAGTGATCGGCCAATTCAGGAAAACGAGCCGACGTTGTTTGAGATATGGGTATGCGCCGACGGCTACTGGACTGACCTCACAAAGAACGCATGCCCTGGCGAGCTTACACCCGAGTATCACAAGCTGCTGGATCTTCTGCTGAGCGTATTTGAGACGGCGGTGTCATTTTCGCGCAACGGCGCGAGTTTGCCGGAGTTGGATAAACTTGTGCGAGCAAGGATTGCCGAAGGCGGGTATGCGGGGCAACCGTCGCATCCGATCTGTCATGGTGTTGGAGCTCGAGCGCACGAGCCGCCCTACGCTCACCAGGCCGGAGGCGGAACGATCAAAAAAGGAATGGTGCTCGCGATCGAGCCGGGAATTTACTGGCCCGGCGGCGGGGGGTTGCGCCTGGAAGACAATTTTCTGATCACTGAAAACGGGAATGAGAAAATGTGCTCCGATCCGGATGATTTTCGGCTGGCGAAACATTAGAGCGCAAGCGAACTGACAATCGTGCCCAAGAAAACACCCAACACTGACGACGTTCTCGACGCCAAGCTCGTCGATCGCATTCTGGCGGAAGTTCGCGAAGCCGAAATTGTTTCGATGTGCTGCGATGCGATCAATATTCCAAGCGCAACCGGCAACGAGTTGCAGATGGCGGAGTATATGCAGAGCGCGCTTCGGAAGATCAATCTTGACGTCAGCTGGCAGGAAGTTGAAGATGCGCGGGCAAATGTTATTGGCCGCTTGAGGGGGGTGGGCGGCGGCAAGAACCTGATGTTTAACGGCCACATGGATACATCGAACACGGGCCAGGAAGAATTTCTGACGGGCGCCGGATATAAACCGAGCGCGCTGTTAAAAGACGGCTTTATTTACGGACTGGGCATCTACAACATGAAAGGCGCGCTGGTCTGCTACACGCAAGCCGTTGCGGCGTTGCAACGCGCCGGCGTTCGACTGAAGGGGGATGTGATTGTTGCGGCGGTTGCGGGCGAAATTGAAAAAGCGCAATGGGGCGAATTCAAAGGCAAGGAGTACCGGGGTTACGGATGCGGCACGCATTATCTTGTGAACCACGGGGTTCTGCCGGACATGTGCATTCTAGGCGAACCGACCGACATGCAGGTGGTGCTGGAACATTTCGGCTCGATGTGGGTACGCATTTCGTGTATTGGCATTTATGTCCATACGGCGTTTTGTGAAGGCCGGGAGGAGATGAATTCCATTCGCCGCATGCATGAGATCATGCAGCCGATCATGAAGTGGATTGAGTACTGGGAGGCGAAAGCCGCGCATGGAGGCAAGAAAGCGATCGTGAATCTCGGCGGCATCCGCGGAGGCCACGCCTGGCGCGCCAGCCGAACGCCCGAGAAAACCGATCTCTTCCTCGATGTTCGCGTGCCGCCGACCATCGCAATGGCGGATGCTCGCCGCGAGATTCAGCAGATGTTTTTCGACCTAGAAAGAGTTCATCCTGACTGGGGGCTCGAATTTGAGACTTACGTCTCCGTGCCGGGCGCGCAGATTAGTGGGGATCACGAGATGATCCAGGCCATTGATCGGAATCACCAGCGCGTGACGGGCGCGCCTCCGAAAAGAGACGTCGTGACCTGGTGCTCCGACGCAAGCGTGCTGACTCGATACGGCGTCGCAACGGTAAATTATGGACCCTCGAGCGGGCCGCGCGATCAAGAGGGAGAGAAGGTGCGCATTCAGACGTTAGTTGAGATCACGAAAGTTTATGCATTAGCGGCCGCTGAAATTTGCGGCGTGCAGAGTTAGAGAGCGGATTTAGAAAGCAGAATTAGAGAGCAAAATCAGTTACGAGAACCCGTTACCGTGGACGCTTCAATTTAGAACGCGAATTAAACCTTAAGGTCAATCTTTGCCGAGTTCCAGCGAAATCAATCGCCGCTACCAGAACATCCGCCAGCGGATGCTGAAGCAGAACCTGGATGCGCTGATCGTATGCGGCAATCAATATGCCGGATTCGAAGGCGCTGTGCGGTATACGTCCGGATTCGAAATTGTGCATCGCTATGTGTACGTACTAATTCCGCTTGAAGGCGAGCCGACGCTGGTCTTTCCGCGGGAGGCGCGTTGGATCGGCGACAAGCAGAAGGCATGGGTCAAAGACCAGGTGTGGCCGGATGTCCCCGGGGAGTGGTTGCGGGAGCGCGCGGCCGAGCGCAGCTGGAAGCGAATTGGGGCCTATGGCATGAATTTCATCATGGCGGTTCGCGACTATCGCGAGCTGACGCGCGGGCCCTTCGAGCTTGTGGCTTTCGATCGGGAGTTCGACATGGCGCGCGCGGTCAAGAGCGACGAAGAACTAATCGAAGTCCGCGACGCGATGAGCATTGTTGTCGGCGGCTTCTGGGCTCTGGTGACGGCATACGGGCCGGGAAAGACGGAAGCGGAAATTATGGCTCCGGCCGTGGAACATTTTTTTGCGCGGGGCGCGGGGCCACGCATGATGAATATTCTTCTCTCGGGAGAGCACGGCGAGGCCAACGCGTATTTCAAAGTTCCCGGCCATCGCAAGGTGGCGGCCGACGACCTTCTTCTTTATTCGCTTGAAGTAACGGGCGCTGGCGGATACTGGGTGGAATTCTCGCGCGCGTTGCTGCGGGGCAAGCCGAGCCCGACGACGCAAAAGATGGCAGACGCTTATCCTGTGGCCATGGAGGCGGCGCGAAAATTGATGCGGCACGGAGAGCTTGCGTCGAGTGTTCATCGCGTTGTGGCTGACACATTCGCCAAACAGGGGTATGCGCTCGGGCATCTCTCCGGGCACAGCATCGGCACGACGATGCTTGAATACCCGGCCATCGGCGCGGAGAGCGATGTTCCGCTGGAAGAGAACATGATTTTCTCGCTGCATCCGCAAGTGGTGGACGAGGACGGCAAGGTTTGCCTTTATACGCAGGACACGTATCGCGTCGGCAAGAATGAAGGTGAATGCTTGTGTGACGTCGAGTGGAAATTTTTCACCGGCGACGAGAGACGGTCGAGCGGAGTTAGCAGCTCTGACTAAAGAAAAGAAAACCGAACTATCTGCGCAACGGCTGTTTAACTGTGGGAATCTTCCTTGAATTGATTTGAATATGTTCAGAATTTGCATCGTCGGTTGCGGCGCCGTTGGCAGCTTGTTCGCGGCTCATCTTGCCCGGAAGGGTGAGGCGGAGGTCTGGGGGTACGACGTTTGGAAGGAACACGTCGACGCCATTCGCAAGAATGGGCTGCGGATTTCGGGAGCTGCTGATTTCACTGCGAGATTCAACGCGACATGTGATCCAACTGAGATACCGCGCTGCGATTTTGGCATCGTGGCTACGAAGGCGATCCACACCCGGGACGCGGTCGCACAGTCGGCACGCGCATTCGACGCGAATAGCGCCGTCTGCTCGGTGCAAAACGGCGTAGGTAACGAAGAGATTATCGCCGAGCGAGTGAAGTTCGTGATTCGCGGAACGACGTTTCCCGCCGGGCATCCCATCGCGCCGGGGCACATTGGTTTCGACATCAAGGGAGACACGTGGATCGGCCCGTTTGAGCCAACCGATACTCCGATGTCGAAAGTCGAGGAACTGGCAAGCCTCATAACGCGATCAGGGATGAACACGATTCCGCTGAAGGACGCTCGCGGCGCACAATGGACGAAATTGATTTTCAACGCAGCGACGAATCCAGTTGGCGCGCTGACGCTCCTGCATCATGGAGCGGCGACGCGATTTGCTCCGACCGGGCAACTGTTCGACGATTTGATTGCTGAAGGTGAAGCCGTGGCCAAGGCGCTCGGCATTGAACTGCATGGAGATCCGCGTACGCTCGTGCAAAAAGGAGCGGGTGCTCCCGGAAAACACCGGGCCAGCATGTTGCAGGATATTCTTGCAAAACGCCGCACGGAGGTGGATTTCATGAACGGCGCGATCGTGGAATGGGGCAGGAAGACGGGCGTCCGAACGCCATTGAATCTGGCTCTTTGGGAACTGATTAAAGGACTCGAGCATTCGTGGAGCGATCCGGAGTAATCATGTCGGTTGCATTCAACATTGGCGTTCTTCAACTCAGCATGGAACAGGTGCGTGAAACTGTGGCCATGGCAAAGGCATGCGAGGACGCGGGTTTTGACGCGTTCTGGATTGCCGAGGCCTATCCGTGGTGGCGCAAGCATGCTTTCGAGGCACGTTCGTCGACCGCGATTCTCGCTGTCATTGCCAGCCAAACACAGCGCATTCAGCTGGGCTGGGGAATTATCTCTCCTTACACACGCCATCCGGTGCAGATTGCGATGGAAGCGCGCGTTATGCAGGACCTCGCGGGCGAACGCTTTCTGCTCGGCTTGGGCGCGTCGAAGATTTTCATGAAAGAGATTGGCGAGGGTGAAGGCGAGAAAGTTGGGCCAGCGACAGTGATGCGCGAGAGCATAGAGATTATCCGTGGCGTACTGAAGGGAGAGGCATTCGATTATCGCGGCAAGGTTTTCACTGCCAGCGTGCCGGCCCTAAAGACCGACGCGCAGGTCGCGCGCGACGTGCCTCCCATTTATGTTGCGGGCACCGGGCCAGTCATGCAACGGCTGAGCGGATCGGTGGGCGACGGACTGCTGACCGCTTCGATCACGACGCCGCCGTTTGTGCGCTATTCGAGGAAGAACATGGAAGAAGGGGCCACGAAGGCGGGACGCGATGCATCGAAGTTAATTCTTGGATCGGTCATTGTGGGTAGCATCGATCGCGATTCGAAAAAAGGCAAAGAAGGGGCGCGCGAGCAGGCCGCGATGTACCTGGCGAATAAGGTGCAGAACATCAAGGGCTCGGCGGACGTGTTACTAGAATCGGCGGGAATCACGTTTGAAGAACTTCAGCCGGTGGCAGACGCGATGGAGAAGGGTGGACGAAAAGCGGCGGCCCGCACCGTGTCCGACGAGTTGCTTCGCAAGGCGTGCCCGATCGCAGGGACGCCCGACGAGTGCATCCGGAGAATCGAGGAATATCGCGCGGCCGGCTGCACGCACATCATGCTGGAGATTTGGGGCGACGACCGAACCGGGCAGGCGAGACTTTTTGGGGATGCAGTGCTGCCACATTTCAGAAACTAAGAAGTGAGTAGTCAGATTGAACAATCAGGCGGCAGAATCTCAACGCACAAATATTGCTTTCGAAATCTAAATTCGGGCTTCCGTCTTCTAACTCCTAGGTCTGCGATTCCTTATTTCGCCATTACGAGCTTTGCGATGGTTGCCAGCTGCATGTTGGACGTGCCTTCGTAGATTTTCCCAATCTTCGCGTCTCGCCAATATTTTTCCACTGGATAGTCTTTTGTGAAACCGTAGCCGCCGTAAACTTCGATGGCCAGCGAGGTGACTCGTTCAGCGACCTGCGAGGTGAAGAGTTTGGTCATGGCGGCTTCTTTCACGAAATCCACGCCTGCGTCTTTCATGCGGGCCGCGTTGTAAACCATCAGGCGCGCCGCTTCGATCTCGGTCGCCATTTGCGCGATCTGGAATTGAATTCCCTGGAATTCGGAGATCGGCTTGCCAAACTGCTTGCGCTCCTGCGCATATTTGGCGGCGTATTCCCATGCACCGCGCGCCACTCCCAGCATCTGGGCGCCGATGCCGATGCGGCCCTCGTTGAGCGTTTCGATCGCAATCTTGTATCCCTTGCCAACCTCGCCGAGCACATTTTCCTTCGGCACGCGACAATCTTCGAGAATCAATTCGCAGGTTGAGGAGGCGCGAATGCCGAGCTTGTCTTCTTTTTTGCCGACTGTGAATCCGGGAAAACTCTTTTCGATGAGAAACGCGGTGATGCCCTTGTAGCCCTTCGACGCGTCGACGGTCGCAAACAGAATAAAAAGGCCTGCCTCCTTGCCATTCGTGATCCAGAGTTTGCGGCCATTGAGAACGAAGTCGCTCCCTTTGAGTTCGGCTTTGGTTTGCAGGGCAAATGCATCGGAGCCGGAACCGGCCTCGCTGAGCGCGTAGGCGCCGACAGTGTCGGCGGCCATTTTTGTCAGATAGCGTTTTTTCTGATCATCAGTGGCCCAGCGGAGAATGGCGTTGGCGACGAGTGTATTCTGCACATCGACGATGACTCCGGCCGAGGCATCGGCGCGAGAGAATTCTTCGACGGCCAGGATGGCCTCAAAAAACTTGCCCCCGGCGCCGCCGTACTGCTCCGGAATCTCAATGCCCATCAGTCCGAGATGAAAAAACTGATCGATCAGCGCATGGTCGAAGACGGCTTTCTCGTCCATTTCTTTGGCGAGCGGGCGAATTTTGTCTTCGGCAAACTGGCGAACGTTATCGCGAAACAGGATCTCGTCGTCAGTGAGAGCGGTGAGTGGGGCGGGAGCGGCCAGTTGAAGAATTTCGGGCATCGGAACACCTCGTTTCGCGCGGGAGCTATGGGTCGCTTTTCTGACGCGCGGATGGCGAACTGAAAATTGTAGCAGGACGGCGGCGGCGGCACCTCCGACACTCGCGACATCTTCAGGGCATGCCTATCGGTCATGGCCGGTGGAATTGGGTGACGGCGACTGAAACTTGCGAATCGATTCCTGCGACACTACAATCTAACTAACCAGTTATTTAATCATTTGCTATGGTCATGCCTGTGCCGAGCGCTAATCGAAGAACACGTGACGATCTGGACGGCGACGAAGCCCCAAGAGGTACCGGCCCCCGGCGGGGTCCGGAAAAGAGTCGAGCGGCAATTCTGCGGGCGGCAGTTGCCGAGTTTGCCGAGCACGGCATTGCGGGCGCGCGAACGGATGCCATTGCGCGCGCGGCACGAGTTAACAAGGCCCTTCTTTATTACTACTTTAAAGACAAGGATGCGCTATACGGGGCGGTACTCGACCACGTGTTCAGCGGACTGCGCGAGCGGTTGATCCCCGTGCTCGAAAGCGATCTAGAGCCGCGCGAGAAATTGCTGGAGTATGTGGGACGCTATTTCGATTACATCGCGGCGAACCCGAGATTTCCGCGGGTGGTACAGGCAGAGTGGATGCGGATGGGGCCGAAGGGCAATCCGCAGATGCAGCGGATTGCGCGCGAATACTTTGCTCCGATCTACCGGCGGGTGGCTGAAATGCTGCGAGACGGCAAGGAGAAGCGGCAGTTTCGAGCAGTAAATCCAATGGATTTTATGCCTTCGCTGGTGGGGATCATCATCTTTTATTTCAGCACGGCGCCGGCGATGAAGACGCTCTTGAAGATCGATCCGCTGTCAAAGAAGCGGATCGCGGAGCGGCGGCAGTTTGTGCTGGAATTTATTTCGGCGGCGTTGTTCACGGAACAAAGCTTAAAAGCGCGCCGCGGCAAAGCTTAGGAACGCAAGGAGATTGGGAATGAACGCGCGTAACAAATTTCTGATTTTGCTGGGCATCATCATGGCAATTTCCGCGACGTACTATTTTTTCTCTACGCCGCGCGGAAACGGGCTGGTGCTGGTGGGGACGGTGGATGCAAACCAGATCGTCGTCAGCCCGCAAATTGAGGGACGAATTTCAAAGCTGCTGGTCGACGAGGGAACTCCGGTAAAACAGGGCGAGCTTATTGCGCTGCTGGATCCTTCCGAACTTGAAGCGGAGGAGCGCGCGGCTGCGGCCACCATTGCCAGCATGCGGTCGCAAGTGAGCGCGAACGAATACACGCAGAAGTCCACCAAAGGATCGACGACGAGCGACGTCGCAAATACTCAGGCGCAGTTGCAATCTTCGCGTGCACAACTGGCGCAGGCTGAAGCCACGCTGGCACGAGTGGAAAGTGACAGCCGGCGGACGATTGGCCTGGCCACGGCAGGCGTAGCGTCGGAGCAGGAAAAAGTGCAAGCCGAGCAGAATCTGAAAGCGCAGCAGGCGAGCGTCGATTCGTTGAAGGAGCAGGTCACGGCGGCGCAAGCGACCTTGAATTCGGCAGTGGCGCGCACGAACCAGGCAACGGCTGCAGCGAGTACGGTGGCCTCGACACGGGCGCAGATGGAAAACGCGATTGCGCAGCTCAACGAAGCGGAAGTTCGACTCGGCTACACGAAGATCTACTCGCCGGTGACAGGGACTGTATTAGTGCGAGCAGCGCGTGAGGGCGAGGTCGTCAATGCAGGGCAGGCGATCGTGACGGTGGTGGATTTCAGCGACACCTGGGCGCGGGCGGCGATTCCGGAGACGGACGCGGATCACATTGGATACGGCGACACGCTGACCATACGACTTCCGGGAGGTACCGAGGTTCCGGGAAAAGTTTTTTACAAGGCGGCGGAGGCTGACTTTGCGACGCAGCGCGATGTGGGGCGCAGAAAGCGCGACATTCGGACGCTGGTGCTGAAGGTGAGGCTGGACAATCCCAAGGGCGCGTATGTGCCGGGGATGACGGCTGAGGTACTGGTGCCGGCCGCACAACTGAAAGGGGCTGCGGTCGCGCAAGGCGCGGAGCCGGCGGGGAAACAATGAACGAAGAAACAAGTTCGGCCGACGGGAGAAACTCGAATGGCGTGAGCGTTGCTTCGTCGGAGCTCAGCCTGCGCGGCGAAATCGCAGTTGATGCGGCCAATGCGATTGAGGTTGATCACATCGTCAAGAAGTATGGCGAATTTACGGCGGTTAATGATGTGTCATTCACGGTAAAAGAAGGAGAGATTTTCGGGCTGCTCGGGCCCAATGGCGCGGGGAAATCGACGCTCATCCGGATGATGACGACGCTGATTCCGATTACGGCCGGAGCAGCGCGGATTGGCGGGCACGATGTATCGCGCGAGCCGGATGCTGCGCGGCGGACGATTGGCGTAATTCCGCAGGCGCTGACCAGCGATCTGGATTTGACGGTCGAAGAGAACATGTCAATTTACGCAAAGCTCTATGACGTTCCGCTGAAGCGCCGGAAAGAGGCGATCGACGAACTGCTGGAGACGGTCGATCTGACGAAATGGCGGGACGCACAGACGAAGACGCTCTCGGGCGGAATGCGGCGGCGGCTGGAGATTGCGCGCGGGCTGGTGCATAGTCCGAAGATTTTTTTTCTGGACGAGCCGACGACCGGGCTCGACCCGGTCTCACGCGTAGCGGTGTGGGAGATGCTGACGAACATCAAGTCGAAACGCAAGCTGACGGTGCTGATCACGACTCACTATATGGATGAAGCGGACAGGTTGTGCAACCGGATCGCGATTGTCGATCACGGGAAGCTGGTGGCTCTGGACACGCCCGAGGCGCTCAAGGCGACGGTGCCAGGATCGACGGTGATCGAGGTGCAATTTGAAAACGCGCCTTCGGACTGGGAGGAACGGCTTCGCCACTTGCCGGGAGTGACTTCGGTGCAGAACGAGAGTGCGGGGATGTTTCGAGTGCTGACCGCGAACGGGTCAGGCACGACGACGGATCTGGTTGAGATGTCCGTGGTTGCAAAAGTTGCACTCAAGACGCTCACCGTGCAGAACACGACTCTGGATGACGTTTTCGTTCACTACACGGGACGAGCTCTACGCGATGAACTCGTGAAGGCTTATTCATTCGTAATGCCTCCGCGGCCGGGACAATCATGAACCGAACACTGGCACTTATTGAACGCGAGATGCGGAAGTTTTTCCGCTCGCCGGCTCTGATGATGGTGTCGATGATCTTCCCGCTGGTCCAGCTGATCGTGCTGGGAAACGCATTTGGGGGGAAGATTCGCGATGCGAAGATGGGGATCGTGGACGAGGATCACGGCACACAGGCGATCCGCATCAAAGAGGCATTCGATTCCGTGCGCGCAACGGCGCGAACATTCGTCACGATTCCGTATGACGATGAGGTGAAGGCGCGGGAGGACGTGCGCGACGGGAAAATTCAGGGAGCAGTGATTATTCCGCCGCAGTATTCGAAGATGGTGTATGAGAAAAACCATCCGCGAATCGCGCTGATCGTGGACAACAGCGACAACTTCATGAGTTCGACGCTCGAAGACAGCATGACTGCGCTCACGGATGCGCTGAATCAGCCTGACATCACGCCTCGGCTCCTGCAGCAAACTGCGCTGAACATTGTTGAACTCTATCCCTACATCGAGTACATGAAGTTCCTGCTGCCGGGATCGATTGCGCTGGCGATGTTCGTTTCGGCGATGATCGGCGGCGGGATGCTGTATATCGACGACAAGGCGCGCGGTGTGCACGAAGGATATCTGGTGACTCCGATCACGAAAGCGGAGCTGGTGTTTGGACTGAATGGAGCGGGTGCGATCAAGGGCGTGCTGACCGGCATCGTGATCACATTGATCGGATCGATGATTGCGGGCGTGGGAACGATTTTTCATCTGGAGACGATTCTTGGACTTTTGCTGATGATCGTGGCGACCGCGACTGCATTCAACACAATGATGTTTTTGATGATGGTACGGGTGGAGGATCCGCTGGTACCGCGCGCAACTTTTGGAATTCTAAATACTCTGCTGTTTTTTCCCAGCGGATCAATTTATCCGGTGCAGGCTTTCCCGGGATGGCTGCGGGCGATCACATGGATCGACCCGTTCACGTATGCCGTCGACGGGTTCAAATGCCTGCTGCTGAAAGAAACTGGCATTGGGCCGATTCTGCCCGACCTGCTTTTTCTGTCGGGCTTCGCAATCGTCACGCTGGCGCTGGCGGTGCCGCTGTTCAAGCGAACGCTGTGATTTTGTCGTCAGTCGTCGGTCGTTCGTCGTCAGCTGACCATTTTGAACGGTAAGTCCTGTTTTGCTTCGGGATTGACGCGTACCCCCTCCCCCCCCTTGCGCCCATCCTTAGCATAATCTAATGGAATCATGGCCTTGGGGTAAGTTGCCTCGCAAAGTATTCATAAATATAGACTTGAACTTATTTCTTGCAACTCTTTTGCCTGGTTGGAGTTAGACTCGATTTTCGACAATTCCTCGTTTTGCTGCCTTTCAAAGTATTGATAAATATAGCGTTACACGTAAAGTCTTGAACGAATGGGACTTAGAGGTGAGAACTCGAGCGACTTTCTCGTCGTTATCTCCGAATGTCAAAGACCACTTCCGAATTCGGGGCCTCGGGGGGAGGCTTTCCTGGCATGTGCCCGGCACCTTCGACGCGAAAGAGCGTCCCTTGGCTTCGAAGCCTTTAGGGGTGCCAGGGCGATGAGGAACGGTCGAACCGCTGCACGAAGTGTGCTGTATTTAGTGGAGACCGGGGAGAAGAGTTAAGTCAAGGTTTTTCGAACTCCGGTGATGGTGCAGTTGGGCAAGAATGGGAATCAGAGACGCTATTTGTAGCTCCACACCACGATTCACGACATCAAAGCAAAAGCATTTGAGTGTAATTGCGATATTTCAACAGCAATCTCGTGTCGTCCTCGCAAGTTCTTGGCCCACAATCAATTTCCACATCGCCTTCGCTTTCCGCCTGCTGAATGTCCTTCTGTTGAGAAGCGCGACATGGGGCACCCAAATCGCATGAGAGCTCATCAAAAGTTTTGGGATGACGGATGGAAATCAGCCGCGTCGCTTTGAAGATCGCAGTGGCGATTCCAGATGGCCTGCGTTTGTGTGGCGGAGGAACCTTGTCTCGGACGTGGTGCAGGGCATCATCGTCGGTGGTGTGCTGGCGATCTTCACGTTCCAGATCATCGCGGGCTCTTATGTTACGAAGGTGAACGGCTGGACCACCATGTACCGGTGCGGTGAGCGCGGCAACGGTGTCTTGTACAGAGCGGCTTGCGCGCAAACATTTCCTGGGCCAATCAACGTGCCACAAGAGGCGATGTACTGGAGAACGACCGTAGATGGCCGGGGCCAAAAGCTTACTGGCCAGCACGATTACATCATGCACTTTCCGGCAGGACAACTCCCGCCGAACGATGCGTTCTGGTCGCTCACCATGAGCGATGCGCGGAATCGCTTTGTGCCGAATCCGATCAACCGGTACAGCGTCAGCGACCGTTCCGGCCTGGTGGCGAATGCCGATGGCTCGGTTGACATATACATCCAGAACGCCGCTCCGGCGGGCCATCAGGCCAACTGGTTGCCTGCGCCCGCAGGCAAGTTCATATTCTGGTTACGCGTGTATCTGCCTGGCCCAATCATCCTGGAGGGCAAATACAACGTGCCACCGGTAGTCGAAACTCAATAAGGTGGCCTATGAAGCATAAGCATCTCATTACCTTCGGCTCGGTCGTGTTTGTGGCGTGGGCGGTGGGCACGATCCTCTTCATTGTCTTTTGGCCGCATTTGGTGAGTAACCACTTCAAAAAAGCCATCGTCGATCAAGGGTTCGGCGACGGGCCCGTCCCGATCAATACGCTTTATACCGAGCCCCAAACGCTTTTTGGAGATCCTCTTCACACATCGCTGCCGCCTGGAAGTTCGCGTTTGATGAGTGTTGGGGTGAACCACGACACGCTGCTTACGGTCGGGTGGTTGGACCTCAGTAAAGGACCGCAGGTTTTGCATGTGCCGGAGTTCTCCGGGCGCTACTACAGCGTGCAGTTCACCGATCCGTTTAACGTTGACTTCGCCTATGTCGGCACGCGCACCACGGGCACGCAGGCGGGCGACTACCTGATTACTGGAGCGGACTGGAAAGAACAGGTGCCGAGCGGCATGAAGCAGGTGTCCTCGCCGAAAAATGGGGTTCTCGTTATTGGGCGCGTGCTCGTGTACAGCGACAGCGACCTCTCGAGCGCCTATAACCTTGCAAGGCAGATTCAGATCGTACCACTCACCACCTGGCAACCCAGCCGATAGTGCTTCGATGTCGCGCGTTCGTGCAGCCTCAAACAGTCGTCGATAGTAACGAAATGCCGGTTTTGGCCGACCCAAGGTCAATTAGTGTAATCGCGACGATAGCACTCAAAACCCTCCGGCAGGTCGCGCAGGGTCAATGAGTGTAATGGGGATGTTATGCCAACTAATGAGCGGTGCGCTTTTGTCTGTAGCGCATCGCGAGACAGGGCAGTACCACCGTGACGAATACCACCGAAAAGATCATCCCATTTAGTACCGCCATCCAGAGAGTCATTGGAGGAAACAAGCAAAACAGGATCATCCACGTCTTCTCTCCGGGGATATTCGGGGACAATGAGGTCTGAAGAAACATTGATGGGAGCAGCATCGAGATGGGTCCCAGAAGCCATATACCCGCGAGTATCCATCCCCACTTAGGCAGACGCTTAGCGTGTACCCAGCTTGCGGCACCCAGCAACGCGACACCTGCAAGTGGAACCACATTCAACAGCCACAGATTTAGGTTTTGATGGAGAGCAACCGAGACCACAATCGTTGGAAGCCAAAACGAAAGCCCTCCCACAGCGATCCAGTAGAGTGCCTCTCTCATCGTGCATTCCTCCCATCAACTCAAAGGCAAAGGAAAGGATAGCAGGGGTGTCCGTGGTGGTGGATTCTCAATTGACGAAAACAGCGGTAGCACTCATCGACCGCCTATCGGCGAAAAATGGAATACAACATGTAGATTGCCACGGCGGCGAAAATTGCTCCGGCGATCTGAAAGCCTAACCGATTCCACTCGGTCAGCATCTCGCCGCCCTTGCGCACAGCAGAGCGTTTCATGAAGTAGTCCGGTTTGAAAACGTTGGCTATGCCGATGCCCGCAAATGCTACGAGCATCAGAACCACAACAAGCCCCAGCAGCACCTGCTTCATGGCCAATCCTCTATCGCAATTATCCTACGGTGCTCAACTGTTGTTAACAGGCGTTTGCGCTCATTGACCCCCGTGACCGGGGCTTTGAGTGTAAACGGGATTTTTCAACAGTTATCCTTCAAGCACTAGCGTTTCACCCACGAAATCGAGTGAGACTGTGAAATTCCGCAAGAAATCAGCTCCCAATACTCCACGACATTCGATGATTGCTTCGATGGCTGATGCTGGTTGATTGCCCAAATGATAGAGCTTATCTTCGTCTAGGTTCGCCAGAATCTCCGGCGGGATTACGGGTCGGCCCCAGACCACAATTTCAAAGTTCTCTAGTACGGCGCTACCTATAGCGAGCGATTCCAAGCGTAGCAACGGATACGCTAGCCTTTCGGAAATCGTCAACGTAGACGACGAATCATCCACCGGGAGGCCCACCGTTTCGATTGTCCTAGCCGAGACAAGCGTTCTGGAACGCGACGGCTCTAGACAGAACGGGAACGGCGACTGACCGTTTATCGAAACTGGAACCAGCAAGTGTGACTGGAGTGTGTCTTGCTGTTCTCGACGCGTGAAGTGAATCCGATGCTCCATTTCCATCTTCCCCCGGTGCCCGACTTCAGCATTTTAGGCGATGACGGACGTAAACAGGCGATTACGCTACTGAGGATCGCCGACTGGTTAGTGAAATGGCGATGTTTCGCCGATCGAATGGCGAGGGCGAAATCTCGTCGGTCGTCTGTCTTCGGTCTTCGAGCTAGGCATAAACGTCAATGAGCCGCCCGCTCCAACCAGAGGGAGCGGCGGAATAGAAAAGGTAATGGGCAATCGCCGTGCTTGCGACAGGACGGCTCCAGGCCAATCCGGAGACGTACTCGCCGGCCGAGGCTGTCGCGTCGCTTTGTGAATCATCCACGAATGTTCCGTCGATCCAATTCGCTTCGCCCTGGGGCGTCGAAGGCGACCGAGAGAAGGTGTCGCCGGAGGGAGCAAGACTACTTTGGCCAGCCTGAGTGGTGACCGCTTTCGGAGTCCTAGGCGCGAGGCTGGATGACACATCGGACGCCTGCGACGGGTCGACCGGGTTGACCGACGCCAAGAGCAAATTGATCGACATGGGAAATCAGTGCGCCAACTCTCAATCTATCGGCAGTTCCGGCCGATCTCCCAAGAACAAGACAAGGTGCGCATGGACGTTTTGGCCTGCAATGGGGCGCGGAGAACTGCGTTCTTCCAGGGCTGCTGCTGTTTCTTGCTTACGGACTGCTGGGCCGTTCGACGTTGGAGAAAAATCTCGCATTTGCGAGTCAATGCGTGGGAAATCCTAAAGCTGAAGATTCGAACAGCTGCTGCGCAGGATCGGAGTCGGGAAGGGTCGGTGGTCGGGCCACTTCTCGAAAAAGCGCGAGCGTGGCGGACCTCCAGTTACTTATGCGGGCGTTTACGGCGCACCCGCCTCAGACTCGGCTGAGTTACGGTTGGGCTTGACCTCGCTTTGCCGTGACCAAAGTGTCTGGCCAATTCGTCGCAACCTTCTTAAGCTGGCAATGGCGTGTCTAAACGGCTTTTCCAACATCTTCGGACCAAGCTTCTGGTAGCGATCGTCGCGGTCGTATTTTTTCTGACTGCGGCGGTCTTGACGCTGGTCCAGGCGCGAATGCGCGGGCACATCCGCGAAGACCTCGTTTCGGCGCTGCGCGCCGAGTCCGCGGCCACCATTCAGATTGAGGATGCGCGGCGAGCACAGTCGGAGCAGAACGCAGCCATCGTTGCGGACCAGCCGATTCTGAAAGCATTGATGTCGACCAACGACCGGCCTACCGTGGAAGACGGCTCGGCGCCGTTATTACAGACCAGCCACTCTGACCTGCTTGTACTTGAAAACGCGAGCGGTGACATGCTGGCATTTCATGCCAAATCTGACGACGTCCCCGTGTCAGCCGTGAAGCGCCTGTTGCTGGAATCGAATCACGGACAGGACTGGTGGTTTGTGGGGGGGCATCTCTATCGGGTGAGTTTCGCACCGATCGTCGCGGGCGGAGGCGACAACCGGCAATTTCTGGGAACGGTCGCTCTGGGCCGCGAGTTGTCGAACGAGTCGCTGGCCTCAACGGGCGCGTTCTTGAATGCCCGGTTCATCATCGAGCGCGAGGGCGCCGTCATTCTGAGTTCCCTGCCGACGAAGGCTTGGGGTGATTTTGAACAAGCTCTTAGCAAGGATGGTGAGGCAGGTTCGAAATCGCATTCGGAAACCGATTCGATTCAGGAAATCGATGTGGCCGGCGAGCGCTATCTTGCAAGCTTCGTGGAACTCTCCGGCGATCATCCCGTGCGGTTGTATTCGCTGCAATCATTCGACCAGGCGACGAGCTTTCTGCACGCGCTGAATCGCATGCTGCTGACGCTGGGCGCGGTAGCCGTATTGGCGGGCATTTTGATTGCGTTTATCCTGTCGCGACAAATTACCCGGCCGCTTGAGCGCCTAGCGTCGGGAACGCGACGCTTGCAGCGCGGCGATTTTGAGTTTCAGATCCAGGTTGACGGAGGCGATGAAGTCGCGGATTTGACGCGTGCTTTCGACGACATGCGGAAAAGCCTGCTGCAATCGCGCGAGGGTCTGCTGCGCTCGGCGCGCCTTGAAGCGGTGGGACGGCTGGCGGGCGGCGTGGCCCATGACTTCAACAATCTGGTGATGATCATCAAAGGCTACAGCGATCTGCTGCTCGATTCCGCGACACCAGAGGCCAAACCTTATCTTGAGGAGATCAAGAACGCGGGCGAACGAGCGAGCGGGCTGACGCGGCAATTGCTTGCCTTCAGCCGAAAACAGGTTCTCGAGTTGCAGGTGCTCGATCCCAATCAAACCGTGCGCAATATGGTGAAGATGCTGCGCGTTCTGATTGGCGAGGACATCGAACTGGTGACGAGCCTGGCGGATCAGATTGGCCGTCTGAAGGCCGATCCGGGCCAGCTCGAGCAAGTGATCATGAATCTCGCGGTGAACGCGCGCGATGCCATGCCGGGCGGGGGCAAGCTGATTGTCGAAACGCAATCGTGCGAGATCGACGAGGCATACGCGGCGACGCACAGTGAGGTCGCTGCGGGATCCTACGTGCAAATTGCGATGACGGACACCGGATGCGGCATGAGCAAAGAGACGCTCGAACACATCTTCGAACCGTTCTTCACGACCAAGGAACCGGGTAAAGGCACCGGGCTGGGCCTGGCCACGGTTTATGGGATCGTTAAACAGAGCCGCGGGCACATCACGGTGTACAGCGAACCCGGCGTGGGCACAACTTTCAAGACTTACTTTCCGTCGCTCGACAAATCCGTGCCGCTGCCGCGAGCACAGGCGCTCGCATCGGCTCCGAAGGGCGAAGGGACGGTGCTGCTGGTCGAGGACGAAGCCGCGCTTCGCGTGCTGGCGGCGGAATCGCTGAAGCGGCTTGGATACACCGTTTTGCAGGCCGGGAACGGGCTGGAAGCGCTGGCGGTTGCCGACCACCACTCAGGGAAAATCGATGTGGTGGTCACTGATATTGTGATGCCGCGCATGGGCGGCGCAGAACTGGCGAAGAAACTGAGCCAGAAGCGCGAGGGGGTGGCCGTTATTTTTATGTCGGGCTACACCGAGGCGGGCGCTCTTGAAAACGCGGGGATTGGCGCGGAGGCGATCCTGTTGAACAAACCCTTCTCGACCGAGGCGCTGGCGCGCAGGATCAACGAAGTACAGCGACGCTCCGCCGGGCAGAAAAGCGCAGGGGCGGCAGCCGGAAGTTCGAGCTGATCATGGTGGTTCATTGAAGCGTTCTTGACGAAAATTTGTTGCCACCGTCACCGCGGCGAATTCCCGAGTGGTTACTGCAATCGCATTCACTGGCCGACTGAAGGCGCAACGTCGTCGAACGCGATCTGCTGTGGATCGAGGAGCACGGCGGGCGATGACGGCGCGGAGGAAGACAAACGCGGAGAGTTCGATTGCAAATTGAAAACCAGATTCGCGGGCGCTCCCTCGGTCTTAAGACGGAGCCAGATGAACGGGCCGACGCGGGTGAGACGTATTTGCAGCGGGGTTAAGCGGTTGACGTAGCTCGAAGTGATGCGAGCCATTTCGCCTAAATCGCAGGTGACGAACTCGACATCGCGCGGACGGCTCACCTGGCGCATGGACTCAAGCTGGCAGGCTATGCTTTTACGGCCGCCAACGCAGGGCTGGGTGCGGCAGGCGAGAGTCTTCTCGATGGCGTAGAGCGCAGCGTGGTCGACGCGCTCTCCGAAGACGAGATAGAG
>JBAWAI010000511.1:0-2393 GCA_049589215.1 Terriglobales bacterium | reverse complement strand
TCGCGGGCAAGCTCGGGTCGCGCTGGCGGTACTCGAGCGCAAAATTTGCGACATAGGTCGTCGTGAACGATCCGAAGCGATAAAAATTGTAGCCGCGGTCGATCAGTAAGAAGACCGCATACACTGGTGCCGCAATTTTCGTATAAGCGAGAAATCGCTGCCAGACGCCGCGCGCGCTGGCACGCTCAAAGCAAAGAATAAGCAAGAGAAAAATGCCCGTGGCGATGAGATCAAGTCCTGTTGTCAAACGCGTCAGCAGGTTCAACCCAAGCGCAGCCGAGCCGATCAAAAGGGCTCGCGCGCTTCTTGTGCGCAGCCACTCATACTGAAACGAGAATCCAGTCAGTGTGAGCAGCATGATGTAGTTGTTCTCCTGCATGTTCTGCGTGTAATGCAGGTGAGTCGTGCAAAGCATCAGAGCGAGCACGCCGAGAACCGATTCGCGCGTCGAAAACGAGATCTGCCGCAAGAAACGAAATGCGATCAGCGCGGTCAGGACGCTGACGAGAATGCCGGTTGAATAACTGACCACGATGCTGCGCACCGCGGGATCGTCCCCGTAGTCTCTGAAGATCGGCAGGCGCGCAATTCCCGTCCCGATCAGATCGGCGGGAAGCATCAGCAAACTCTGCCCGATCCCGTACCAGCTGTAGATTTCGCCGCGTCGTCCGTGAACGCCGAATTCGGGATACTCGTTTGCAAGAACCTGCGGCTGCGATGTCCAGAGCCAGTGCGTAGTCTGCAGCCGGTGCATCGTGTCGGCTGTGCCAAGTTCGCCGGATTGCACGACGAACGCGAGCAACGCCGCGAACAGACACAAGAGGATGGCTGGATTGCGGAGCCACAAGGCGGGGCGCGAAGGCATCACGTCAATGATATTGCAAGAACGATATTGCAAGGCCGATCGCGAAACGATATTGCAAAGGGATATTACAACGGGAAGCTAGCGATGCTCCGCGACTGCGGCCGTGCGTTTCGGATCGAGCTTGCGTCCGCAGCACGGTCCCGGCGGAATCGGCAAACCATGCGGACAGGTTTCCGGATGGCCGAGGAAAGAGCAGATTTTATCGGTCGCTTCCGCCGAGAGGATGTGCTCGAACTTACACGCCTGCTGCTCGATTTCAGTCTCGCTGTCCATTGCCAGCGAGTCAGTGAAGAGCCGCTCGGCGAGGCGATGGCGGCGAATGATGTCGGCTGCGCGCTGGCGACCGCGACCCGTGAGTTCGACGATCAGCGAGCCTTCACCGCTCGAAACGCCGCTCGGTTTGAGCGCGTCATGGCAGGGATTCACGAATGGCTTGTGATCATGCGCTTGTGGAGGATGAGGATGAGTCGCGACCAGCCCCATCGCTGTCATCTTCTCCACCGCGATCGATACCGGAAGAGCGCCGTGGACTTCCATGCGGGCGATTTCGGCGATCTCGGCGTGCTCTTCGAGTACGTACAATTCTTCCAGCACTTCGTCGAACTGCTCCTCGTCCGCCATGGCGAAGACTTCTTGCGCGGCAATCTTGCCATGATGCAGTTCAATGCGGCGATCGGCCAAACGGGCGACCACAGGATCATGCGTCACCATCACGATCGTGCGCCCTTGCTGGTGCAGCTCGCGCAGGAGGCGAAGAACGATCTCTTCGTTTGCGGCGTCGAGGTTGCCCGTCGGTTCATCGGCGAGGACGATCTTGGGGTCATTGATGAGCGCGCGCGCGATGCAAACACGCTGCTGCTCGCCTCCCGAAAGCTGCGCCGGCAAATGGTTGGCGCGGTCGCGAAGGCCCACGCGCTCGAGAGCTTCAAGCGCTTCTTTCTCGTCGGTCATGCTGTGAAAGTATTGCGCGAGCATGACGTTTTCGACAGCGGTGAGATACGGGATCATGTGAAACTGCTGAAATACGAAGCCGATCGTTTCCGCCCGAACGCTATTCAGGTCGGCTGCGCTCAGGCTGGCAACGTTTTGTCCGTTGAGCCAGATTTCGCCGCTGCTCGGGCGGTCGAGGCATCCGATGAGATTGACCATGGTGCTCTTGCCGGAACCCGACGGACCCATCATCGCGACCCACTCGCCCGGCGCGATCGAAAGAGAGACGCCGTCCAGCGCCTTGATGAGGCCAGCGCCGCCCGTTTGTTCTTCGCGGGCGGGGTAACTCCTGGTTACGGTCTTGAGCTCGATCATGGCTCGGCCCCTCTACTCTCCTCTCAAGATAATAGCTGGTTGCACGCGCCGCAGCATGCCAATCGGAACGATAGCCGAAATCAGGGCTACGGCCACGCTTCCGGCAAGCACATATGGAAAGATGCCGAAGCGCGGCACAACCGGCGCGTGGAAATTGACGCGCCCGATCCACGCGGCAACTCCGATGCCGATGAAGAACCCAAGTATGGCGCCAGCCACACCC
>JBAWAI010000510.1:0-1820 GCA_049589215.1 Terriglobales bacterium | reverse complement strand
GTCGCGTCCCTTACTCACTCTGCTTTTGGGCCGCTGGCCCGGCATCAAAGCACTGACTCGAAAAAATCCATTCGGCAAACATCAGGTCGAGATGGCCGCCTCCGCCGTTCTTGAACAGCGTTATTTCATCATCGCTCTGGCGTCCTTCAACCGTCTTTGCGCAGAGATCAAACAGATCCCCCCGGATGTGCGACGCTTTGATCACCCCTGTCGCCAGGGGTTGCACGATGTCGCCACAGTGCTCCGTCACAAGCGCCCGGTGATCGGCGTAAACGTGCGCGTTGAGCACAGCAACGTCGTCAGCCTCACGCATTTGCGGCGTATATCCCCCCACCAGGTCGACATGCGTGCCAGGAGTCAGCCACTCGCCCTTGAGTACGGGTTCCGTTGCGCCAGTTGCGCATACGATGATGTCTGCTTCGCGTGCGCTTCGCTCAAGGTGTTCGGAAACCCGAACTTCAGCAGCGAGTGCTAGCCGATCGACAAGTCGTGTCGCACGACCCAAATCCCGGTTCCAGACATCGACCCGTTCAAGCGATGGAAATTCTGCGCACATGACTTCCAGATGAACCGGAGCTTGTGCGCCCGCTCCGATCATCAACAATCGTTTAGGCTTCTTCGTGGCAAGAAATCGCGCTCCAAGCGCCGAGTCCGCAGCCGTTTTGAACCGCGTGAAGCTGTTGCCGACGATAAAGCATTTGATGTGCGCGTCGGCTGCATCGCACAGCACAATCACCGAATGAATCGTATCCGTCTTGCTTCCCGTCAGATCCTTGTTGTCAGGCGAGACGGTTACGAACTTCATGCCCAACCCGCCGTCCATCCGGGAACCCACCCATGCCAGAATCTCTGCGTCAGGCCTTTCCGCCCGTGCTATCCGCGAGTGGAGCCGCGCCGCGGGGACGTGTTTCTGAAGATGGCCTCTCGCGAGCGCGTCGACCATCCGCTGAGGCGGTATGTTGCCCAGCACCGCGTCGGAATCGATCAATAACGGGAGTTTGCTCGCACGCATCGAATTGAAACCTGGTCAGAGAAAACAGCGGTCTACGCTCGGGTACGGACATTCATAACATGGTCCGCGAGGCTGCTTCGCACTCCAAATTCAAGCATGCAAATCGTTCAAAAGCGGGCAGCTCGAAAGAGGAATCGCGCCCGTCGAAGTGATCAGAACCTGCTCTTCGAGTTTCACGCCTTCTTTCCCACCCTCTTCTCCGATAAAGCTCTCAACAGATACAACCATGTTTTCCTGCAGCACGCCGTCGTATCCCCACGCGTCAAAATCCACTGCGTACGCTATGCTCGGATATTCGTCTACGAGTCCCACGCCGTGCAGCATCATCATGTAGCGGTTGTGCACATATCGGTCCGGCACCGGCCAGCAATGCTCGGCAAATTCCCGGAAAGTCATTCCAGCCTTCAGCAGGCCGACGTTGTGCGCAATCTGATCCGCCGCAAAGCCGAGCAGATCACGCTGATTTCCGGAAACACTTTTCCCAGGACAGATGAAACTGCGTGATATGTCGGAGAGAGATCCCCCAGGCCCAACCATATCCGTATCGAATGCAACCATGTCGCCCGCTTCGATTACGCGATTCGTTGCGTCCTGAAACCACGGGTTGGTGCGATGGCCAGAACTGAGAAGCCGGGACTCCGCCCACTCGCCTCCATGCGAGATGTTGATAGCGTGAAAAACGCTCCACAGCTGATTTTCGGTTATCCCTGGAATGAGCGACTCGCGCATTCTCGCGATCCCAAGATCGCAGACACTCATTGATATCCGATGCTGTTCGATCTCTTCCGGTCCCTTGATAAGCCGTGCC
>JBAWAI010000509.1:0-5558 GCA_049589215.1 Terriglobales bacterium | reverse complement strand
GGTTGGGCAGGGCGCGTTGCTGCCAGCCTCTTCTTTACTTTTTTTCCCGCCGATTGCCGCATTTGCGATGCCCCGCTGATTCAGATTTCCAGATTGCCAGTCTGTAAGAGCTGTCTTGACGAGCCTCGCCGGCTGGGCGGTTCGCTGTGCGCGGTCTGCGGAGAAGCCTGCGACTTCCCTACCGGGCTAGAGACGGCTGGTCTTTGCCGTCTGTGCCGAAAAGCGCAGCCGCCATTTGAGAGGGCGGTGGCTTATGGCAGCTACGATGGCGCGCTACGTGATCTGATCCACCTGCTCAAATTCGATCAGGTTCGCCCGGTGGCTGGGGTGTTGGGACGTATGTTGGCGGATGCGATCATGAGCCTTGAGCCGTCATTGCCATCCGGCATAATCGCAGTGGTGCCGGTGCCTTTGTTCGCCAAGAAGAAATCTCAACGTGGGTTCAATCAGGCGGACGTGATCGCCCGGGCCGCGCTCAAGCAGATGGGCCGTCCAGACCGGTTTGAGATGATGACGCAAGGATTCGCGCGCCTGCGCGATACGGGCAGCCAGATTGGACTGAGCCGCCACCAGCGGCGGAAGAACTTGCGTGGCGCTTTCGAGGTCACCGACCCGACGGCGATCATGGACCGCAACATCTTACTTGTCGACGACGTTTATACGACCGGAGCCACGGCGTCGGAGTGCGCAAGAATTCTTCGGCGAGCGGGCGCGGGGCGTGTGTGGGTTGTAACGGTCGGGCGAACGCTGAGGATGTTTGACGTCGCGGCGATGACGGAGAGTTTGCCAGAGGAGCAGAACGAGAGCGGGGAAAGCAATGCCGGTGTTGAGCGCGTCATGGTCGTAGCGCGTACGGCGTGAGCTCATTTAGCGTGAGTTGGTTAGTGAGTTAATGAGTTGAGCGTTTCGAGTTGTACGGCGCGAGTTGAGCGTCATGAGTCCAGCCGTCTGAGTTGAAGATTATGTCGTTGCGCATGCACAATTTCGGAGGAAGTTACAGGCCGCATCTGCCGCCCTCGCTGCTCGCCGGCGGCGTGCATCAGGAGACGGACGGCCACGCACTGCATCAACCAGTGCTTGTACTGAACGCCTCTTACGAGCCGATTAATGTTTGCGCCGCGCGCCGCGCGATTATTCTCGTGCTCAAAGGGATCGCGATGACGGAGGAAGAGAACGGGCATTTTCTGCATGCCGCTCGCGTCGCGATGCGTGTGCCGTCGGTCATTCGTCTGCTTGAATATCGCCGCATTCCGCACCAGTCCAGAGCGTTGTCGCGCAAAAACATTCTGCTGCGCGACCGCAACACCTGCCAGTATTGCAGCACGGCACTGCCTTCGGCTGAATTGACGCTCGACCACGTCATCCCGCGCTCGCGCGGCGGTCTCTCGACGTGGGAAAACCTGGTTGCCTGTTGTCATTCCTGCAATCGACGGAAGGGCAATCAACTACCGCACGAAGCCAATATGCGACCCACTCGCGAGCCTCGCTCGTTCAACCTCCACACCAGTCGCCACATCATGCGTTTGATGGGACACAGTGACGATAAGTGGAGGAAGTATCTGTTCTACTGAAAACGCGTCTATCTGACGTTGCCGCGGAGTGTTCACTACCAAACACAAACCACCTTCGATTCGTGCGGCGATTGCCTGGTGCAAAACGCCGTACAGCGAAAACCCGACCGATTGCGTGTATTGGCTGCGATGATCGCAGGATTGCCTGGGGCAATCAAGGCTGCTGACTTAATCCCTCAAACTTTCGCACCGATTTGAGATATAGAAACCAACCCCCCGCGTGCTTAGGGTATCGAACCGGGTAGCGTTTTTTGTCGTGGTTGTTGTGATGCGTTTGATCTGGCCGGATTACAGCGCTGCGTTTTGTGCTCGGGTTCGAAAATGCCACCGCGCATCCTCATCGTCGACGACAGCTCTCTTGTGCGCAATCTGCTACGCCAGCGCTTCGAATCGGAGCCGGGATGGCAGGTCTCCGGCGAGGCTTGCAACGGACGGGAAGGAATTGAGAAAGCCCAGGAAGTTCATCCCAATTTTATCGTGCTCGATCTTTCGATGCCGGTGATGAACGGACTTGAGGCGGCGAAGATTCTGGCCACGCTCATGCCGACTGTACCGATGGTTATGTTCACATCCTTCACGACCAGCAATATCGAGAGCGAGGCTCTTGCAGCTGGAATCAGAAGGGTGATTATAAAGTCGGAATCGCTGGCGGAACTCGTCGGGTGCGTGCGGAGGCTCGTCAAAGATGCGGCGTAAACAGCGCGACAGGAACTACGCAATTTCTTTTTTCAGGATTCGAATGCCCGACAGAGCATCGGCGATAGCCTGCTTCTCCTCGGCTGCGCGATAGTCTTCTGGGCCGGTTTTGCCATTGGACTTGGAGTACAGTGCTTCGATGCGCGCGTCAATTGCGGCCTGCGCTTCGGCAATTAATCGGGGCAGCCGCGAACGGTCCGTTTCAAGAATCGCCGCCTCGTAAGGGCGCTGCCATTCGTATGTTCCATTCATCAGCATAACCGCTTACCTACCCTGCCAGCCCCGTCCCGCCGCTCTGGTGAATTGCCGCGGCGCCGAGTCAAGGGTGGGGGAGGACCATTGCGGACGGGGCTGGGCTACTCCACATTCACTGATAACAAAAACGTAGCACAGGGCGAAAAAGCAGGCTTGCGCCAAAATACGCCACGCGAAATGTCCGGGATCGGACGAAGACACGTTATGCAGTAACCATTCACCGCCCTGAACTTGCACTGTGTCAAGCTCAACATCAGCAACGGACGGCGAGGCGCGCCTGGTTGGACTACAATGAGCGGGTTCTCTCCACGTCCCGTATACTGTCCGCGGTTTTCGGAGTGCGTTGATGGCGAGTCCACCAAAGAAAAAGGCGCGCCGCGAGCAGAAACGGCCAGCGGCTGGCGGCAAATCACGCGTCAACTCTTCCTCGGGCAAATCCACTGCCGGCAATTCTGGCTCCAGCCGGGCGGCCGGCGGAGCTGCCAGCAGCCCACCGGCGGCCAGTTTTCCGATCGTTGCCATCGGCGCCTCAGCCGGCGGCCTTGAGGCTTTCAGCAACCTGCTGCGCGCGCTGCCTCCAGATCCCGGTATGGCTCTGGTATTTATTCCGCATCTTGATCCCACGCATGAAAGCGCAATGGTCGAGTTGCTCTCGCGAACTACCGGTCTGCCGGTTTCGCAGGCTGAGGAGGGTACGCGCGTGGAGCGCAACTCCCTTTATGTCCTTCCTCCGAATTGGGAAATGGTCATCAAGGGCGGCATTTTGCACCTGGTCAAGCGAGAGCCAGGCCCCGGCCATCACATGCCAATCGACAACTTCTTCTGCTCTCTTGCTAAAGATCAAACTTTCAATGCGATTGGCGTCATCCTGTCGGGAACAGCCAACGACGGGACCGCGGGTCTTGCCGCCATCAAACAATATGGTGGCATCACGTTCGCCCAGAACCTCGAATCGGCGAAGTATGACGGCATGCCGAACAGCGCGGTTCGCGCCGGGGTGGTCGACTACGTTCTTCCACCCGATCGAATCGCGCTGGAGCTAGTGCACCTTCACGAGGCGACCGAGGAGGAATTGCCCAGCGAATCATTCGATGGCAAGGACCGTCAACTGAAAGAGATTTTCCGGTTGCTCAAGAGCTTCAGCAAAGTCGATTTCGTCGACTACAAAGTGGCCACCATCGAGCGGCGGATTCTCCGCCGCATGAATCTTAATTCGGTCACCGATCTCGGCGACTATGTAAAGCTTTTGCGGAGCAACGCGCAGGAGGTGGAAGCGCTCTATCGCGACGTTCTGATCAACGTCACCAGTTTCTTCCGTAATCCCGAGGTCTTCGAGAGTCTGCGCGATGTGGTTTACTCCAAGATTCTGGCGGAGCACTCGTCCTCAGAACCGGTTCGAGTTTGGGTGCCAGGATGTGCAACCGGCGAGGAAACCTATTCTCACGCAATTTTGCTGATGGAGATGCTTTCCGAGATGCGCATGGACATTCCCATTCAGATTTTTGGCACCGATCTCAGCGAAAACGCTATCCAGCGAGCGCGGGCCGGCATTTACAAAGACAAGATCGCGGCCGAGATGCCGGAAGTTCGCCTGCGGCGCTTTTTCCATCGGGCGCCGGGCGGGTACCAGATATCGAAGTCGATCCGTGACATCTGCGTTTTTGCGCGGCAAAATGTCTTCAGCGATCCGCCCTTCTCGCGCATGGATCTGATCAGTTGCCGGAACGTTCTCATCTACCTGAGTTCACCGCTGCAGAGGAAAATCATTCCGATCTTCCATTACGCGCTGAAAGAAGGCGGCTTCCTGTTGGTCGGCAACAGCGAAGGGTTGCTCGGTTCGGGCGCCGACATTTTCAATCTGGTGGACCGCAAGAGCAAGATTTACCAGAAGAAATCGGTGCCGTCTCCGGTCACATTCGGACTGACCATTGGCGCCGCTGCTGAGAGAGTCCTCGAGAAACCGGCTCAGGCAAGCAAGGAAGATGAACCGGCCAAGCCGCCCGTTGACGTGCAGCGCGAGGCAGATCGACTGCTGTTAAGCAGGTACGTCCCCTCGGCCGTCGTGGTCACGGAACAGCTTGAGATTGTGCAGAGCCGCGGAAAAACCGGGCGCTTTCTGGAACTGCCCACTGGCCGGGCGAGCCTTAACCTGCTCAAGATGGCGCGCCCCGGTTTGCTCTACGAACTGCGCACTCTGCTCGAGAAGGCCCGCAAGAATTCCGTCCCCGCCACGAAAGAAGGAATTGTTCTTGAGGATGGAAGCGAGAACACGGCGGTGAAACTGGAGGTCATTCCATTTCGCACGCCGGTACGCGATCAGCGCCATTTTCTCGTGCTATTCGAAGAGACCGGGCCCGCGAAGCCAGTCACGGAGCCGAAAGTTGTTACACGCCATTCGGCAAAAGAGGTCGCCGACGCGAAGGACGTGCAGATCGCGCGCTTAAAGCAGGAACTCGCCAGCACCAAAGAATATTTGCAATCGATCATCGAATCGCAGGAAGCGACCAACGAAGAGCTCCAGTCGGCGAACGAAGAGATTCAATCCGGCAACGAGGAGCTCCAGAGCACCAATGAGGAATTGCAGACCTCGAAAGAAGAGCTGGAATCGGCCAATGAAGAGCTTAATACCGTCAACGAAGAAATCCAGCACCGCAACCAGCAACTGGCGCAGTTCAGCAACGATCTGATCAATCTGCTGAACAGCGCGACCATCCCGATGATCATGCTGGGCGAGGATCTGCATATTCGCCGCTACACACCGGAGGCGGAACGCATTTTCGGGTTCTCGAACCACGACGTGGGCAAGTCGCTCTCGCACCTGCATCTCAACCTGCAAATTCCACAACTGGAGCGTTGGATGCTGGACGTGATGCGCGACGTGACGATGCGTAATGAGCAGGTTCGGGCGCGCGATGGCAAGGCCTACAAACTTCGCATCACGCCTTATCGCACGCTGGAAAACAAGATCGATGGAGTGGTGGTCGCTCTGCTCGACATCAGCGATGTAGTTGGGCCTGCCGTCGATAAGGCCGATGG
>JBAWAI010000508.1:0-4057 GCA_049589215.1 Terriglobales bacterium | reverse complement strand
CAGCGCGATGCCGAATGAGCCCGCGACTACTCGAAGCGATTTGATGATGCCGAAGATGCCGGCGGTGGCGATGGCGCCAACGCCGATGAAGCGAACATAGTTGCGGTAAATCTGCACCGCTGTCATTTTTGAAATTGGGATGAAGGCAGGATAGACCGCGCTATCGAGATGACTGCCGATGAACCAGATCAGCGGGACGAGCACGAGGTTGGAGAGCACGCCGCCCGCGCACAGAATCATCGAACTGCGCAGTCCCATCACGTAGCCGAGTCCGAGGATGAAGCCGATGGCGTCGAAGCTGAGGACCATGCGAGCACGCTCGGCGAGCGTGCGCATCACCGGAACGAATTGAAAATTTACATATTCCTTCCAGACCTGAAATGTAGTAACGAACAAATCGTAGATGCCGGCGATGACCGTGGCTTGCAGCAGCAACTTGGCTTGCGATCCGCCTTTTTCTCCAGTGACGAGAACTTCGGTGATGGCGGTCGCCTCGGGATAGGGCAGCAGCCCGTGCATTTCGCGCACGAAGTAGCGACGCAGCGGAATCAGAAAAAGAACGCCCATGCATCCGCCGGCGAGGCAGATGAAGATGGTCTGCACGGGATGCGGATCGAGCTTGAGGATGTAGAGCGCGGGGAGAGTGAAGATGGCGCCGGCGACCACGCCTCCGGCTGCGCCACTGATGCCGGTGATGATGACATTTTCAAGCAGGCTGGAGCGGCGCCGGTAGGTGCGCGCCAGGCCGATGGAGAGAATCGCGACGGGGATGGCAGTCTCCATCACCTGGCCGACTTTGAGGCCTGAGTAGGCCGAGGCGACGGTGAAGATCACGCAGAAAATTACTCCCCAGGAGATGGAGCGCAGCGTCAGCTCAGGAGTGGTCGCGGCGGCGGGAACGATCGGCGGGTAAGCTTCGCCTGGCTTCAGCGGCAGGTAGGCGTTTTCTGGGAGTGATGTGGTTTCGATCTCGGGCATCGTCGAGCGGGCTCCATGCGTGCGGCTTTGTTCCGTGGGAATCATATCGTTCGGAGCTTTGGGAAGGCTAGAGCGGTGTGCGGCTCGCCTAGATCCAGAGCAGGGGCGCCAGGCCGGCGGCGGCCAGCCCGATCAGGAAGGCCACGCTTTGCCTACCTGTTTTTCTGTCGGCGAGGCTATAGGCGTAGATTGCTTTGACCACATTGTTGCTGGCGGCCGAGATCATAACGGCTCCGGCTGCGACCTTGAGCGGCGTCAGCGTGCCCGCGGCTTGCGTCATTCCCATCACGAAGGGAGTCACGTCCGTGACGCCGACAAGCGCCGCAAGAATGTTAACGCCGGCTTTGGGGAGGTAAGTGACGGCCAATTGCGTAGCGACAAGCATGCCGAGAAAGAAAATCGCAAAGACGAATGCCGCGCCCAATTCGAGCGGATTGCCCGGTTCGTATTCGCGCTTGATCTGCGAATCGACTGGATCTGGCCGGCGGGACCAGAACCAGCCGATGGCAATGGCAACAATCGCGATGACGATGAAAGCCGGCGCTAACATTTGCGTGAGCTGGCGGTTGAAGAGTGCCACGAGCGCAGCCAGACGAATATACGTCACGCCTGACGCGATCAGAATTCCGCCAGCGAAAAGATGCGGCCGGTCTTCTCTAGCGGCGCGGCGCGCCATGGCGACCGTGGTTGCGGTCGACGAGTAGGCTCCGCCGAGAAGAGCGGTTAAAACTACGCCGCCGCTCTCTTTTGTGACTTTTTGGAGGATGTAGCTGCCGTACGAAATTGCACTTACAGCCACCACCACCAGCCAGGTCTTGAATGGGTTGATGTGGAAGCGTCCAAATTGCTGGTTAGGTAGAGCCGGAAGAATGACCGCCGAGAGCAGCAGAAACTTGGCGAATGTCAGGATTTCCTGCGGCGCGGCGGCGCGGCTGGCGAGCTTTTCCAGTCCAGCCTTCAGTTCGAGGAACAAAAGGCTGGCTACGCTTAGAGTTGTCGCGATCCAGAGATGGTCATAGCAGATCAGCACGCCGACCAGGTAGGTTGCCAGTCCTGACATTTCTGTCGTTACACCGGCGGCTTGCGCGCTTGCAAGTTTATGCCAGTACGAGAGCAGCAAAAATGCGCCGATGACGATGAATCCGAGCATGACCGGAAGCAACTGGTTGCCGGAGATAAGGGCGATGGAAAATCCGATGAGACCGATAAGTGGGAAAGTGCGCACTCCGCCGAAGGAATAAGAACCGGCAGTGAATTTGTGCTCCTCGCGCTCCAGGCCGATGAGGAACGACAGGAAAAGAACGAGAACAATCTTCGCGGCTTCGGGCGGCAACCAGTGGTAGAACTCCACTCGCGGTCACGCCTCCTTATGAGTTTCCTTGGGGATGCAGATTCGGCTGGGCCGAATCGTCGCTCGAATTCTTTCACAACAAAGTTGAATTGAACAGGGAAACGGGGAATGGGGAGACCGATTGCAGAGATCAATCATCCGCGTTGACGCATCTAAGCAAACAGGGACAGACGTGAGAGAGTTAGGGGTTCAATTGGGATTCTTGTGGCCGGATGTCTACGGCGGCCGCAATTGAAGGAGACATGAATGAGCAGCACAAGATCACTACTTTGCATGGCTGCCGGGTTTATTTTCGCGGCCATAAGCGTGGGACGTTTGGCGGCACAGCCCGCGTCGGCGCCGAGTGGAGTGCCGGTACAGATGGTTGTCACCGTGGAGGCGCACAAGGGCGCGGAGGTGCCAGCGGTTTCCGCCAACGACGTGATGGTGCAAGAGGGGAAGGAGCGCGACGCGGTCACCGATTGGATCCCGGCGCGAGGTGAGCACGCGGGCTTGGAGCTCTTTATTCTGATCGATGACAGCTCCGGTCGCAGCGTAGACACGCAACTGAGCGATATTCGTAAGTTCATCGACGGGCAGCCGGGTTCGGCGCGCATCGGCGTTGCGTACATGCAGAATGGTACAGCACGAATCGTACAGGATTTGACAAGTGATCATGCCGCGGCTTCGAAGTCGCTTCGGCTCCCACTCGGCTTTGCGGGCGCCAACGCCAGTCCGTATTTCGCCTTCAGCGATCTTATGAAGCGCTGGCCGAAGAGCGATAACCGGCGTGAGGTGCTGATGGTCACCAATGGCATCGACCTTTACTATGGCAGCGGCGATTTGCAGGACCCGTATTTGTCGGCGGCCATCGATGATGCGCAGCGCGGAGGCGTAGTTGTGTCCGCGATTTACAGCCCTGGAGTAGGACATTTCGGTCACAGTTATTGGCTGACCTATTGGGGACAAATGTACCTTGCCGAGCTGGCCGACCGCACTGGAGGTGAAGCGTACTACATCGGCATGACCGGCCCGCCGGTAGCATTCGCTCCTTATTTGAATGACTTAGCCGACCGCCTGAATCATCAGTACATTTTGACTTTCATCGCGAAGCCGGAGAAGAAAGCCGGTTTGCGCAGGGTGAAGGTCAGAACCGAAGTTCCGAACGCGGAGCTGGTATCGGCCGATCAGGTTTTTGTTCCTGCAATGCCGGAATAGCGTCGCACCTCAAATTGGGTGAAGGGCGACGCCCTTTTGGCGAGGGCAACCTTTCAGGGCGTTAAGAATCTAACTTTTCGTTACGTGCGTAACGCTTATACTCAGCGCCGTGTGTTATATTGTCGGCGATTGAACAAGTTGCTTGACTGCGGGATGATATTCTCCAAAAATCCAGACACCGATGGGCGCGGCTGGCATCGTTTGCTGATCCTTGCTGCTGTTTTTTCGTTGACGCTTAGTGTGGCCACGCGATTTTCTGTTTCGATTCGTGCCCAGGGTCATGCTGTCAAGTCCATGGACAGCCGGTCCGGCATACCTAAACTTCAGCGTCTGGATCGGGATACGAGCCGATTTGCTGTGCCGGTCGCGAATTTCACCGCGCTCAGGCCTCTTGCATTTCATTCCAGCGTCATTCCTCCGGAGCCATCGCGCTCGCTCGATATACTAAGTCTCGTCCTTTCTAATAGGCCCCCTCCGCTTTCTTCTGTTTTGTTCTTCTAGGTTATTCCGGGTCCGCGGTCTCGATAGTGT
>JBAWAI010000507.1:0-6853 GCA_049589215.1 Terriglobales bacterium | reverse complement strand
GAAGAAGGTGGGCGGCGTTCCGGCATACAAATTGGCGCGCAAACAACGGGAGGTCACGCTCAAGCCGGTGCTGGTCGAGATCAAGGAATTTGCTCTGCTTGAAGTGGTGGGCGACCGGCTGACGTTTCGGGCGCACGTTGGATCGGGCACGTATTTGCGGGCAATCGCGCATGATATGGGGCAGAAGCTTGGCTGCGGCGCGCACCTGGCGGCGCTGCGGCGGACCGCGGTTGCCGAGTTTCAGATCGAGGACGCGCGCCGGCTGGAGGAGTTGGAATTGGCGCGGCGGCAGGGTGCGGATGTGATGGAGACGATGTTCGTGCATCCGCGCAAGCTGGCGCCGCAACTGCCGGGGGTGACGGCGACTGAGGAGAACGTGGCGTTCATTCGCACGGGCCGGGCGGTGAATCTGCCGGAGATGTCGCGGGCTCCGCTGGTGAAAGTGTTTTTTGGACAACGCGAGTTGATTGCGATTGCGACGCGGATCGCGGGGACGCTGTTTCACGCGGGGATTGTGCTGACGGAGACGGCGCGGCCGACTTCGACGCGGCAGGCGGTGGGGTCGGAGAGGGATGCATAGTGGTGTTTTGCTTTTTAACGGATTTGTAACACGCCTTTGCTACCCTCTAGCGGAATGGCAAATCGAGCTTTGCCCCGGCCTCGTTTTGAGGCTCCCGAACCGGAGCGAGGAGCCAAGGCGACCCTGAAACTCGAATCTACTACAGCGCCGCTGTTGCAGGGGAAGGTCAGCGAGATCCCCGACGCATTGTTTGCCGGCGCCATGCGCTTCTGCGGCTTCGCCGTGGTGGCGCTGCTTGGTCTCATTGTCTATCAACTCATTCTTGGGTCGGAGCTGTCGTGGCACGCATTCGGGTGGAAGTTCTTTGGGCAAATGGATTGGAATCCGGTTGAAGATCAATACGGGGCGCTGCCATTTATTTATGGCACGGTGGTTTCTTCGCTGCTGTCGCTGGTGATTGCGGTGCCGTTAGCGGTGGGCGTGGCGGTGTTCATCACCGAGATGTGCCCGGTCGGCTTGCGCGGAGCGCTCTCGTTTACGACTGAATTGCTGGCAGCGATTCCGAGCGTGGTGTATGGGCTGTGGGCGATTTTTGTGCTCGTGCCGGTGTTGCGCGCTTATGTGCAGCCATTTCTTGCGACGACCCTTGGCTGGACCGGGCTGTTCTCCGGACCTCCTTATGGAATTGGAATGCTGGCCGCGGGCGTGATTCTGGCCATCATGATTATTCCAATCATCTCTTCGATTACGCGAGAGGTGCTGACGGTGGTGCCGCAGCACCAGCGCGAGGCGGTGCTGGCGCTGGGTGCGACGCGCTGGGAGATGATTCGGGTGGGCGTGTTGCGCAACGCGCGGGCGGGAATCGTCGGCGCAGTGATCCTGGGACTTGGGCGCGCGCTCGGCGAAACGATGGCGGTCACGATGGTGATTGGCAATCGTCCGGATATTGCGAAGTCGCTGTTCGCGCCGGGGTATACGATGGCGAGCGTGCTCGCCAATGAGTTCAGCGAGGCAACGGGGAATCTGTATCTTTCGGCGTTGATCGAGATTGGGCTGGCGCTGTTTCTGGTAACGATTGTGGTTAACGCGCTGGCGCGGTTGATGGTGTGGAGCGTGACGCGCGGACAGCCGACGCGGGGCGTGGTTTAGCAGGCAAACGCATATGGATGAAGCTACGGTGAATACGATGGTGACGATGCCGCCGATCAGTTGGCGGCGGCGCGCGCTTGATCATCTGATGACGGGCGTCGCCATGCTGACCGTGGCGCTTGTGCTTTTGCCGCTGTTCGCCATATTTGCCTACCTTGTTTATAAGGGCGTGGGCTCGATTAACTGGGCGTTCCTGACGCAGACTCCGAAACCAGTGGGCGAGTCAGGCGGCGGCATGGCGAATGCGATTATCGGATCGGGATTGATCCTCGCGATCGCCAGCCTGATGGGTGTGCCGCTCGGAATCGGCGCAGGCATTTTTCTTTCCGAGTACGGGCGCAACCGGTATGGCGATGCGGTGCGATTCGTGTCCGATGTGCTGAACGGCGTGCCGTCGATCGTAATCGGCATCGTTGCGTACGGGCTGGTGGTGATCCGGCAGAAGCATTTCTCGGCGCTGGCGGGCGGAGTTGCGCTGGCCATCATGATGGTGCCGACGATCGCGCGGACAACGGAACAGATGTTGCTGCTGGTTCCACAGGCGATTCGCGAGGCGGCTTACGGGCTGGGCGTTTCGCGGTGGCGCACCACGATTTCGATCACGTTGCGCACGGCGACCTCAGGCGTGATCACGGGCGTGATGCTGGCGTTTGCGCGCGTGGCAGGAGAGACGGCACCACTGCTTTTTACAGCTTTTGGAAACCAGTTCTGGAATTTGAATCCGAATCAGCCTACTTCGGCGTTGTCATTACAGATTTATACGTATGCACTTTCTCCTTTTGATGACTGGCATCGCCAGGCTTGGGCGGGCTCGTTCGTGTTAATCGTCCTCATCGTGGGCGCGGTGGCGGCGGTTCGCTTCGCGGTGCGGCGCGGAACTTTGGCGGGGGCATAAGGATGGGAGTCGGAATTGCGGTCGAGCGGCTGAATGCGTTTTATGGCAAGACGCAGGCGTTGTTCGACGTCAATATTACCGTGCAGGCGAACCATGCGACGGCGCTGATCGGCCCATCGGGATGCGGGAAATCCACGTTTATCCGATGCCTGAACCGCATGCACGAGACGATTCCCGAGGCGCGCGTGGAAGGCGCGGTGCGTATTGGCGATTTCAACGTTTATAACGGAACGTCGGCGACGCAGCTGCGGCGACGCGTGGGCATGGTTTTTCAGAAGCCGAATCCGTTTCCGACCATGTCGATTTACGACAACGTGGCGGCGGGGCTGAAGCTGAACGGATTTCGGAGTCGCAAGAAGCTCGATGAGGTGGTCGAGAAGTCGCTGCGCAGCTCGGCGCTTTTCGATGAAGTAAAGGATTCGCTGCACAAAAAATCTGGCGCCAGCCTGTCGGGCGGCCAGCAGCAGCGGCTTTGCATTGCGCGCGCTTTGGCGGTGCAGCCGGAAGTGCTGCTCATGGACGAGCCCTGCTCGGCGCTCGATCCGATCTCGACCGGCAAGATCGAAGAATTGATTTTTCAATTAAAAGAGCAATACACGATCGTGATTGTGACGCATAATATGCAACAGGCGGCACGGGTCGCGGAGTTTACGGGATTCTTTCTTCTCGGCAAGATGATCGAGTTCGACAAGACGGAAAAAGTGTTTACGAATCCCTCCGACAAACGGACGGAAGATTACGTGACCGGACGATTCGGATAATGGCGATTCGGATAAAGAGGTTGTAAATAATGCGCACGCGCTTTCAACAACAAATGGAGGAGCTTCGGGAGAAGCTGCTCCGCATGGGCGGAATGGCGGAGCTTGCGGTGGATCGCGCCTGCCAGGCCTACACGGAACGCGACTTGCATCGTTGCCAGCTGGTGCTGGAAAACGAGAGCCTCATCAACGCCGCCGAGCGCGAGATTGACGAGATGGCGTTCGACATTCTGGCGACGCAGCAGCCGGCCGCGGTCGATCTGCGGTTTATTCTGGCCGTCACCAAAATCAATGCCGACCTGGAGCGTGTGGGCGACCAGGCGGTGAATATTGCCGAGCGCGTGATGGACATGATCGAGCTGCCGGCGGTGGTGCTGCCGGTCGACATCGGGCGGATGGCGACGGCGGTGAGCGCGATGGTGCGGCGATCTTTGGAATCGTTCGTGGAAGGAAAAGCCGAGCTGGCACAGGCCGTGCTCGAGATGGATCACGTGGTGGATCGGATGCGCGATGAGGCGTTTATCGCACTCGTGCGGTCTATGAACGAACATCCGGAAAGCACTCAGCAAGCGTTGGATGCGCTGCTGGTGGCGCGCAACCTGGAGCGGGTTGCAGATCACGCGACAAATATTTCTGAGGACGTAATTTTCTGGGTGCTGGGCGCCGACGTTCGCCATCACGCGCAGGCGGCCTCCGCCACGCCGCTGCCGCGAACGGAATCGACTGGCACGTAGGCGGTACGTGGCCGAGGCAGTGCTCTCGGGCTTCGCGCAAATCCGCAATCGCCGCCGGGTGATTGCGATGAACGCTGTCCCAAACTCAGTGTTGTTGTTCCTGCGGCGAGGTGTGCTTCCTGATTAGCCTGAAGATCTCATCAATTCTGTCGTGTAGTCTGGATGTTTCATGTTCTCCACCCGCACAAACTGGCATCTTGCTCCGAACGCGCTGAGCCGCGCACTGAATGAGGTTCGGGCATCGGGACGGGAGATTTGTGATCTCACCATCTCGAACCCAACTGAGGCTGGAGTGCGGCCCGATGGTGAAGCTGTGCTTGGCGCGCTGGCGAGTTCTGAAGCGCTGCATTATGACCCACAGCCTCGCGGACTGCTCTCTGCACGCAACGCAGTTTGCCACTACTATCGCGAGGCGCACCGGGTGTTCGATTTCGATCCCGAGCGGATTGTTTTGACGACCAGCACGAGCGAGGCGTACTCGTACGTGTTTCGGCTGCTGTGCAATCCGGGCGATGAAATTCTCGTGCCGAAACCGAGTTATCCGTTGTTTGAGTTTCTTGCCGATCTTTCGGACGTTAAGTTAGTGCCTTATCCGCTGATCTACGATCACGGATGGCAAATCGATTTTGATTCGCTCTACAAGGCGGCTGGCCCGCGAACTCGGGCGGTGATTCTCGTGCATCCGAACAATCCCACTGGGTCTTATGTTTCGGCTTTGGAGACCGCGGCGCTGAACGATTTTTGCCGGGAATATAGTGCGGCGCTGATCGTCGACGAGGTCTTCCTCGACTATGCGCACGATGGTGCGGGACGGCCGAGCTTCGCGGGCAACGGCGAGGCGCTTACGTTTACGTTGAGCGGGATATCCAAGATTTCCGCGCTGCCGCAGATGAAGCTGGCGTGGGTGGTGACGAGCGGGCCGGCGGAGGCCGTTGCCGAGGCGGGTGCGCGGCTCGAAGTGATTGCCGATACTTTTCTGTCGATGAACGCGCCGGTGCAACTGGCTGCACCGTTATTTCTTGAAGTCCGCAAGAGTGTTCAGCCTATTTTGCTGGATCGCCTGCGCGTGAATCTTGCGGAACTTGATCGGCGGCTTGTGTCGCATCCAGCGTGCACGCGGTTGTTGGTCGAGGGCGGATGGTATGCCGTGCTGCGCGTGCCCGCTGTCGAAAGCGATGAGGAGCTGACCATTCGGTTGTTGAGGCAAGCGCAGGTGAGTGTGCATCCGGGACACTTCTATGATTTCGCAGGCGATGGTTATCTTGTGTTCAGCTTGATCACCGAGCCGGAAGTTTTTCGTTCTGGGATTGGACGGCTGCTTGAGTTCGTTGGGAAATAGGCGGTCGCCAAATTCTGTTTCGTTCGGCGGCAAAATCGTTCACCACAGAGGCCACAGAGGTACACAGAGGAAAACTCGCCCTCGATGATCTCTTAGTCCGCGACGATCTGAGCTTGATCGGACGCGCGTGGTATTCTTTTTTCGTTTCATCTGCACGGAGTCTTCATGACTATTACCCGCCGGGGATTTATTGAGTCTGCTGTGGTTGCCTCAATTGCTACAGGTGTGAATGCTTCGAATGGCAATAGCAACGGTCTAAGCAACGCACAGGCTGCGGGCGGGACCGACACGACGCACAGTGCCACGCGGCCGATTATGATCTGCGCCCACAACGGATTGAACTATCTGGATGATGGGTACGCGTTTTTGAAAAGCGGCGGGGACACGCTTGACGCAGCGATCCGCGTGGTGAAGGGGCCGGAGAACGATCCGCACGATACGAGCGTGGGCCTGGGCGGACTGCCGAACGAGGAGGGCGTGGTCGAACTGGATGCGTGCTGCATGCACGGGCCGACGCGGCGGGCGGGGTCAGTGGGCGCGGTGCGCAATATCAAGAATGTTTCGATGGTTGCGAAGGCCGTGATGGATCATACGGGACACGTGATGCTGGTGGGCGAAGGCGCGGAAAAGTTCGCGGTCGCGGTTGGGTTCCCGCGCGAAAACCTGCTCACGGAACACTCGCGGAAAATCTGGCTGCTGTGGAAAGAAAACAATTCAGACCAGGATTGGTGGGGCCCGGGGCTGGCGGATCCGAAGTGGAAGGAGCCAAGGACGGCGCCGCAATCGGAGTTGTGGCAGGAACGCGTGCGGCGACTGGAGCAACGCGCGGCCGCGCTTGGCATTGAGCCGGAGCTTCGCATGGATGCAATTCGTAAGGTGATCTTTCCGCCGACTGGAACGATTCACTGCTCGGCCCTGAGCGATAAGGGGGAGATATCGGGCATCACGACGACGAGCGGGCTGGCGTTCAAACTGCCGGGGCGCTGCGGCGATTCGCCAATTATCGGCGCGGGCTGCTACACCGATCAGGATGTGGGCTCGGCGGGCGCGACTGGCAGCGGGGAAGAGAATATCAGGGTCGCGGGCGCGCATACGATTGTCGAGAATATGCGGCGCGGCATGTCTCCGCATGACGCCGGCATGGATGCGCTGAAACGCATTGTGCGCAACTATAACGGCGACATGGTGAAGCTTAAATTTGTCGACATGACGTATTACATTCTGCGCAAGGATGGCGCGTACGCGGGAGTTTCGCTATGGGAGGGTTATGAGCCCGGCAAGCCGCACATGATTGCCGTGCACGATGGCACGAAGCGGTTGGAGGCGACGACGCCTTTGCTGCGCGGAGCCTCGCAGGACTTTCCGATTGTGCCTACGGTGAGTGAAGAGGCGAAGTAGGCCGGGAGCAGGGTGGTCGCCTAATCCGCGGATTTGCGCAGATGCACGCGGATTTCTTCT
>JBAWAI010000506.1:0-2321 GCA_049589215.1 Terriglobales bacterium | reverse complement strand
TTAACACCCACGTCGACCATTTTGAGGCGCTGCTCGGTCAGAGCGCCGAAGTAGGCAAGAAAATGGATTTCCTGTTGCAGGAGATGAACCGCGAGGCCAATACCCTGCTTTCAAAAACCTCGGGGCTAGCCGGCGAGGCTTTGAAAATTACCGAGGCAGGCTTGTTGATGAAATCGGAGATCGAAAAATCCCGCGAGCAGGTGCAGAACCTCGAATGAGCATCGTCTACATCGTTTCCGCGCCCTCCGGTTCGGGCAAATCGACCCTCGTCAATGAACTCTTCAAGATGGTGCACAATCTCGACTTTTCGATCTCCTACACTACCCGCCCGTCCCGCGGCAGCGAAAAGAACGGCAAAGAATATTTCTTCGTTTCCAAAGAAGAGTTCGAGTCCATGATTGCGGCCGGCGAATTCCTCGAACATGCCTGCGTCTTCGGCAACTACTACGGAACTGCTCGGCGTTTCCTGCGCGAGAGCGAGCACCGCGGGCACGATCTCTTGCTCGACATCGATGTTCAAGGCGCAGCTCAGGTCAAACAGAAATTATCAGACGCGGTCAGCATCTTTATTCTTCCCCCCGACCGCGACAAACTGGAATGGCGCTTGCGCAACCGCGGCCTGGATCCGGAAGAGGTGATTCGTCGCCGGTTGGACACGGCCCGGCGAGAGATTGAGAATTACTCGAAATACGACTATATATTAGTTAACAACCTGCTCGAACAGTCCGCCGACGAACTCAAGGCCATCGTGCTCGCCGAGCGGATCAAAAGAAGCGGGAAAGAGCCTAGAATGGAAGAAGAGCGGCTGCTCGCAACCGCCGAAGCGTGTCAACTGGAACAGGCGCGCGATCGGGTTCAGCCGATTCTGGCTTCCTTTGGTGCGGTACCAATTCGTAACTAAAGTTCCAGATCGATCAAGTGGCATGAGGTCTAGGGGAGAATCTATGAAGCTGATCGAAGGGTTTGACAGTAACTACCGCTACATTCTGGTGGCGGCACGGCGGGCCCGGCAACTGCAAGGCGGCGCTCCACCGGTGATCGAAACAATTTCACGTAAGCCCTGCCGCATCGCGCAGGATGAAATCAAGGCTGGCAAGGTGAAATGGATTATTCCGGAATTGCCCAAAATCGCTTCTGAAGTGGCGAGCGACCCATTGGGCAAACCGTTCACCGAAGACGCATAGACAGGACGTAACGCGCTTCGTCCGCATAGAAAATGAAAATTGCACTGGGAGTCTCCGGAGGCATTGCCGCTTACAAGGCGGCGGAGATCGTCCGCCTGCTACAGGAGCGCGGCATCCGTGTGCAGGTCGTGATGACCCGCGCAGCCCAGGAATTTATTCGCCCTCTCACCTTCGCGGCGCTTTCCGGTGAAAAGGTCATCACCGATCTTTTTGGGAGCGGCGAGTCTGACGCCAATCTCGAGTCGGCCATCGAGCACATTGCTGTCGCGCAGGCGATCGATGCTCTAGTAGTCGCGCCGGCGACCGCCGATGTGCTCGCTAAATTTGCGCAAGGCGTCGCGAGCGACTTCCTTTCCACTCTTTATCTCGCAACCACCGCTCCCGTAGTCGTCGCCCCCGCCATGAACGTGAACATGTGGAACCACCCCGCCACGCAAGCGAATCTGGAAACGCTTCGCCAGCGCGGCGTGCACATCGTCGAGCCCGGCAGCGGCTACCTCGCGTGCGGCATGACCGGAGCGGGACGCCTCGCGGAAAACGAAACGATTGTGGCGGCGGTGCTCGGAGCTCTCGGCGCATCTCAGGACCTGGCCGGAGAAACGGTTCTCGTCACCGCTGGCCCGACGCGCGAAAAGATCGACCCCGTTCGCTACCTCACCAACCGTTCCAGCGGGCGCATGGGTTACGCCATCGCCGAGGCCGCTTCGCGCCGGGGCGCGCGCGTGCTGCTCGTCAGCGGTCCAACTTCTATCGCGCCGCCCGGAGCGGCTGAGCTAACGCGCGTCGAAACAGCGGAGGAGATGCGCACAACAGTGTTGAAACTCCTGCCTGAAAGCACTGTCGTGATTAAAACCGCGGCCGTGGCCGATTTCCGCCCGAAAATTGCGTCTGGAGAAAAGATCAAACGCAAAGGTCCGCTTTCGCTTGAACTGGAGCCGACCGCCGACATCCTCAAAGAACTCGCTGCGCACAAGCACGCGGCCGCCGGCGCTTCGCAGATCGTAATCGGATTCGCCGCCGAAACCGAAAACGTCCTCGAAAATGCCCGCAAGAAACTGGCCGCAAAATCGCTTGATGCCATCGTAGCCAATGACGTCTCGCGCGAAGGCCTGGGCTTCGATTCCGACCGCAACGCAG
>JBAWAI010000505.1:0-1949 GCA_049589215.1 Terriglobales bacterium | reverse complement strand
GGTGACGTCGACGTATGATCCACGCACCTTCCAGTTTGGCGGAAAGTTCCTCTTCTAGGAAATTCTCCGCCTCCATCAACGCAGTGAAGCGTCATGCTTCACTGCGTTTTTTCTTTCTGCGACGATTTGCTCTCCGTATGAGTGCCAAATCACCTTGATTGCACGCCTTGGATCGGTACCTGTTGACGGTCGTCGGAGCGAACCCCGGCAATCCCGCTCTGTGTCTCAGCCTAAGTCAACCGTCGGAGGTCGCTCCAGGCTCTCCAATCTTTGGAAACGGCCTGCTTGCGAGCGACGGTGCCTTCTGGCGGCGGCAACGGAATATCGTCCAGCCAAACTTCCACCACACCGCTATGACTAGTTATGCCTCCATCATGTTGAAGTGTATCTCCAAACAACTTTCGGAGTGGCGCGTTGGGGAAGTACGTGATATCTCCAGCGTCGGCGAACTGTTCACATCGTCCTGCACGTAGCGCAACACCCTACCGCCGCCGCGTCGCGCATCACCTCGAACGAATACACGCCGTCCATGCGGATAAGATGGTGTTAAGTGCCCGATTGTCATTGCTCGAGTTTCTAATTTGGGAAAAATCTCCATCGCTCGTAAGAGGAAGCGGACGATCCCTGGTGCGCCGTGGCAGCAGTGGTTTGCTCCGAACTTACCGCCCGGCTCCGGGGGCCAATTGGCACCGGAAGCATCGTCGAGCGTGGTCAGCCGTTCTGAGGAGAGAGCACTGACGACATCCGCGGACGACTTCCGTGTAAGCCTCGAGCCTGGTAGCAACGTACAGTTCACTCAAAAAATAACCGATACCAGCCGAAGCGTGAGCGAAGCCAAGATATCAAGGAACTGCGCGTGCTGGCCGAGCGCTGGCGCGTTCAACAACACCGTCAGGCCACACTCTTCGCTGGGTTATCGACCGCCCGCACACCGAGGGCGTGGCTGACCAGAACTCCCACGAGCATGGAGAAGTGGAAACCGCTTCGCGCTTCCCACTTCTCCACACCCCAGACGGCGGCTACTTGAACTCAGAGCGCGTTGCTGTACGCAGGCGCGGTGTGGTTTTCCAGGCCGGTGAACTCCACGAGCTCCGCGACATCGACCTGGTAGGCGCAGCGTGTTTGGGATTGGTGATGTTGGCGAGCCATTCCAACTCAGGAGGAATATCGACGAGGGCGTTGAATTCGGCAGGAGTTAACGTTCTCTTCACCGATAGGAATCAGGTCATCTGTTACGACCCGCCCCCGCCGCGTTTATCGTTTAAACGCGATAATGGATTTTATCGGGTTATGCCGACTTGAACTGCTCAATATCTCTTCACCAATCTAGTTGGGACCGTGGACACTCTGTCTCACTGACGGGCCGGGTCTGACCTCCTTTATTGAGAAATGGATCATGAGCTACGTACGAAATGGCTCTGGGCTGCCAGATTCTTCAAGACGCGTTCACTGGCTACAAGAGCGTGCGAACTCGGCAGGATTCAGTCCAACGGCCAACCGGCTAAGGCTTCACGCGAGGTCCGAATCGGTGACTTGTTGCAGGTGAAGAATGACGGCGGCGACGTTCAGGTGAAGGTCCTCCTTCTGAGTGAAGTGCGCGGCCCTGCGGCGGTTGCGCAGACGCTGTACTGTGAGACCGAGGAAAGTCGGGATTTGCGTCTAAAGTTGGCGGAAGAGCGCAAAACCTTGCCGCATTTCGAAGCGTCGCGGGAGGGCAAACCATCGAAGCGCGATCGCCGTGAACTTAGCCGGCTTCGGGGCAGATCGTGACCAGGAAACAGAACCGCAAGGTCGAGCTCCATCTGGTCGAGTTCCCATCTGGTCTAGTTCCCATCTGGTCCAATGGTCCTCTATGTGCGAGGTCTTCAGCTCTGTTCTGGGGGTGAAGCTGTCCTTTCGCAGACCTGGCTGGTGAACGAGTTTACTTGCGATGGTTCCACTGCTCCCGC
>JBAWAI010000504.1:0-4189 GCA_049589215.1 Terriglobales bacterium | reverse complement strand
CTCTATGCCTTCGCCGGTCACCGCAGAGATTGGATAGAGTTTCAGCTTTTTTCGGGTGCACCATTGCTTCAGCTTTTTCAGCTTATCTGGATTCGCCACGTCGATTTTGGAAGCGACCATAAGAGTGGGCTTGGTTTCGAGGCCGGCGCCAAAATTCTTCAGCTCGTCGAGGATCACCTGAACGTCGTTGATCACATCGGACCGCCCGCTGGCATCCGACACATCGACCAGATGCACGAGCAGGCGCGTGCGCTCTATGTGGCGCAGAAACTGGATGCCGAGCCCAGCGCCAGTATGCGCGCCTTCGATGAGGCCGGGAATGTCGGCGACGACGAAGCTGACCTCTTCGTGCTTGTCGTTTTTCTTGCCCTTTCGGTTGTCGCCGACCAGAACCACGCCCAGGTTTGGCTCCAGCGTGGTGAAGGGATAGTCGGCAATTTTAGGGCGCGCGGCTGAGATGCGTGAGATGAGAGTCGATTTGCCAACGTTCGGAAAGCCGACGAGGCCGACATCGGCGAGCAGTTTCAGTTCGAGACGGAAGGTGCGGTCTTCGCCTGGGCGTCCGTCTTCGTGCTCGCGCGGCGCCTGGTGCGTGGAGGTCGCAAACTGCGCGTTGCCGCGGCCACCGCGACCACCGCGCGCGATGATGACACGTTCGTCGGGCCGCGAGAAGTCGTGGACTCTCTCTCCCGTTTCGGCGTCGTAGACGATCGTGCCGACCGGCACTTTGAGGACGATGTCTTCGCCTTCGCGGCCAGTCTTGTTGGAGCCTTCGCCGTGGCGTCCGCGACCGGATTTGTATTCGGGATTGAAGCGAAAGTGGACGAGCGTGTTGTGGCGCTCGCTCGATTCCATCCAGACATCGCCGCCGTTGCCGCCGTCGCCACCGGAGGGACCGCCGCGCGGAATAAACTTCTCGCGCCGGAAGGCCATGCAGCCGTTGCCGCCATCGCCGGCCTTCACTCGAATTGTGGCCTCATCGATAAACATAAGAGAACCGGAAGCACCGGCTTACACCGCCGCACACAAGCCCGCAACAACTCCTCAGCGTTGGTCGCGGAGTCAACGACCCTGGGATCAACGCCTGAAATCAATTCCGAGTATAAAGGCCCATGCCCCTTCGCCCGCAGGAATCGAGTTCAGGGATAGAGTCTGGCTGCCGATCTTCTATCACAACTACGGCTATCACAACTACGGCTATTACAACTACGGCTACAACAGCGGACCTCGCAATGACGACTCGATGACTACGTCCAAAGCTGCCAAAGTCACGGACATGAGAACCGGTCTGGGAGAAGCCACAACTCCGCGCGGCGAATGGGCAGAGGTCCTGCGCTCCGCGACGCTCGAAGTCTTCGCCACTATGGTCGGCACCACCCTGAACTCCCCTTCTTCGGAAGGCAGCGCCGAATCCGCGTCGCCCGCCAATGATGCTTCTGTAGTCGCCTATGTGACGGGCTTGATCGGGATCGCCGGCGCCATGCGAGCCGTGTTCAGCCTCCGTTGCAGCGATCGCGTGGCCACGCAGATCGCTTCGAAGATGCTGATGATTCCGATAGAAGAGGCGGCCGCGCAGAAATCCGATGCCATTGGGGAGGTCTGCAACATCATTGCGGGGCACTTCAAACACAAAATCGGCGCCGGAGAAATTTGCACTTTGACGATTCCAACCGTGGTCATCGGCGCAAGCTACAGCATCCACTGCACAGAAAGAGGGGAACGGCTCGAGTTTCCGGTCGCGTATGAAGGCGAGACGGTGCTAGTCACTCTGGATATTCGCGGATGATGGCGCGGTTTAGCTTTCTTTACCCGACTTCGACCGGCTCGACGATGACGAACTTGCCCATTGAACCTTTGTCGAGGAACTTGATTTTGCCGGTGATTTTGGCGAAAAGCGTGTCATCTTTGCCGCGGCCGACGTTGAGACCGGGCTTAACCCGCGTACCGCGTTGCCGCACGATGATGGTGCCACCGGGAACGACCTGTCCACCGAAGGCCTTAAAACCAAGCCGCTGCGCGTTTGAATCGCGCCCGTTTCGTGAAGTGCCCTGTCCTTTTTTATGTGCCATAGCTAGTTCTCAATTCTCGGTTGTCCGTTCTCAGAAACAGATGTTAGCTCTCAGGTCCAAGCTCTCAACTAAACCTCTTTAGCGATCGCCCGCCACAATCTTCGCCCATCACAATCTACGTTGTTATCCTGATCGAAGCGAATGACCTCTTGCTCCACTACTTCTTCTTTGAAGCGCTCTTCTTCGCGGCGGGTTTCTTGGCCGCTTTCCTTTTCGCCGGTTTTACTTCCGTGGCGTGGGCGGCATGGCGAACTTCTTCGTGCGCCTCGACTGCCTTCTTCACTTTCTTCTCTTTCTTGGGCAGCTCGGGAGCTTTGAACGACTGCCCGCCAAAGGCAATCTCGGTGATGCGGACCGCGCTGTAATCCTGGCGATGCCCACGCAGCTTTTTGTACTGCTTCTTCTTCTTGTAATGGAAGACGAGGATCTTGGCGCCGCGTCCCTGCTCAACAACTTCGCCCGTGACGAGCGCCTCGCCATCAGGTCGACCGACCTGGCCTGACTCGGCGGAGACGGCAAGGACGTCATCGAACTTGACGTGTCCGTCGTCGGCATTATTCACCTTTTCAACCCGGATCACATCACCCGGGGCGACCTTATATTGCTTACCACCTGCGCGGATCACCGCGTACATAAGTCCTCCAGAACTCTTATAGGGCAGGAAAAATCCTCCCGCCTGGCGAAGGCTAGCTTCGCTCAAATCACATGTGCTTGCTGTTTTTTCCCGCTGCGGCTTCTGACCGGAAACGCGGCGCGGCCCAGAATGGGTCCACCGGTACAGGCAAACTCAACTATTCTAGCGTGCGGCGCGGAAATCGGTCAAACGAAATGGGTTGGCGCGTGCTGAACAGCAGGCGCTTTGGCCTGGCCGCCCGACGTTTCCAATGACCATTTTCCGCTTTTTGGGACCCTTTGCGCGGCGCTGAAAGGGCACCTTTTAAACTCGTTCCATGCCGATTGCAGCCTAGCCCTCAACGTCGAAGTAGATCTTGGTGGTGGCGCGATACTGCTTGACCTTCCCGCCATCAATTAACATATCGAACGACTCGACGTGTGCCCACTTGATCTTACGGACGGTCTTAGCCGCTTCTTTTACGGCTGCTTCCGCCGCCTTGGCGAAACTCTCTTTGGAACTTCCGACGACATCGATGATTTTCTGAGTCATTTTTTTCTCCTTAACGTAAGTGGGATTGTACTCCGGCGGGCGTTGGCTCGAAAGCGATTGAGCGATGGACTGTCGTTGGTGGTCGGTCGCAATCTGTAATACGTGGGGTTCTTCTTGCCCGGCGACAGAAAGGAAAAAACCCACACACCGCAAAAAGCACGATGTGTGGGGCAGCCCACCAGAGGGTTTGCTAGAGCTTATTTCTGCGGTTCGGGGGCGGCGGCTTGCTCGGACGCCTCTTTCTGCGGTTCGGGTTTCTGCGCCAATTGCGCTTGCGAGTCGTGCTTTGCCGCGCTTTGATTCCCCGAGTCTGGATGCGCTGAGTCTTGCTTCGGCAACTCCCGCATCTGCTGGTCCTCTTTCGACACGGCTTGCTCCGAGGCATCTTGCTTCTGTGCGACCTGTTCTTCGTTCACCGGATGAATCCTTACCGAAGCCAGAATCTTCTCCAATCGCGCGAAAACCTCGTCGCGATCGACCGCATGCACCCCTGCTTCGCCAAATCCAGCGGTTGAGAGGCCGAGCACATACTCATAGCACGCGCCGTTTTCATACGCGTGGTAGTAGCGCGTTTCCAACTGCCGGGCCGCGCTGCCCGCGAATTCGGAGGTCATCTCCATGTCGGTGGCGCCGACTTTGACCTTCTGGGCGTCGATGGGCTCGCCGTCGGCGTCGCTGCTGTCGACGAAGGCGAAGTGTGGGCAGTCATCGGCGGAGACGCTGCGATTGACGTTCACGCGAAACAGTGCGGCGGAGAAATCCGTTCCTGGATATTGCGTGCGCGGCAAGGCCACGGTGGCTACTGCCATTCCTCCCAACTGAACGAAGTTCATGGGCAGAGTATCGGCGTCAGATGATGGCGTCTGCGCTTTGTCGACCGACGCCAGCGCAGCCTTTCGCGGATAGACGAAGGACACGCCGGAATTGGCATCGCTGTATTTCACGTTCGCCGCGA
>JBAWAI010000503.1:0-3757 GCA_049589215.1 Terriglobales bacterium | reverse complement strand
GTGCGAACCGGTTCGCGAGCGGCGAATTCGAGGGCGGCGATCCCGCCATTCGATTGCATAACGAAGATGCGGGCCTTCGAGCGGCCGGCTCGGGTTGTTGCGGCAGCTGCGAGTTTCGCTACTCGCTCCGCGATTTTTTCCATGTAGCTTTGCATGAGCGGTTGCAGGTAGGCGTTCACTACGACCGTGCTGGTGCGCTCATATTCGCGAAACTCGGGCAGAATCCGGTGCGAAACGGAGAGCGGCTTGCCGATGCTTTGCAGCGCCGCGGCCACGCGCACTTCGTTCTCCGGGTTGGCGAACGAAAACAGCAGAGATATGGCGATGGCATCGGGCTGCGCGTTCGATACGGCTTCGCGCAGACGCGTCAGCTCCGCGTCGGTGGGAGATTCGAGCACTTTGCCCTCAGCACTGATGCGCTCTTTGACCCCAAAGCGCAGCTCGGACGGCACAAGCGGCGGGACACGGTCGAAGAAGAAGTCATAAAGCTGAGGACGGGCCTGGCGGCCGATCTCGATCACGTCTTCAAATCCGGCGGTCGTGACAAGCGCGACCCGACCGCCCTTTCGCTGAAGAAGAGCATTGGTGCCGACGGTCGTTCCGTGCAGGAGCGTTCCATGCAGGAGCGTGAGACCAGGTGCGGCGCCGATCTTTTGCAGCGCCTCGGCGATGGCGCGCGAGGGATCGTCAGGCGTCGAGAAGACTTTCAGCGTCTTGCGTTGACCGCCCTCCATCCAGACGCAGTCGGTGAAGGTTCCGCCAGTGTCGATGGCAATTCGCAGGTTGGATTGGCGAGCAGCGCCCATAAGAAAGCCCAATGAATAAAGAGAGCCTATGAACAAAAGAGACTAGCACGTGCCCGAGTCGCGCGGGGAGCACTGGCACGACGAGGACGGTGCCGGAAACATTACTCTTTGCCGACTCAGGGCTGCCGTATGCTAAGAAGGATTTCGAGCGCAGGACTTCTGTGAACGGAAAGACGTGGAAAGCGTGGCTGGTGCCCGGCGGGCTTTTGCTTGGGCTGGTGGCGGCGCTGGTCAACAGTCCGATTTTTGGGCAGTTGGCGCCCTCGCTCGGCTTCTACTACGTCGCCGTCTTCGCCGCCGGACTTTTTCTGGCGTGGCGATTTCATTCCAGCCGCATTCTGTTCTCTCTGCTCACGCTGCTGCTGGCGCACCGGGCCGTCAATTTTTTCTCCGACGGACGCACCGCGAATGGGCCCGGGCATATGGCGGTGGTGCTGGCGGCAGTGCTTATTCCGCTGAACTTTATCGTGTTCGCGCTGATGCGAGAGCGCGGCCTCGCGATCGCCGGAATTGTGCCGCGGGCGGGGTTGCTGTTTCTTGAATCGGTTGTTGTCGCCGTGCTCTGCCGTCCCGAAAACAGCGGCTCGACATCCCATCGATCACCTGCCCTGGAGATCCCGGGCTGGCTGCTGCTGGGATTTGTTGCGGCGTGCGCGGTTTTCGTGTGGCGATTTCTGCAAACCCGAAAGCCGGTTGAGCCGGGATTCGCCTGGTCTGCCGCGGCGGTGTGCCTGTGGCTCGAATTCGCGCCTGCCGGAAAAATGGCCGACGCTTATGTCGCTACCGCCGCTCTCATTCTCGCCGCGTCTTTGATCGAAACCTCCTACGTGCTTGCCTACCATGACGAACTCACGGGCATTCGTGGTCGGCGGGCGTTCAACGACGCGCTGCTTTCGCTCGATCAGCAGTATGCGATTGCCATCGTCGACATCGACCACTTCAAGAAGTTCAATGACACGTACGGTCACAATACCGGCGATCAGGTGCTGTGCATGGTGGCATCGCGAATCTCCAAAGTGAGCGGTGGCGGGCAGGCCTTCCGCTGCGGCGGGGAAGAGTTCGCCATCATCTTTCGCGAGATCTCCGCCAAAGACGCCCTGGCGCATCTCGAATCGTTGCGCGTGGCCATCGAGCACTCACAGTTTAAGGTGCGCGGTTTCGAAAGAAGAACTACACTGCGGCCGGGTGAAGCCGACCGCAGAAAATCGTCGAAAAAGAAGATTATCGCTTTCACGAGCCAGCAGCCTCAGCATCTCTCGGTGACGGTCAGCATGGGAGTCGCGGAGCCCAGCACTCGAAATCGGCAGCCTGAGCAGGTCATTCAAGCGGCGGACCAGGCTTTGTATCGGGCAAAAGAAAAAGGACGCAATCGCGTGGAACTGGCTTCGACCGCGCAACTTCGTGTGGAAAAAGCGCGGCGCGCCAAGGCGTCGCGATCGTAGAGCGGTTCGAGCGCGGGCGCGCGCAACTCGCTACCAATCTCGCAAATGAATCAAAAATAAAATCACGGTTGCAGCCAGCGGCAGCGAGAGCCCCGCGCGCAGGCTGCCCGTCGCCTGTGAGGTGATGCCGACCATCCACGGAATAACGGCAGGGCCGAGCGAGGCGAGCGAAAACATGACTGCCCCGATGCTGCGTGCGGCTACGCCAAAACGATGCGACAGGCGCGCCACGGTGACGGGATACAACGTGGCGTAGCTGAGGCCGGTGATCAGAGCGCCGGCGATGACTCCGGGTAGCGAAGAGGAGCAGAGCATCAAAATGATTCCAGCCGATGCCGCAGCAAAGCCAACCAGCAACACACGCTGCTCGCGCACGCGATGCAGGAAAAACGTCCCAAGGCCGCGCCCCAGGGTAAGCGCGGCCCAGAAAAATGCGGGCATGAGAGGTGCGATGGCCGCCTCGCGCGCGCCGAATCGTGACACGTAGGAGCCGATCCAGCCTCCAACAGCAGTCTCAGCGCCGGGGTAGAGAAAAAATACCGCGGCGAACAGCCAGATGGCGGGCGAAGAGAACATTTGTCGCCAGCCGGTCGCGCGATCCTTTGAGATTTCGGCCGGCGGAAACGGCAGGCTGCGCATGGCGAACGCCAGCAGCACCAGGAACAACGAAACTGCGCCCAGAAAAAATGGCAGCGCATGGTGATCCGCGGCCCAGGCAACCATCAGCGAACAGAGAACCGCGCCGATGCCCCAGAAAAAATTCAGCAGGCTCACCGCGCCGCTGCGCGAAGTCGAGCTGATCTCGGCAATCAGCAGGTTGTCGGTGGGAATGATGAGACCAAGACCGAGACCATAGACGGCCACGGAGGCGAGACCAAGGCCCACTCCCCCCATATAAAGAGTGGCCGTGCCGCAGGCCATCAACAACAGGCCTAAAAGAAACGACGGCCGAAACCCGACGCGAGAGAGCAGAACGCCCGACAGTTGCACACCCACGAGCGACGACAGGAATTGCACCAGAAAGAGGTTGCCAGCCTGAGCGTCATTCAAAGACCAGCGGAGGATCAGAATGGGAAGCATCGGACCGAGGAGCGTAGTGAGTATGCCGGTAGGAAGGAAGGCCAACTGGGCAGCCAGGATCAATTGTCTGTGGGAAGAAGCCGGCGGTGTGCTGATCGGGTCTGTCGCCATCACTCGAGATTAACGCGGGGCAAGGTTCAGGATAATGCATGGCAGGAAAGTCGAGCCCGAAGTGTACGGCAACTACGCCAACCATGAGCTAAGAAGTGAGTGGAATGGAGGCCGGATAAGATGTAAAGCTCATCACCAATCACATCACTGAAGCGATAAATTCTCTGATGATGACCGTGATAAACTGTAATTCCGCACGCCGGAGAGGTGGCAGAGTGGCCGAATGCGGCGGTTTGCTAAACCGTTGTACTGGCTAATACCGGTACCGAGGGTTCGAATCCCTCCCTCTCCGCCAGATTCCCATTTGGCAGAAGAATC
>JBAWAI010000502.1:0-4743 GCA_049589215.1 Terriglobales bacterium | reverse complement strand
GCCGCTACTACACCGCCAACTGGACCTACCGCCTCGACTACTCATTGAGCGGTCCCGTCCACCTGTTCTGGAAATACCTCGCCAGCGCGCAGCCCGCCCGGCTCGGCCTCGGCTGGGATCGCTGGTTCGTCTTTCTCGCGAAAGCCGGCGTTTCCCGCGCCACGCTGGCGTTCTTTGGCATAATCATGTTGGCTGGGTTTTCGATTAGTCTCGTTGGCCTGGTAAGGAGCATGGCCAAATGCCAAGCGCAACCTGCGGCCCGCGGGTGACCGAGGCTGCCCTGCCCATGCACCCAAAGGTGCGCTCGGTACTTTTGGGGATTGTCCCGCGACGCCGCTCATGCTAGAAACGGCTATACACACGAATGGGAACTTTATGACACTTCAAAGGAAAGGGACGAAAAAATCCGCGCGCCACACCGAAGTCGTCATTCCCGACAAGCTCTACTTCCGCATCGGTGAAGTCGCCGAGTTGTGCCGCCTCCCGGCCTACGTCCTCCGGTTCTGGGAAACCGAATTTCCCCAGCTCAGGCCGATCAAAAGCAGCACCGGCCAGCGCATGTACCGCAAGCGCGACGTCGAATCCGTCGTGCACATCAAAAAGCTGCTCTATGAAGATGGCTTTACCATCGCCGGCGCCCGCGCGCATCTGCGCGAAGAAACTCGCCCCGAGCGAAACCAGACCGCCCTGCCCTTCCCGACGGCCAACATGCCTAACGTAGCCCATCTCCGCAACGAGCTCCAGCAGATTCTCCACATCCTCCAGGCCCGCCACTAAACATACGAGCACATGCCGCGTTTGCAGTTGTGGCACGAACCCGCGCGGCGAGGCCACTCCTGTCCGCGGCTGCAGGTCTATCTATTAACCTGCGTTGCCAATAAAAAACGCGGATCGAATTCGACCCGCGTTTCTCCAGTCATTTGAGAACCCCGTCCCACGCCACCTGTCGATGAGTCATAAGACCTGAGACCTAAGCCGACTTCCGAGCCTCGCCCGCGCTATCCGCCTCCACCAGCGGCTCATTCACCAGATGCTCGCTCACGAACCACACCTGCAATTCGTTGGTTCGCAGAACATCGCTGACCACCAGATCATTGGTTCCGGCGTCGCCGATCTTATCCGCGCGTTCGGCCAGTTCGCGCACGTGCTCAATAATGATCTGGTGCGCGTCCAGCAGCCGCGACAGCTGCACCGGCACCTCCTCGCGTCCCTTGGGAGGTCGCGCAATCCGCGTCATCTCCGCCACATCTGCCGCCATCGCAATGCTGATCCCGCCCAGCAGCTGAATTCGCTCCGCGATCGTATCCACAAGTTCGTCCTGCTCGTCGTGATGTTTATCGAAGAGCAGATGTAGCTGGTAGAACGTCGGTCCTGACACCTGCCAATGCGATTTCTTGTAGAGGTCGCGCAGGGTCATCGTGTCAGCCAGCAGTTGGTTGAGTTGCTCATTCATCTCCAGCCGCACCGGCTCGGCGAGTTGCAGCGGCTGCATATTGGTCACGGTGCCAAATTGCTGGATCTCGCGGCCACTCTGATGAAAGCGCGGCTGCGCGGAAATCTTGCTGCCCTGATTCGGCGAAACATGAGTTGTCGAACTGGTGGAGGAACTACCGGAATTTTTCTTAGCCATGAACCTCTCCTCGTTACTTCAAAATTTTGCTGCAAAGAATTGGAATATGAGCCCAGACAGCGCCAACCCGCGATCAAAAGAAGCGGCACACGCAGCGCACAATAAAGAAAGTGCGGAAAATGAAGCGCCAAACACGGAACATGCAAGAAAGCTAAGACCCCAGGTCCGGCTGCCCAGCTTCACCTTTTGGATGCGCAAGCGCCCGAAAGGACCACAAAACCGCAAAAGAAAGCCCGGCTCCGGCGGCCGTCAGTCGGCCGAACTCCGCCGGATGCTGAACATTTCATTCAAATACTCCACCCGCGGCGTCGATTTGACGCCCGCCTTCGCCATCCTCGCCTTCAACTCGTCCGCCGTGATAAAGGCGTGCGCCTTCTCAAAGCTCTCCCACTCAAACAGCAGTGTCAGCTCGTTCGGGTTCTGCACGCCGCGAAAGATGCGGCAGTTGCGCTCGCCATGCTTCGTGCGCCAGTCCAGCGACGAGTCGAACACCGCCTTCCATGCGGAGTAGTCGGCGACCTCATGTTGAATGAGAAGGTAGATCATGGCAGGCAGGCGCTCCTTTCGTCTAAGAAAAACCTAGTCCCAAAGCCAGCAGAATTGCAAGCGCCGAGCCGTCCGGCAGGGAGCGCAGCAACAGTCCGGTCCCAACGTCCACGCGGGCAAAGAAAGAGCCGCCTGGGATCGCCCAAGCGGCTATTTCGCCGGCGAGCCTCCCCCGACCCGCCGAGCCCATCGTAACGGCACGGGGGCGCAGCCTTCTGTCTCCCGCCATACCAGCCGAAAACATTGGCGCAATTTGGCGCATGCCAGCGTTCGCGCTAGACCATGCTGCCGCGCGGTCTCTGTTACTATCCTGCCTTCCCCACTGAGGCCCCGATGCAAGGCGAAAAGAAAGAACGGTGGATGCAACTCTGCGCGCAAGCGGCCGTCGAGCAAGATCCGCAGAAGCTGATCGAGTTGGTGCAGGAGATAAACGCGCTCCTGGAAGAAAAAGAACGCCGCCTGGGCATCACCCCGCCACACCACAACCCTGCCTCTGGCAACAATTGACAGCCTCACCAAGCCAGCCCTCACTGAGAAAAGCAACCGCTAGTAAAATACCCAGCGATGCTGCTGAGGTGAACGATGACCGTCATAACCACCCCAACTGCGAACGTCAAGCAGGCAGTGCCCTTCTTCGGCGTCACCAACATGGAATCCTCGTTGCGGTTCTATGTTGAAGGGCTCGGATTCAAAATCAAGAATCAGTGGATTACGGACCGGACCGAGGACAATCCCGACGGCAAAATTCGCTGGTGTTGGCTTGAGCTTGGCGACGCCGCCATCATGCTCCAGGAGTTCCGTCCGGCAGGTAGGCCAACTCAAACGCTTGGCATTGGAGCCTCGGTCTGCTTCATGTGTGAAGACGCGCTCGCCCTCTATCGAGAGTTCAAGTCGCGCGGAATTAAGACCCGCAGACGCCCCTATGTAGGGAACCGCTTGTGGGTCGTGCCGGTCACCGATCCCGATGGCTATCGTATGGAGTTTGAGAGCCCCACCGACGCTCCAGAAGAAAGCGAGCTGGAAGAATAGTCCGGCAAGAGCCGGACAAGCCACGCACTACAAAAAGAATTGGTCGGGACGGCGAGATTTGAACTCGCGACCCCTTGCACCCCAAGCAAGTGCGCTACCAGGCTGCGCTACGTCCCGACATGATTCGCTGCGGAGAACAGCGGGGGCTAGCAGAAAAGCTAAACTCGAGAAGCCAACTTCGAAAACCCAAACTCGAAAAGCTCGACTCGGAAATTCTACACCACCCTCAAACGCCTGCGTCATCGCGCGAAAGAATCCTTGACTTAGCCGCGAAAACATCCGCACAATTGAGTGAGCAAAAAACGCGCTCTGCATTCGCTCTTTGAAAAAGACGCGCGACGAACCGGCACAATGCACTCGCTTCCGGCGGCAGCCCGTGCGCCGCTCGAGAACGAATAATGAGACGGACCGCCGCGAAAAATAGCAGATGGGCGGGAGAATCACCGGCAAAACGGATCCAAGTCTCTGATTTATGAATACTTTACGTCTAAGTCCTTATTCCTCAAAGACTTGGCCAGTTTACAACAGCTAAGTCATTGATTCCAAAAGACCGAGGTAGAGGGGGTCACTCGCCGCCGACCGTGAGTCCGTCGATGCGAATGGTAGGGGCCGCAACGCTGCCCAGGAATTGGAGATCGGTGCCGATCTCGGAGATGTTTTTGAACATCTCTTTCAGATTGCCCGCAACCGTGATCTCTTCGACCGGATAAGCCAGTTCGCCGTTGACGATCCAAAGCCCGGAAGCGCCGCGCGAATAATCGCCAGTCACAAGGTTCGCGCCGTGACCGAGAAATTCGGTGACATAGAGCCCGTCTTTGATCTCGCCGATAATCTGCCCTGGAGTTTTTGTCCCAGGCTGAAGAAAGTAGTTGCCGGGAGAAATTCCCGGCGTGCCGGCCAGGCCGCGCGAGGCGTTGGCGGTGGTTTCAAGCTTGAGTTTTTTCGCCGTATAAGTGTTGAGCAGATAAGACTTGAGAATTCCGTTTTCGACGACCACGGTTCGCCGCGTAGGAATTCCTTCTCCGTCGAACGGAGAGGTGCCGAAGCCACCAACCATCGTGCCGTCGTCGATGATGGTGACGTTTGCGCCGGCGATCTGCTCGCCCAGTTTGCCGGCCAAAAACGACGCTCCGCGATAGACGGAGTCGCCGTTCACGCCCTCGAAAATATGTTCGAGCATCGAGGCGGAGACCATCGGATCGAGCACGACGGGAACATGCGCGGTTTTTCCTCTGCGCGCTCCAAGCCTCCGAAGCGTGCGCCGCGCAGCCTCTTTGCCGACCGATTCGGCGGATTCGAGTTTCGCCAGGCTGCGCGCGACCGAAAACCAGTAATCGCGCTGCATGTTGCCTTGATCATCTTGCGCGATAGGAACGGCAGCGACCGAGCAATACGAACGCCGATACTCGCCGACAAAGCCATGCGAGTTGGCGAGAATCTTGCGCCCAGTTGCAGCATCGAACGATCCACCATCGGAGTTCTTGAGCCTCGGGTCGGAATCGAGAGCGGCCTTTTCGGCGCGCCGCGCGTAGTCGATG
>JBAWAI010000501.1:0-11127 GCA_049589215.1 Terriglobales bacterium | reverse complement strand
GCCGAGCAGAATGCGGCGTAACCATAGAACAAAAAAAGCTCCGAAGACCGCAACTGGAGTGCTGAGCAGTACGCTGAAGGGGAGCGACCAGCTTTCATAAAGAGCCGCAAGAATCAGAAAGACAAACAACAAGGACAGTCCAAAGATCACCGCTGGCGGCACTCCCTGCCGCGCCTTCTGCTCCAGAAAGGAAATTCCGGAGTAGTCAAATCCCATTTCTCGCGGCATGGTTTGCTTGAAAACATCTTCGAGGGCCGCACTGGCCTGATCGGCGCTAAAGCCGGGTGCGGCACTGCCGTTGATTTGCGCGCAGCGGTACTCGTCAAAGCGCATCGTGAACTCGGGCCCGAACTGCGATTTAACCGTGGTGAGCGTCGAGAGCGGGACGTTCTCGCCCTTGCTGTTGCGGACATAGAATCGCCCGACGTTATCAGCGCTGGCGCGATCTTCGCTTTCGGCTTCAACGTAAACCTGCCACTGACGGCCGAAGCGATTGAAGTAGTTAATGAAATATCCGCCCATAAAGGTCTGGATGGTGCGGTAGACATCGGGAAGATTCACACCCTGTTTCAAAACTTTGTCGCGATCCACATCGACAAATTTCTGCGGAACGCTGGGCAAAAAAGTGGTGCTCAGGCTGGCGATCTCGGGCCGCTTTCGCGCGGCTTCGAGGAACGTGTTCACGTTTTTCGCGAGAAATTGGATGCTGCCGCCGGAACGGTCTTCAAGGATGAATGTGAATCCGCCAGCGGTGCCGACGCCTGGAATGGCCGGCGGCGAGAAACTGAATGCGATTCCCGCCGGTAATTTGGAAAGCTGCTGATTCAAGTGCGCCTTGATGGCCTGGAACTGTTCGGCTCGGGTCGTGCGTTCATCCCATGGCTTGAGAGTGACTACGAAGAAGGCGTTATAGCTGGTACGAACGAAACTGAGCAGGCTGAAACCGATGACGCTGGTCGTGTACTTCACGCCCGGTGTGCTCGCGAGAATGTTTTCGATCTGGGTCGCGGCTTGCGATGTCCGCTCCAGCGACGCGCTGTTCGGTAATTGCAGGTTGACGTAGGTGTAACCTTGATCTTCATCGGGGAGGAAACTCGAGGGCACGCGACTGGAAAAGAATGCCGAGGCGGCGCAAAATGCCAACAAAAGCACACCTACAACAACAGTTTTCTTGAGCAGGACGCCGCTCCAACCGACATAGCCGTCAGTGGCGCGCTCAAACATGCGGTTGAACCAATCGAAGAATCTCCGCAGCGGACCGTGGCTTTCCTGGCGCGGACGAAGCAGCAATGCCGCCAGAGCGGGGCTGAGGGTTAGGGCGTTGAACGCGGAGAGAATTACCGAAATGGCGATGGTGACGGCGAATTGCTGATACAACCTGCCCGTGATTCCGGGAATGAAGGCGGTGGGCACGAATACCGCGGAGAGCACGAGGGCGATGCCGACAACCGGACCCGAGAGTTCCTCCATCGCTTTCAGGGCTGCGTCTTTCGGAGTCATGCCTTCTTCGATATGACGCTCGACGCCTTCGACAACGACGATTGCGTCATCGACGACAAGGCCGATCGCCAAGACCAACCCGAACAGAGAGAGCGTATTGATGGAAAAACCGAACAGTGGGAAGAGCACGAATGTGCCCACGAGCGAAACCGGCACCGCCAGCAGTGGGATCAGCGTTGATCGCCAGCCCTGAAGAAAAAGAAAAACAACAATAATAACCAGGACGAGCGCGATCACAAGAGTTTCAACGATTTCTTTGATGCCCTGAGTCACGGATAGCGTCGTGTCGAGGGAAACGGCGAAATCCATATCCTCGGGAAAACGCGCTTTCATTTGCGCCATCAACTTCTTGACCCCGGCTGCGGCATCGACGGCGTTCGATCCCGGCAACTGATATGCGGCAATAATGGCGCCGGGCTTGCCGTTAAAGCGTCCTGAGATACTGTAGTCTTGCGCACCAAGTTCCATCCGAGCGACGTCGCGCACTCGTACCGTTGCACCATCGGGCGTTTCGCGGACCACGATGTTGCCGAATTCTTCGGGCGAAACCAGGCGTCCCTGCGAGAGAACTGTGTAGGTGTATTCCTGGCCCTTGGGTGCGGGTTCGCCTCCCGCTTTTCCCGCGGGATTTACGGTGTTTTGCGCCTGAATCGAGCTGACGATCTCCGGTACGGTGATGCCCAGCTTCGCCAGCGTGTCAGGCTTCACCCACAGGCGCATCGCGTATTGGCCCGCACCGAATACCTGAACGTTGCCAATGCCGCTGGAGCGAAGAATCGGATCGACGATATTGATGTAGGCATAGTTGGCCAGAAACTTGGCGTCATAGGTTCCGCGCGGAGAATAAAGAGCAACCCACATGAGCGGAGCGGTGACTGACTTTCGAACCGTGATCCCGTAATTGTTGACGTCCGCGGGAAGCTGGGACGCAGCCTGTGTTTCCCGAGATTGCGTGAGAATAAAATCAGTATTCGGATCGGTCTTAACGTCGAAATCCACGATCAGGCTGGTGGTATTGTTGCCCGTGGCGTTCAGCGAATACATGTAATTCATGTTGTCCACTCCGTTCATCTGCTGCTCGATGGGAGTGGCCACGGCTTGTTCAAGAGTCTGAGCATCGGCTCCAACGTAGGTGCCGATGACTTGGATTTCAGGTGGGGTAATGTTGGGAAACTGTGCGACGGGCAAGGTCAGCACCGTGAGTGAACCAACCAACACCATGACGATCGAAATCACCATGGCAACAATGGGGCGGTTGATGAAGAATTTTGACATGGATCATTTGTCCTTATCGATTCATCGATCTTCTTAAAAAAAGCTCGTCGATCTCGAGCTCATCGATCGTCAGCTGATCGATCCTTACTCATCAATCCTTATTCAATCCTTGGCTTCTGCTACGAAAGGCCTGGGATTCACGTGCGCGCCGGTGCGCATTCTTTGAACGCCTTCGGCTACGACGCGGTCCCCGGCATTCAGCCCGCTCGCGATGATCCACAGGTTATCGACGCGGTCCTGCACAGTTACGGTTCGAACGTCGACTTTGTTGTCGGGACCGACGACAGCCACCTGGTAGCCGCCCTGCAGTTCCGAGACCGCGCGCTGCGGAACAAGCAAGGCTCCCGGCTGAGTGCGGACGACAGCGAGGACTTTGGCGTAACCGCCGGGTCTCAAAATGTTATTGGGGTTCGGGAAGAGTCCGGCAAGGCGAATCGCGCCGGTGGTCTCGTTCACTTGCCGGTCAGCGAAATAAAATTTCCCTTCGTACGGATAGGTCGAACCGTCGGCCAGGATCAGTTGCAGGCGGAGCTCCTTGTCGGCCTGCAAGCGGCTCTCCTCGGTTGGGAAACGTCTTCGCCATGAGAGATATTGGGGCTCGCTCACGGTGAAATAGACCTTGATCGGATCCACCGTCGAGACGGAAGTCACGATGCCGCTGCTGGGGCTGACAAGAGCGCCGACCTGAAGCTGGGCCTGCCCGGCGATGCCATCGATCGGCGCAACGAGGCGAGTGAAGTCCAAATTGATGTTCGCGGTTTCAACCGCGGCTTCGTACGTCTTGATTTGTGCTCTGGCGGTTTCTACGGTTGCGATCGCGGCAAGATTGTTCTGCACCGAATTGTCGAGATCCTGCTGGCTAGCGGCCTGTTCCTCCGCCAGCGGCTTATAACGCTGCACATCGAGTTCCGTCCGACGCTGTACCGCCTGCGCGTTGGCAAGAGCTGCTTGTGCCTGAGCGAGCTGGCCCTGGGCCTGATCGAGCGCTGCCTGAAAAGGTCGCGGGTCGATTTGGAAAAGAAGTTGACCCTGCTTAACCGAAGCACCCTCTTGATACCCTTGCTTCAACAGATAGCCCGTGACCTGCGCTCTCACATCGGCATTTACCAGTCCATCGAGCGTACCAATCCATTCCGCATAAATTGGAACATCTTTCTTCTCGACTTGAACGACCTCGACATCGGGCGTGCTCGCCGCTCCCAAAGCCTTCTTGGACGGGCGCAAGGCTCCAACAATCAGCGCGAGCACAATCAAACCTAAGACTCCGCCGATCAACACGTAGCGTTTCTGGACCTTGCTCATGTTGTCTCCCGCAATGTTGTTCGCCCCAGTGCGAACCATTTTGTCTTGCCTATACGGTTCGAGGATACCCCGGACGGAACAGGCCATGCCCTCGATTGCGAAAACCGCGTGTGAGGCAAATGCTGCGCAATCGATTACGGATATTGATGCATCTTCACCACACACGTCATACTAAATCTACAAAGGTTTATCACATTTGAGCAGATTCGAGGAGATGTGCCATTGTCCTGTCGAAACCCGTTTCTGGCCAGAAGTCGGCATCTGGTGAAGTATGCCGGCATCCGTACGGTTGAACGCCCTGGGCTGATTATTTGCTTTTTGCGATTTCTCGGACGGGCAGTTCGCGAAATAGCACATGACTGCTTGCCCTGGCGAGCAGTCTCAAATCGTTAGGCGCTCTCCCATGTCCCAGAAAGATTGCCGACAGAGTGATCTTCAGATTCACCCGCTTGTTCGAGTGCGATAAGTTCGCACGCAGACCCCTTGGAAGCACATCCTTCAATGCCAGAGGTCACGGGCAGATCACTTGTTGCTGATTGAGACCGATGATCGCCTTCTCTGGAAGGGCGGGGCGGAAACGAGAGTAGACCACGGAATAGGTCTCGGTGTTCTCGTCTGCTTTGGCAGAGCTTCCTGTCACAGAAACAGCCAAGGTCCCATCGGATTTGTAGAACGTATCCTGCGATCGTTTGGCGGCGTAAGCGTGCGTTCTCTTAAAGCCAGGGAGGTGAATCGCATACCACACCAGGGTGGCATCCACCTTAGAGTCGTATACGGAATAGAAGTCGGCCTGCACTGTGCTTCCGCAGACAGTTGACTCGGGCAATTGTGTCGGATCGTTTCCCAGATGGAGTCGAGAATCGGTAGCGGGATAAAGTGGGAGGCCGGTCAGCGGGTCCATCGTCAGTGGCTTTGTGCTGCCGCTGAGGATCAATGCGGAGCAGAGGACGAATACGGTTGGAAGGAAGATTGAAAGTTTCATGTCTTGCTTTGAACGCTCCGGATTCATCCAATCGCTGCCGCATGCGTTGCGACGCTCTGACCCCATTTCTCGAGCTATTTTACGCAGCTGATTATGCGTGTTTCGAGGCGCGTAAATTCACGGCTCGACCTTGTAGAACGCCATCATCCCGGCCTCCATGTGGTCGTCAAGATGGCAGTGGAACATCCAGGTACCGGGGTCATCGGGGACCATGTCCACTGTGACCATCTGTGCTTGCATAAGGGAAACCACGTCCGTACGCTTGCCATCCTGCAGGACGACATTTCCGTGCCAATGCGGCGTGTGAATACTAAAGCCCTCGCCGAGGCTAACGAGATACCAGCGAACGCGCTCACCCTTTTTCATCGTCATGGTGGGTCCAGTTCCATAGATGTATCCGTTAATCGCGAACTTTCCATTGGCGACCGAAAAGCCCGTGCCGGCGGCAGTCAGATTTCCGTCGGCGTCGACTGGAATGAACTCACTCTTATTCACACCCTTAGGATCGCCGGTGTATGTCTGAATGTTGTAGTCCAGATACCAGCTCTGGTTTTCATCGATCAGCATGAATAAGCAGACAAACTCTCTGTCGACATCTTTAGGTTTCCCGGCAGCATCGGCAGCACCGCGACGCGAGATAATGATTGCGCCCACCAAGCCGCTGTGGACGTCTCTCATTTCGTAGGCATGCGAGTGGTAGAGCCACACGATCGAGCTTGGATCATTCGGTCCTGGCCCGGCTCGTTCCGGTACGTCCCATGTGTAAACGTGAGTCTTGCCGGGCGGCACAGCGTCGTCGCCTTTGTCCGAACCGGACGTCCCATCCTCGTAGAGTGCGCCCTCCGAGTCTTTCTTATAGAAGACGCCATGAGGATGCATGCTATAGGGGTGGGTGGCGTTGTTCTTGAAGACCACGCGAATCGTATCGCCAACCTCGGCCCGCAGAATCGGACCGAGAATTCCGGAGGACTCCCACTCTGCCGGACGCGGTTTAAGGCGAGTAAAGGTTTCGTCCGTATATTCGCGATACAGCGCCTTCCGATAGATACTGCCAATGCGATGCGGGCCACGCTCGACAAAGACTTTCGAGTAGCCATCAAACTTCATGCCCATCATTTTGTTGACGCCGCCGGGAGCATAGTCCCATTCGACCTCGTCGGCGGCTATGTAGTAGGTGCGGACTGTTGAACCAGGCTCTGTTTTATCTGGCTTGGAAACGCCGGCAGCCGAACACACCATGCCGGCGCCTATCAGTACAGAGAGCAAAATTCTGATCATGTTAAAACTCCCTCCGCGCGATTCCCTGGCCGTGTTGATTCACTTTCGAGAGTGACGCTACTCTTTATCAACTATTACTGGACCTTCGAAATCCGAGTTACTTCGCCGTTAGCTATTTCTGCCTCGTAGCCAAAAAGATTTCCTGTGCTGTCGACATAGAAGCCCACGAACTGATTGCCGGTCATGGTGTAGGACCATGTGACTTGAATGTCGCCCAGCGGCAGCGCCAGTGGCGTAAACGTTCCCTGATCGAGAAGAAAGATGTTGGATGTTCCCCAATCGAAGCCAACGCCGATCGTGCCATCTCCGTACGTGCCGACCATCTGGCCCGCATCGTTGATGCCGCTGAGTACGGTGTTGGTGGTCCCGGGATAGTCCACCTGAGTGAATTGGCCACCCTGGTAGATAAAGCCATGTTGGATATTGTTGAAATCGTAGTAATCACCAACAATCACGCCCTTGGAGTTGATGCCCCGCGGCTCGGTGTCATAGGAGTTGGGCACGTCGATCGATGTGTAGACTCCGTCCTTGAGCATGAATCCATGCTGAATATCGCTGTTGTCGCCGTATATGCCGATGATCTCGCCTGAGTTGTTAATGGCGTCGGGTGCGGTGAAGGGCGCGCCGGGATAGTCAATGGTTGTGAACTCTCCGGCCTTGTACTGGTAGCCGCGAGCATCTCCATCTCCCGCGAAATCGTAGAATCCGACGATCACCCGCTTGTCGTTGATACCGTATGGAACCGAATAGGCCGCGCCGGGATAGGCGAGTGTGCGATAAGTGTTCTTCTTCAGCGTGTAGCCGGTGGTTTCAAACCAGCCTGGAGGCGGGACTGGGCCGTAGCCACCCACGACATCTCCTTGTTTATTTATGCCAAAGGCGGTGCTCGCGGTGGAGCGGGGAAAGTCGATCAATCCGTAGCTGAGGCTTACGGCTTCGGGCTGCTGTTTGCTTCTCGCCTTTGAGCGGTGGGGGAATTGGCGCGCCTGCGAACCGACGTGTTTGTGGAAGCCGAATCCGGCCGCTCTAGGCGCAGTTGGAGGCTGGCTCTGACTTGCGATGGCGAATATTCCTATGGCGAGCAAGGCTAAGAATGAAGTTACGCAGATCTGTTTTTGTTTCGGCATGGCTTGTTCTCCTTGAATTGGGTCACGGTTCGATGTTGTTGGAATGCTTCATGAAGGTTTACTGGCTGATCGTTGCCTCGAAGCCCTGAATATTGCCCAGGCTGTTGACATACATGCCGACGAAACTGTTTCCGTTCAGAGTGTAGGTCCAGGTAACTTGCGCGTCGTCCAGCGGCAGCGTGAGGGGTGTGAAGGTTCCTTGATCCAGCAAAAATGGATAGGGTGTAGACCACTCTCCCTCACCGACGAAGATGTCATCTCCGTATCCACCCACCATCTGACCCTGATCGTTGATGCCAGTGAGGTCGGTGTTGCTGGCTCCGGGATAATCCACGGTTGTGAACTGCCCTTTTTGGTAGATGAAACCGTGAAGCACAAAATCCTGACCGTAGTACACGCCGACAATCACGCCTGCGGAGTTGATGCCTACTGGTTCGGTGTAGAGCGCGTTAGGCACATCAATGGTGGTGTGACCACCTTTGGTTAGCGCGAAACCGTGAACTGTTTCATCGGCATTGTTAAACCAAATGCCAATAATTGTGCCGGCGTCGTTGATGTTCAACGCGATGGTGTTGTCGGCACCCGGATAATCGATGTTGGTATACGTTTTACCTTTTCGCAGGAACGAGTGCGAATTGTCACCAGGGTTCGTGTACCAGCCCACGATCTTCCGGCTTTTGTTGATTCCGAGTGCACCCGTGTAAGCGGCTCCAGGGTAAGTGAGTTCCTGAAAGTTATTGCCCTCGAGGACATAAGACTGTTCCGTCCCTTCGTAGAGGGGAACGTTGGGGCCATAGAACCCGACAATGTCTCCGCGAGTGTTTAAGCCCAGCGCGGTGCTGTCCGGGGATCGGGGAAAATCGACGAGCCCAAAGGTTAAGTTGATACCTGTTTGTTTGACTGCCGCTCGGGGATTGTTGGCGAGAGGTGCCAATCTCGCCGGCCGGGCATCAGTCTTTACTCCTACCTTAGAGATCCGTTTCGTTGGAAGTTGGGCATGGCTTGAGATGGCGAAGAATCCGAGGGCAACGAACAGCAGCGGAATATTCCGAAACAATTCACGGGTGCGTAACATGATTTTTGTCTCCTGACATCTGGATATGAGTTGAATGCCGATGGGTATTAGTGACCAATGGTCGCTTGGTAGCCGTAAATATCGCCCAGACTATCCACGTACAGGCCCACGAATTGCTGTCCATTGAAAGCAGCGGTCCATGAAACCTGCGCGTCGTCTACCGGCAATTGAATCGGGGTGAAGGTCGTTCCATCGAAAAAGAAAGGATTGGGAGTCGGCCAGTCCTCGGCGCCGACAATGACGTCGTCTCCGTAGCCGCCCACCATCTGGCCTTGATCATTGATGCCGGTGAGATCGGTGTTACTGGCTCCGGGATAATCCACGGTTGTGAACTGTCCCTTCTGGTAGATGAAGCCGTGATTCACGAAATTCTGATCTTCATAATCGCCGACTATAACTCCCGCGGAGTTGATGCCAAGCGGCTCGGTGTAGGTAGAATTCGGTGGATCGATGCTGGTGTAAACGCCCTTTTTCAAAAAAAAGCCGTGGGTTGCGCTTTCGGAATTCTCGTAATGCATGCCAATAACCACGCCCGAGTCGTTGATGGCAATGGGTAGTGTATTGTCGGAACCGGGATAGTCGATGTTCGTGTATGTCTTGCCTGTTCGCAGAAACGCGTGCACATTGTCACCGGGACTGGTGTACCAGCCGACGATCTTCCGGCTTTTGTTGATCCCGAGTCCACCGGTGTAAGTTGCTCCGGGATAGATGAGTTCCTGAAAGGTGTTGCCCTCGAGCACGTAAGACTGTTCGGTCCCCTCGTAGGCGGGAAGGTTGGGGCCATAGAGACCAACGATATCGCCGCGACTGTTTAAGCCGGTCGCCATGGTGTCCGGCGAGCGGGGGAAGTCGATCAGGCCGAAGGTGAAATTGAGGCCTGACTGCCCTAATGCCGGTCGCGGCCGGGGGACAACAGGAACCAACCCCGCGGCCTGCCCTTCAATTCTTCGGCCGAACCTCGAAAGTCGCTTCGCTGGACCTTGCGCTTGGCTCGGGAGACAGAACATTCCGAGCACAACCAGCAGCGAGAGCGAGCTGAGAGAGAATTTGCAATTGCCTTTCATCATATTGATCTCCTGAGAATGTTGGTGGTTATGGATTGCTACTGGCTGATGGTTGCTGTATAGCCTTCAATGTTGCCTAAGCTATCGCGAAGAGCGAATAATGCTGAGGAGGTAGATCAAGGCTTGCAGACTGGCTCTCATCACTTTGCCGCTGTTATTGCTGAACATGCAGTCCTCCTTATGATTCTGAATTTCTGCGACTGTCGGTTGTAGATACGATCCGATTTCGCGGAATCACCTGCGAGCGTCGGAATCCGCGCCGCCATCCCGCAGACTCCTGACAGTGTTGGCAAACCTTTAATCGACGGTGTAGTAGAGGTACTGATTGTTGTTCAAAGAGAAACCGGCGAGCTGGTCGACGGAGTCAGCGACGCCACCGTCGGTGAGAGCTGTGAGGTCCTCGTTGGCCCAGGTGGCCGCGGAGGGTTGATAGATTCTGTTTACATGGTGTTTGGTCACGTAGTAGACATTCACGGTGCCGCCAGTGGCGTTCGGGAAGGCCACAATCTGTGCGTCGGGCACGGAGCCCTTCGCCTTCTTCGTTAAGTCAGAACTGCTCCACTTCCCGTTGTTTGTCGAGGCGAGCTGGATGATGTGACCATTTTTGCCGGAGACGAAGTAAACGCGCATTTTCTTGGTGCCGGGAATTACGAACGCGCTCATGGTGGTTACATAAGCGGCCGGCGAAGATTTCGTCAGAACGGTAAGATCCTCATCGGTCCATGAAATATCGTTGTAAAAAAGTTGATGAAGATGGCTGGTGTGGTAGTCCAGGTAATAGACGTATTGGAAGTTGCCGACGTTGAATCCAGCCAACTCGAGACAAAGGCAGGCGTCAGGGCCTCCAGTCATTGCGGTCAGATCCTGGTCCTCCCAGTTGGTGCCGTTGGTCGCAAAGAACTGATGAATGTGGACGTCGTCACCGGTGAAATAGACGTGCAGGGCAGGTGATGTCGTGAAGGCGATCGGGTTGCCTGCTGGGTAAGTGAGTGAGCCAGCGGCGCCGTTCAAATTGGTGTCCACCCAGCCGGCATTGTTATAGAGCATTTGGTGGAGGTAAAAATCGCTGCCGACGTAGTACACGTACTGAAAATTACCAACGGAAAAACCGGTGATTCCGCAGTAGTCTGCACACAAACCATCCGCCTGGTTAAGGGTCGAATCGGCCCAGTTTGAACCGTTATAGAAAAGCTGATGAAGATCGCCGGATTCAGCCTCGCCATAGAAGACATGCAATTGATCGTTAGGAGTTGTAAAGAACGAAGACACTGCCCATTCGACTGGCACGCCTTCGAGATTTTGGTCGGCCCACGTCGAGCCGTTGTAAGAGAGTTGGTGGATCTGTTGCCCAAAGGCGGGCAGGGCAAAGATCAACAGAAATAGTCCGATCAGGCAGATTGGGAGTTGCAGCTTGGGCTCCGACATTTCGTGCTTGCGATTGCTAGACATGGATTCCTCCTGTGTTTAAGAGAACTGGCAAACCAAATTTCACTCAGCAAATGCCCGGGGAGGGCCGCTCGTGGC
>JBAWAI010000500.1:0-14365 GCA_049589215.1 Terriglobales bacterium | reverse complement strand
GCGACCACGGGCGCGACCATGAAGTCTGCCCGGCAAGAAAGCGGCTCCAGACCTCGCGGACGGCGCCAGCGTTGAGAAGGCTCTCTGCGCCGCAAGCGCTCGACAGCGTCTCTTCGACCATCGGCTTCATCTCCGCGCGCAGCCAATGCTCGAAAGGGAGCGTGAATCCGCGTTTGGGACGATTTACGATTTCGCTCGGCAGCTCCACGCCGAGATTCTTTAGCAGGAGCGACTTCGGTGTATCGCCTTGCAACTTCTCGTCTCCCGGAATTCGAAAGCAAGCTTCGACCAACGCGCGATCCAGAAACGGCAAGCGCAATTCCAGGCCATGAGCCATGCTCATGAAATCAGAGTCGCGAAGCAGCGTGTTGCGCATGTAGAAAGTCGATTCGAGATAAGACACGCGATTCACCGGATCGAGGCCGCTGCTCGCGTCGATGGCGGGATGCAAAATGGCCGACATTTCGCGCTCCGCGTTTTCGAAATCGTCCGCGTACAAAGCCTGACGTTCGGCGGGCGGGAAAAGACTTCGGGCCACAAAATAAGGATGGGCGCTTTTATTCGCGGCCTTATGCGGAACGACGTTTTCGTCTTCGACAAGCTCGGCGGCCATTTGTGAAATTTTGCGGCCGCGATCGTTTTTGCTGCCCAAGGCGGCGACCGACGCTGCCACGGGTCGGCGCATCCAGGAGGGCAATCTTGAGAAGCCCGCGGAAACCCGCTCCAGGCACGGCACATCGCGGAAGGTGGAATATCCCGCAAACATCTCATCCGCGCCCAGTCCGGTGAGCGCCACCTTGACGCCGGCCGCGCGCGCCTTGGCAGAAACCAGAAACGTGTTGATGCCATCGATGGTCGGCTGATCCATCGCGCTGAGCGCTTGGGGCACGACGCCAAGCGCGTCCTGTTGAGAAACCATGAGTTCGTGGTGATCGCTGCCAAAGCGGCGCGCCACCAGCCGTGAATATTCGCCTTCATCGAATTCAGCTTCGCGGAAGACGAGCGAGAAAGTTGTGGCGCGCGCGCCCGCGTTGCTCATCAACGCAACTAGGGTCGACGAATCGATGCCACCGGAGAGAAACACTCCGACAGGCACGTCGCTCACGAGGTGCGAGAGAACGGCATCGCGCAACAGAGTGGTGAGGTTCTTTGCGGCGTTGCCATTGGCGGATGTTTGGCGAGTGTTCGTCCCGCCTCGGCTTCCGGCGTCAGAATCGCTATTTATTTTCGCGAGCGGATTCCAATATTCGCGGTTCGTGACGCTGTCTTTCTCCAGTTCCAAAGACACGGTATGGCCAGGAGGTACTGCCGCAATTCCTTCGATAATCGTTCGCGGTTCATAAACTGAGCCGAACGCGAGGAAGGTGAAAAATCCGTGGCCGTCGATCTGACGCGGCACCAGGCCGGTCTTGAGCAGGGTGCGCACCTCTGAGGAAAACAAAAAGCAGTTGCCGGAATCGTAATAATAAAGAGGCTTAATTCCCATGGGATCCCGCACCAGCAGCAGGGTTTGGCGCGAGGCGTCCCAGAGCGCGAGCGCAAACATGCCGCGCAGGCGATCGAAAGATTCCGCGCCCCAGGTTCGGTAGGCAGCGAGGATTACCTCTGTGTCGGAATGACTTTGGAAGCGATTGCCGAGCGCCTCGAGCTCGGCGCGAAGCTCGCGGAAGTTATAAATTTCTCCGTTAAAGACGATCCAGTTGCCACTCAGCGGATCGTGCATGGGCTGGTGACCGAGAGGCGAGAGATCGATGATGGAGAGGCGCGTGTGCGCAAAGCCGACTTGGCAATTTCCGTCGCGACTTGTTTCAACGATGACTGCGCCGAAATCGTCGGGCCCGCGATGCGCGAGCGCGCTGGCGGCGCTTTCGAGGACGCCGCGCGGAATGCTTCTGTCCTTCGTGACAATTCCAAAGATCCCACACATAGGCGCGGCTACTTGAATGCTTCGACGTACAAGGAATGCGGCAGATCTCGCGAGTCTCCCGGCTCGTAGGGTGGGACCATGGGCGGAACATCGGAGTGATAGAGACGGCTGCTTCCCTCGCTCGACTTCTCAACCTCGCGGAAGCCGGATTTCCTGAGCACCTCGCTCATATGCGTAAAGTCGAAGGCGGTGCGGTGCTGGCCATCGCAAAAAACAAAGTTTGAAAATCTGCCGCCGAGCGATTCGAAATGGCGCGGAAAGGTGTCTTCGAACCACGCAATTCGGCTTTGGCTATAGGCAAAGATGGCGCTTTCAAGGTTGGGGACGATCAGACGAACGCCACCGCCCGGCTTCAGTACGCGTACGCATTCCCGCAGCAGCATGTCGAGTTCATCGAAATAAAAGTGCTCGAACATGTGCGTGGAGTAAATCGAGTCCACCGAATTGGAGGGAAATGGAAGCCCGTTTCTAACATCGAGCCAGAGGTCGAGCTTATTAAATAGATTGCCATCGATGTTTAGAAAACCGGGAAGATATTTCGGTCCGCAACCTAAATGCAGGTGCAGAGAGCCGTTGGGCCGCGCATGCAGAAGATAACGGTGCAACAGATAATTCGGGAGCGTAGCTTTCGCGATGCCCCAAAAGGCAATGTCTTTGTAACGTTGATGGAGCACCCCACTCCTCCGCGGCCAGTGACCCGATTATAGAGCACGATTTGAAGCTGCAAGACGGTACAGTGTTGCCAACTCTTGGGCCTGGTGCGACAACGTCAGACCATTCAGAATCCTTTGCCGGGCGGCCAGTCCGACCTGCGCGCATAAGTCGGGCGATCGCAGAAAAGCCGAAAGCGCCTGCGCCAGCTCGTCGAGATTGTCGGGAGAAATCAGGCAGCCGTTCTTTTCATGCTCGATGATTTCTTCGATTCCCTGCCCGCGGCAGCCGATTGCCGGCTTGGCGCAGGCCATCGCTTCAAGATAGACGCAGCCGAGCCCTTCGTTGCGGCTGGGGAGAGCGAACACGGTACAGCGGCGCAGCGCATCGGCAACTGCAAGCCGATTTTGGCAACCCAGAAAATGAATTCGCTCGCGCATGCCGAGCTCTCCGGCCAGAGCTTCGAGGCGCTCGCGATCAGGGCCCTCGCCAATGATGCGGCATTGCACAGACGGAAATTCGTTGGCGATGCGATCAATGGCGCGGAGGACGAGTTCTTGTCCCTTGCTGGGGATGAGATTGCCTACAACGAGAATTTCCGGCTGCTGTGCGGCAGTCGTTTCGGCGGAAATCGATCGAGGACGATTTGAAGTCGGTGAAAATAATTCGGTGTCTGTGCCGTTGTAAACGACGGCGCCTCGCGCACCGTCTGGCATTCCTTCTGACATGCCGCATTCCAGAATCTTCCGTACCTTGCGACTGACGCACACAATAGTGCTCGCATCGCGATAGACAGCGGTTGAGGCGCGACGGCGCCACTCTACGGGCGCGCCCGTGAGAAAACAACTATTGAACACGTCCAAACCGTGAACCGTCACGACGTAAGGAATTTTCAGCCGCCGCGCAAGCAGGGACGCCGCGTGGCCGCAGGGCAAAGCCGCATGGGTGTGAATCACGTCGATTGGCCGCTTGCTGTGCAGTTGCTGCACTTTTCGCGCTAGCCTCGCGTGCAGAAATCGCCCGGCGCTCGACAAACCGATCGTGCCGGGAATCTGCGGATATCGCACCCATTCCGCCGTCGCCGCCGGACTCGAATGCTGCCGCGGGCTGTAGACGGGGCTCACGGCGATGACACTCGACGTTATTCCGTGGGCGGCCAGAGCATCGAGAGGCTCTTTGACGAAGCAGCCTCGGACTTCGTTTTCGAGCGACGGGAAAAAAGGCGTCAGCGTCAGGACGTGGAGACTGGCTGCGTCGGTCTGGCGCGGCAACAGCCCGTCAGCGGCCGCGTTTGCTGGATTGGGCTTCAATTGCGGCTCTCCGCGCGAGTGCGAATCAGGTTCTCAGCCAACTCCAGCAACTGCGACACATGCTGGTGCCAACTAAAATCCTGCGACCGATGCAATCCGTTGTTCGATAGGTTGGCGGCCAGTTCGGGAGACTCGCAAATTTGAGAAACACACTCAGCCAGCTCCTCGGGAGAAAACCGCGAGAAATAAATCGCCGCGCTCCCGCAGATTTCGCGATGCACCAGCAAATCCGCCGCAACTACCGGCAAGCCGCTCGACATCGCCTCGACCAGCGGATGCGCGAATGACTCCGCGTAGGCCGGGCTGACATAGATGTGGCAGGCGCGATAGAGATGATGCAGAGAACGATACGGGACACTGCCCAGTTCGACGATCTCGCATTTGCTTCGCAAATCGTTCAACAAGCCGGACGCAGCATCGGTCTGGTAGCTTCCGGGATTATCGCTTGAACTCAAGCGGCACGTCAGATAAAGCTTGACTCGCTTCCCTTTCAGACGACGGCTCAACATCGGCATCGCGCGAAACAGAGTCTCAAAGTTTCGGTAATAGTTGTAGTGGCTCACAAAGAGCAGGCGCACCGCTTCGCTCCCGTGCTCAAGCTGAGTTTGGACCGCGTCCGAAAGCGGCGCGCTGTTATTTGCGAATGCATCTGCGTCGAATCCATGATGGATCGAGAGTACTTCCCTGCCGCTCCAACCCGTGAGTTCGCGCGCGAATGCCGCGCTGGGCGCGACTGTGACGTCGGCGCGCCGGATAGACTCCCGAGCCAGCCAGCCCTTGGCCTGCGTGTCCATCCAGATCGCGTAATCGCCGCGCAGGCGAACGTCACGCGCGAAGTCGGCGGAGGTGTAGAGCGAATTGCGGGAGAGCAGGATCTGCGGCACGGGCGAATTCCAGAGCGCGAAGTTGCCGGCGGAAATCAAAACGTGTGCGTTGCTGCGTCGAAGGAGTCGTGGAATCTCCGTCTGCTCGCGCATCAAACGGCGAAGCGCGCCGTCGCAGGATGAAATTTCGACAAAAGAAATATTGGCTACGTCTCCGAACTCGCGGCGCAGAGCCGAGTTCAAAAGAACCGTCGCGTGGACGTCATCCCTTCGCACGAGGTGGGGAATAACGTTGCGCAGATAAGTAAGGCCGCCGCCGGCGCTCGCGGCCAGACCATTGATGAAGAGTCGAATCATCGATTCAGTCGAGTCATTGATTCACTCGAATCGTTGGTTCGCGACAACGATTCAGTCAGCGCACTGATTTAATTGAATCATTGATTTAACTGAATCATGGATTTAATCGAATCATTGACCCGACGCAACCGCCCTGAAAGCCGCCGGCACGGGCGCGCGCCGGGGAAAGGCCGTTACGTTCGACGCGACCGCTGCGGCGGGCTTCAGGTCGGCAAGCATAAACGCGAAGACCCAGAAATAGACACAGGGATACGCGCCCACGGCAAAAAGCCAGTCTTCAAAATTGGCGTGGATCAGGCCGGCAAGCACCACCATCGCCAGCGGAATCGAGTAGTGGCGGAACTGGGACGTTCGTTTCATCCATGCGAGCACCTGCCAGACATTCGACATGGTGAGCCCGAGGAGTCCTAAAAACGGTGTGACGCCGAGCAATCCTACCCATTCGGCGATCGTCATGTAGCTGCTGCCGTGCTCACGCACGGTCTCCGAACTCGAAGAAAACTTTCCGAAATTCAGTCCCGGATCGTCGCCGGTCGGGCTCGTACCATAGCCTGTACCAAACCACGGATGCTCTTTGATCGTGGCAATAGATTTCTCCCACGGGCTTTGGCGCGACCCGAACAATCCCTGCTCCCGGTGACCCTTATAGAGCACCGCATCCTTCAAATTTTCCATCGACTTGTTCAGGGTGTCGGGAGCGAGCATTCCGGTCGCTGCAACCGTCACCAGCACGAGCGCGACAATCTTCACGAGCAGCCGGTATTGATGCAGGCAAAGACAAAAGAGAATGGTGACCACCACCATGGAAAAAATTCCGGCTCGCGCCATACTGAACATGATGAGGTAGGCACAAAGCAGCAGCGCGGCCAGCCTGCGAAATTTGAGGGTGGGACCGTCGCTCGTGAACCATCCCCACAGCAGGACGGGGAAAACTCCAATGCTCATCGCCGCGCCCAGGGAGTTCGGGTTGCCCCAGATACTTTCGCCTAGGCCGAAGTAACAAATTGCAGTGACGTAAACTGCGATCTCGCTGGCCCAGACAAGTCCGCGGAAGAAGCGCTCTTCGCGGCCAACCACGGCGAGGCGCGCCCCCGAGGTGCAATAAAGAAAAAGCAGGCACAGGCTCAAAGCCTTGTAAGACGCCATCTGCACGTACGACGAGACCGTGGCCGAAACGCAGGCAGCGCCGATGCAGAAAAATGCCATCAGATGAATCGACCGAAAACTGCTGCGTGGAGCCCGCATCCAGATGATGTAGCCAATCACCGCGCCCGCGGTCAGCACCAGCCAGCGACCGCCAGTCCATGCATTCTGCAAAGGCACGTGCATGCCCGCCCACAGGAAAGCGACCATGAGCAGAACGAAAAAACGCTGATCGTATTTCCAGAGGCTGGCGATGACGATTTCAATCAGCAGAATTGCGCCGAGGAATGAAATGTCGCCGAAGTAATGCAGACGGGACAGAACGGCGTAGAAAAAAAGCAATGCGCCGATCACGATGCCCGCCCACTGCCACGGTTTTACCCTGTCATCCATTGGACCTCGCTTGCCGTGGCGAGCGCGGCTGCGGCCAAGCCGTCAGCACAGGCCTCGGGTGAGTAATCTAGAATTCGCTGCCGGCTGCGTGCGCTCATCTTCTGCCTCAGTTGTGCATCTCGCATCAGAGCATCCATCGCCCCGCTGAGTTCTTCCGGATGCTGCGCCGGCACCACATAACCGTTCCAGCCGTCATCGACAAGGTCACTCGCGCAGCCGGCAACATTCGTGATGACGATCGGAAGACCGCAGGCCATCGCCTCATTCACGACCAAGCCCCAGGTATCGCTGTGCGTGGGCAGGATCAAAGCGTCCGCCAGAGCGTAGAGGCCGGCAAGATCTTCGCGATGCAAAAAGCCGGGAAAGCAAACCGCGCCCGGGTTGACGCTCTGCGCCTGCCATTCCAGTTCAGCTCTGCTTGGCCCATCGCCCGCAAACACCAATCCCACGGCCGAGCGAGCGTCAGTGCTTAGCTGGTCATAAGCATGGAGCAGATCGAAAACGCCTTTTTCAGCAACAAGGCGTCCCACAAAAAGAAAGAACCGGCCGGGCAGGCCGAGCCGCTCGCAAAATTCTGTTTGGCTTTCTCTTTCTCCGCGATTTCTTTCTTGGCCGCGAATGCTGTCTGCCTGCGTTCGAAACCAATCGTTGTCGACCGCATTCGGCGCCATCGAGATCGTCTCCACGTCAGCTCCGAGCGACTGGAGGTATTCGCGGGATGCCTTGCCGGGCACCACAAATCGATCGCAGCACGAAAGAAAATATGCTTTCAGAGATTCCACCCACTCCAGCCCGGCCCGCGCGTCGTGACGATTGCTCTCCGACCACAAGATCAGCTCCGTGTCGCGATTCTTCGCCCACCACAGCGCTTCCCACGAAGCAACATAGTTGTAGCCGCCGCAGATGATGGCTTCGGGCGCAAACTTTTTCAGGCACGCCCGCAATTTCCAGTTCAGGATCAGGCTGCTCTTGCCCGCCCGGAATCGGGCCGAAGGCAAGACCTCATAAGAAAAATTGATTTCGTCTTTGTAAACCCGCCACTGTCGCAGCCCTGCGTCGGTTTCGGATAGAAACACCACGTGCAGATCCACTCGCTCATGCTGCGCAAGAGCGTTGAACACCGGAATGCGATACGGAGAAATAATCTCCGAAAGAATCAACACTCGCCGCTTATTGTTTGGCATTCCCCTAGAGACTGCTGACCTATTCTAGCGGCACAGCTTTAGGAAATTCGTTGGCGCCGATGGTTCTGGCGTATGGCTACCGCTCTTTCGAGCGTCTCTGACCACTGCGCCGCCACGCCATCCCACTCGAACTTTGCGGCATGTTTGATGGCGGCCTCCGACATTTGCCGCCGAATGTCGGAATCCGCGATCAACCGCGCTAGCGCGTGGCCCAATTCTTCGTCTGAGCTGGCGAGCAGGCCTGTGGCTCCATCGACGATATAGTCGGGGTCGTACGACTTTCGCGCGATGCAGGGAAGCCCGCAAGCCGCCGCCTGCCCCAGCACTTGAGGATGACCTTCAATTTCGCTCGGATGAAAAAGTACCTGCGCCCCCCGCATCTCCTCGCCCAGCTGGACCGCGTTCAAATGGCCTAGAAACTGAACATTCTGGCATCCGAGTTCCTGCGCCCGCCGCCGGCACGCGCTTTCTTCTTCGCCTGCGCCAGCGAAGCGAAACGCCCATTGGGGATGGCGGGCTGCTGCGCCAATCATCAGATCCGCGCGTTTGTATCCGCGAAAAGAACCGGCGAAGAGGATTCGGTTGGGCTGCGCGTCAACGCCGCGATTGGTAGGGACGGGGCCTGCCCCGGCTCCGTCTCCCGGGTCTGCATAGTAATAACGCCGATCAATGCCGTCATAAATAGTCTGTACATTTTTGCCGCCGAGCTTTTGCGCCATCCCCGCCATGTACCGGCTGTTGCCGACAACGATATCGCCCTCGCGTATCGCTCGAAAGAGTTGCGGGCGATCGTCTTTCTCAAGTCCGCCCGAAACCACGTAGGTCACCAGCGCAGTCTTCAGCGCGAGGCGACGTCGGGCCGAGAGGAAGGTGCTATCCAGCGGGCCTTCGCGCGGAAAAAAATATACATCTGGCACATGAGTCAGCAGATACCACAAGCCACGCGCCGTGTTCCCGCGGCTTCGCCAGCGCAGGATTTGCGTGTTCCGACGCGAGGCAATGCGGGCGTCGGGCGCGCGCAGTCCCAGCATGACCACTCGAAAGCGCGCCGGATCCATGCGCGCAACCACCTCTTTCACCGTCAGATTCTGAGCATTCGTGTTGTCGTCATCGGCGAACGACGGAGTGAAGACAGTGATCATGCGCCCTGAAAAGACCAATCTTTTGAAACTATCGCTGGAACTCGCTCACCAGATTTCGACTGTAATTCGATTCCGAGGTCGCGCACGCGAGCCTTCATCCGCAAGTTTGCGCGCCGTCCATCCAATGTTTTCTGCATGTGCGCGCGGGCCACGTGTAGGAGTTTTCCACGAATTTCTTTCTGCGTGCCGGGCGGCAGCGGCTTTATCTCCTCCGGGTCTGCCTCCAGATCGTAGAGCGCTTCGACGGCTCCCGCTTCGAGTCTTATGCTCAGCTTGTGCCGATCGTCACGAACGCTCAACAGTCTTGCGCCCGTACGATCCTCGCGGTGCAACGGGTTCGTGCATCCGTAAGTGCACTCCGCAATTGCGGGAACGTCCCACGCTGTGCCGTGTTGCAGGTCGCGCCAGAGGCTCATCCCATCGAATGTTGCGGGCGCTGCGACGCCGAGAATATCGAGCAGGGTTGGCGCAAGATGCAGATGGCTGAAAGGCTTTGGCGCAACCTCTTTTTTTATTGCACCCGGCACACGAATCAGCAGCGGCACATGCGCAATCTCTTCGCGCAATTTTAGCGGAGCGTGATAGCGGCCGCCGTGCTCAAGAAATTCTTCGCCGTGATCCGCCGTCAAGGCGAAGGTGCATTCGTCCCAGACACCTGATTTCTTCAGACTGGAAACGAGCCTTGCAATCTGGCTGTCAACGGAGCGAATGCCCGCGTCGTACAATTCGACAATCAAATCTTTCTTTTTATTCAGCTGCGCCGGCGCGAGATCGGACCGGTTCCAGAATTCGTTCAGATAGCGCGCTCGGCTCGCCGACGTTTCTTTCCCCGTTAGCTCACGATATGCGGGCTCCGAAGGATAATAGGGCGAGTGCGGATCCATGAGGTGCAGCCAAAGAAAAAACGGCTTTTCTTTCGCGGACTCCAGCCATGCGAGCGCGCGATTGACGATTGCTTCGGCGGTCGGAAACCGGCGCAGCGCTTCCATGGTGTCGATATCGGGCGAAGCAATGCGCAGGCAGTATTGAAAATAGAGTTCGTCATACAGCCAGCCGAGGCCTGCACTCTGCGCGGCCTGTTTCAGCGCTCGATTGACGTTGCTACGAGTGGTCGGGGCAGCGTCGGTCACACTCTTCGCCGCCGAGTTTCCCTGCTCTGCAGCCTGGCGCGGCGTTGCTTCAAAGTTCAGAAAGTCTTCGAATATCTCGAAGCCCTGGTCGTAACCGAAGCGCGCCGAAATGTAGGGATTGGCCGCGGAAAAAGCGGCGGTGGCGTAACCCGCTTCGCGCAAGGCACTCGCCAGCGTGCTCTCACCCGGCGCAAGGCCGATCACATCTCTCCCGAGTGCAAGCGGCATGCGCGCGGCAAGAATCGCGGGCAATGAATAGTAGGTAGGCGCGCCGGCAACGACAGCCGCCGGCACGACGAAAGACTCTGCCGCGAGCGCGTTCAAAAAAGGCGTGGTCGGCCGCGCATATCCGTGAAAGCCGCAATGATCGGCGCGCAGACAGTCAACGGTAATCAGAATCAGCGATTCTCGTTTTGTGCTCACGTAGCTTTTTTGCTCCCGACGCAATCATGCCTCGATCGTTGAGCCAACTTCAACCTTGCCACTTTGCGCAAAATAGAATCCTTCCGACGCAATTTGAAACAGATCGGCATCGTGGACGTAAAGTAACGTCGGCCATTTCTTCTCGAGCGCGGTCAGGAATCCGTCCAGCAACGCGAGCGTCGGACTACGAAAATCCCGAATAGTCGAATGGAAATTGATGGAATGAATTGAGACGACAGCAGGTAGTCCCTGACGGAAGCAGTCTTCCGCGTCTTGAATCAGTCGTTCCAGATTAACGCGCGCAATCGCTGGCTCCATTTCAACCGTACGAAACGTGTGCAGTGTTCCGTGCGCGTCAAAGTGAGGCGCTTTCCGCTCTCCGGGCCCGTTCTGGGCGACGCGAACACCGGCGTCAAACCAGGCCGCGCCCGTTTCTGAGTTGGCGCGATAACCCGGGGCACAGGCGCTGAATGGATCTGAGCCAAAAAACTTCCTATACATCGCGGCCGCGCGCTTGATCTTAGAACATTGCTCATCGGCTGGCAGAAAACGGTGCTCGGCCTTCATCCGCGGGTCCCAGTATTCGTATCCAATCCACGGCATTCGCCAGTGTATGTAAGGCGTCTCGGCGCTCCACATCTTCCGGATCAATTCCGCCCCTTCGCCTCCGCCTCCAAGTTCTCTGGCGACGGTCCGCGCGCAAAAATGGGTCAGACCATGCAGCGCCGGAAAGAAGACTCCGTCTTCAATGCCCTTCCGGTAGGCCTCAAAGAGATGCGGACGCCGCCATCGTCCGGGCAAGCCGTTGTTGAGCGCAACAAGCGGGATTTCTGTTTCGCGTGACGCGAGGCCGGAATTAAAGTCGACGTTGGCCACGATGAAGTTCATCACCATCGTCGGATTTCGGCGAACTGAATCACAATGCCGCTTGAGCAATTCTGCAAGCGCTGTCACATCGTCCGCTGTTTCCAGACTGTAGAAGTCATACGGCGACTCGCCCAGACTGATGCCGGCCGCTCGCAATTCCTCCCATCCCTCGCGATCGCGCACGCCGACGCGTCCCCAATCGTCGCTCTGAAAGAGGACCATAGGACGATCAAAATGCAAGTCGCGATCTCCCGAGAACGATGTCGCCCGCTCGAAAATTTTTGCCAGCCGAGTGGTCATCTGGTGTGGCACCTATGGCTAATATTCACGACCATTTGGTCGTGCGCGGAGAATCATCGATCACCGTCCAGTGTCGGCGGCATGAAACTCTAGATGTATCCCAGGTCTCGCAACCGCTGTTCCAGAAGTGCCTGTTCAGTTCTGTCGAGCGCTTCCGCATTGTCTTGAATCAACTCACGCAGCACTAATTCGAGAAGCGCTTCCAGATTTCCAAACTGCTGCTCGAATCGCCGTTCCGCGGCGGCGCACAGTTCTTCCGGCAAGCTGATCTGCCGTCGCGCAGGCACCGTGTCCGTCATTGGCGTTGGCGTGGTCATGGCAATTGCGTAATCGATGACTACCTTCCCACCGCGCCGAGCAGTCGTCGCTGCATCGCGGTTACGATCATGCGATCGTCGTCGTCGAGGCCGACCAGCAACGACAATCCGCAAAATACAACGTAGGCCGCAATCATCGCGGCCGCGATCGCGACCCATTCCGGATGAAAATTCCTCATGAGCAGTCGAACGCCCAGCACCGCAGCAATGCTCGCCGCGCCGGGTAAGATCAGCCGCACATAAGTGCGGTTGTAAGGAGAGATATGCAGCGCTTCGCGAACCTCCCGCAGATTCAGGTAATTGGTAATCGCATTTGTCAGCGCCGCTGCACATGCGACTCCGACAATGCCGAAGGGCCGAACCAATCCCAGAGTCGCAACGATGACGAAGGCTGCCATGATCCCCTGCACTCGAATCAGGCGGCGTTGATTTCCGGACATGAGAAGAAGATAGCCGACCGAGCCCGTGCTCGCGTTGATCAATTGCCCGAGCGTTCCGAGAACCAGTACCAGCCATCCTGCCTCGAATGCCGGCCCGAACAATCGCATCAAAGGCTTCGCCTCGACAATCATCACGCATGCCAGCGGGAGCGTGAGCCCGAGAATCCATTTCGTCAGCGTCTGATATAAGCGGCCGAGCAGGGCCCGCTCGCCGCGCGCGTGCAGATCGGCGATGATCGGAGAGAAAATCTGATTCACCGACTGCAGCGCAACCGGGACGAAGGTGACCAGCGCCCCTGCGATCGCATAGATGCCGACCTGACGCACATCGAGAAAAATGCCGAGCATGATTTTGTCAGCCTGAGCCAGCAGAAACTCAAGCATCCCCACTCCGAACACAGCGGCTGAAAACCAGAGAACTTCGGACTCCACCCTTGAAGCTTCGCGCGTGAAATGCCGTGCTGCGCGCGGCGTCAGCCTCCATGTGGCTGCGATCAACAGCGCAAGCACGACGGCCGCGCTCAAAATCTGCGCCATAACGTAGCCGCGCAATTCCATGCCGGCCGCGAGCAATAAAACACCGAGAATAATATTCAGCGGGCTGCTGATGAAGTTCGTGATCACCGTGCGTAGCGCGACGTCTTTGTATCCGGCAAGCACCTGCCCGAAGAACGTCGTGAATCCGGTCAAAACGAGCACCGCCGCAAACAAGTGGAAATAGCCCGCTAGATCGGGGGAGTGATATACGTTCCGGGCCAACCACGGGCCCGTCAGAACCATCGTGCCTGCAAGCACGACGTTCGCGATGACGACTAAAACCAGCGCGTGCCGAAAAAACGCGCGCAGGCGCTCGTACTGACCCGTCGCGGAATATGCCGCCACAAAGCGCGCTGCGGTCTGCGGAAGCCCGAGGCCGTTGAAAAGCCCGAAGAATCCGACCAGCGTCATGCCGAGCGCATAAACTCCCAGCGCACCCGCGCCTAGCACTCGCGCAACATAAATTTTAAAGAAGTATCCGGCCGCTGCCGTGAATAGCGTGCCTAGAAAAAAAACGGCTGAGTGCCGCGAGATCTGTCCCATCTCGCTGCGAAAGCGCGCTTCAGGCAAGGCTGCTGCAGTGACTGATGAGATGACCGCAGTCGGAGGGGGCAATTCCGCAATTGCTGTGTTGGGAAGACTCAAATCTACCTTCGGGCTTGCGCCAGTTGCACTCGTTCTGCCAGCTTATCGCAAAGCTTCCTGTGCGGATTCGCGAAAGTTTCGGCGTGAACCGCATCGATGAATGCTGTTTCGGCTTCCCTCTCGCCCACAGCCTCACCCCACACGTTATAATCCGCTCACCTGCCATGAATTCCGGCGTTGGAGTGAATCACGAAGCGAGCGCAACACCGCTTTTCGAGGTGCCTGCGCAAGAAGTGACGCTGGAATCGCCGAAGCCGTCGGGCAGTCTCGCAATCCCTAAGTCCGCATTTCCCGCATCGAGCGGCCCCCCGCCGATCGAACTTTTTCTGCTCGCCGCTCTCACTTTTATAATTTTCATTTCTACGATCTCGACCATGCGCGCCTACACCGCGGCGGTGGACAATTTTGGCGACAGCTCGGCTTATATGAGTTTGGCCAGCGCGATCCGCCACTGGGACTTTCGCGGCATCGAGGTCAAGCAGTTCTGGGGGTTGCCCTACGCGATGGCCGCGTTGTCGAAAGTCACCGGCCTCTCTGTTCGTTCCGCTCTGCTTGTTTGTTCACTCCTGCCGGCGCTCTTCACGATTCTTCTCGCCCGCCAGCTCTGGGGCGGCTGGATCGCGGGATACTTTGCCGTTCTCAACTTTGACTGGCTACAGCGCTCGTGCCTCGGAGGATCCGAACCACTCTTCATGTGTCTCTTGCTGGCGGGATTTACATTCGCGCGACGGCGCCGCTGGATGCTCGCGTCGTTGCTCGCGGCGCTCGCAACCAT
>JBAWAI010000499.1:0-1661 GCA_049589215.1 Terriglobales bacterium | reverse complement strand
GCAGACGACACAGTTGCATTTGGAGCCCTACAACGGATTTCCGAATGCGAATGGCTACATGCATCTGGAGCAGGTGCAGCGCGGCGAGACCAGTGGAAACATCATGAGCCGCTTCGAAAACGAAGGCACTACTTTGTCGCTCGAGGTGCTGGGAGGGGCGTCAGCTGAGGTCTATCAGGGAGTGGCGCCAGGGCCGCACCCGGCGATAAAGGTGCCCTTTGTGATCGTTCGACGCAAGGCCATTGATGCTCAGTTCATTTCGTTGCTCGTTCCTTCCAGGGGAACGTCTCCGACCATCACGGTAAGCGCCGCCCAAAACGTCACGATAACAGTTCATGGACCGAACTGGGTGGATTCTGTGACCTTGGGCGACGTAATCAGCTATCACCGCGCCGTTGTGACCGCTGAGTCGAAATCTCCTTAGTGTATTGAGCCCAATCTCCGGATAGATCCGGTACTTCATGCGGGCACCCTTGGAATTGCTTCGTACTGCTGTCTCTTTTGACAGTTTCAACGCATTCTTGAGCAGCGTAAGTTGCCTCAAAGCTGCCGTTTACATCCGTTAGACATTTGAGCGAAACGCAGACTGGTTCTCACGGCAGGCCGAGACGAACCGAGTACACTCATTTGTACTCACCGTCTTTCCCGGACCTTCTTGGTCAGCGATTCAGTTGCACAGGCATCCGAGTGTTCAATTGAAAGGACCGCGGTTTACCAAGGAGGCCCATGACTGATCCTGCACACACAAATCAACCAATGCTCCACCTTACAAAGGGTGGGCCCACCTATCGAATCGAGAAGCGATTGGGCCTCGTTCGAGAGGAGTCGCCGCAGATTTTCCGCCGAGCGCTTCTAGCGGTCTTGCTTACGTGGATGCCTCTGCTGGCGCTCTCCGCATTGCAGGGCACTGCGATCGGGCATCGTGTCGACGTGCCTTTTCTGCGAGACTTTGCCGTATATGCGCGCTTTCTCCTGGCAGTGCCACTTCTGCTCATTGCCGAAACAGTGTTGGGGCCGCAGTTGGGTCACGCTTCCGCTCATTTTGTCTATTCCGGCCTGGTCCTTGAAGAGGATTTTGGGCGGTTCGATCGGGCAATCAGGGACGGGCTTCGATGGCGTGATTCCACACTTGCAGAGGTCATTCTCATATTCGTGGCCTATTCGTTCGCAGCCTTAGGGCTCATCTCGATGTCGATCCAGGCTTCGACCTGGTATGCGGCCCGTTCCGGATCGACGGTTACATTGACGTGGGCGGGTTGGTGGTTCGCGCTATTTTGCGTTCCCTTCTTTCAATTCCTTTCACTCCGCTGGCTCTGGAGACTATTTCTGTGGGGGCAGTTCCTTTGGCGAATGAGCAAGCTCAATCTTCAACTGATAGCGACCCATCCCGATCAGGCCGGTGGTCTCGCCTTTGTTGGGGAGTCGCATCGCTTTTTTTCGATCATTATTCTCGCCTTCTCGACAACAGTATCTGGAGTTCTTGCAAACGATCTTGTCTATGACAAGGATCCGCTGCAGCACTTTGCGCCGCTGATCGCTGCTTACGTTATTGTGATGGTCCTCTTATTTCTTCTCCCGTTATTTGTTTTTGCTCCGATTCTGTTGAAGACGAAGAGAACCGGACTCTATAAGTACGGTACTTTGGCAACGGAGTATACGAC
>JBAWAI010000498.1:0-6493 GCA_049589215.1 Terriglobales bacterium | reverse complement strand
CTCTATGTCTCGACGGTTATGTCTGCACAATGCGGGGCGTAATGAAGAAGATCAATTCCTGAGTTGAGGTCGAAACCGTACGATGCTTAAACAGGTTGCCAAGGTACGGGATATCGCCGAGCAACGGCACTTGCAGAATGCTAAGCGAGTTGTTGGTCTGGATGACGCCGCCGATGACAACCGTGCCGCCGTCGGTGACGAGGACCTGGGTCGTAGCCTGTTGCGTGATCAGCGTCGGGTTGCCGAACTGGTCTTCATGGCCGAAGTCAGGCAGCGTGTTCTCGACATCGACGTTCAGGAAGATGGTGCCTTCCGAGGTGATCTGCGGAGTTACGGTGAGCCGCAGGAACGCGTCAACATAGGCAGTGGTCGGAGGTCCGCCCAACTGGCCAGTCGTCACGATCGGCACGCGCACGCCTTGCTTTACGATCGCCTGAATGTTGTTCTGCGTAACCACTCGCGGACGAGAAAGAACCTTAAGGAGGCCGCGCGACTCAGCCATGGTCAGCGCAAAGTCGAGCCGGAAATTGTTGGACCCCGTCGAGAAGCCGAGGGCGCTGGTCGGTCCGGGCGCTCCCAGGTTCGAGAAGAGGGGAATCAGGCCGCTGCCCGCCGAATATAGCGGATACAGCGGGTTCGGAGCCGTTCCGGTATACGGAGAAGCTCCCGGGCCGCCTTGTCCGGGGACGCCGCCCACCTGGGTCGTGCCATTGCCCCAGCCAAAACCAAGCTGGGTGCCGATGTCGCGAGCAAAGCTGCGTGTCGCCGAGACCACACGCGCTTCAATTTCGACTTCCTGCGTCTTGCGATCCATCTGCTGAATAATGCGGTCGATGCCCGGCAGAACGGCGGGAATGTCGGATACGATGAGCGAGTTGGTGCGCTCATCGGCCACCACGTCTCCACGCTGGCTCAGGAACTTCTTAATGGTCAGCAACACGTCCTTGGAGTGGGCGTAACTGAGGAAGCGGGTGATCGTGACTTTGTCGACTGCCAAGGCCTCGGCATCGATCTGGGAGCGCCGGTTCTCGGCTTCCCGCTTCAGGGTGTCGATGGTGGCGATGCGCAGAACATTACCGTCCAGTTGGCGCGACAGGTCGTTGTTCTTGAGCACGATGTCGAGTGCCTGATCCCACGGCACGTCGTCAAGCACGATGGTCAGGTTGCCATGGACGTTCGGATCGAGCACGACGTTCAATCCGCTGATCTCGTGAATCAGGCGGAAGAAGTCTTTCAGGTCAACATCTTTCAGGTTGACCGAGATCGGCTCGCCCGTGTATTTGGCGCCGTTTGATGCGGGCTTCTGCGCAAGCTGTTCCTTCTGCTCGGCAGCCAGGTTCACGGCGGGCTGAACTTTTCCGCTGTCCTGCATGGCGGCATTCGAAGTCGTCGCTACCAGTTCGGCCGCAGTCTTGTCGGCAAAGCGGCTGGCGGCTTCTTCAGCCTTGGCAGCCGGCTCGGCAGGCTTGGTCGAATATTTCGGCTCGAGGATGGCAAAGTCCGAAGGCTTGTCGGTGATGGCGGCAGGAGCCGACGCGTTCGCGGCTGCCGGTGCTTGCGGCACGACGGCGGAGGCCAGTTCGACCTTGGGCGCCGGAGTCGATGCCGTTGTGGTCGTGGCAGGCGTTGCGACGACGGGGCTCACCGCGGTTGTGGCAACCGTTTTCAGAGTGGCGCCCTGATGCTTCGCCGGCGCGACATCCGCCTTAGCGGCAGAGAGCGGCGCCGAGATCTTCAACGTGAAGGCACCGTCGACTCCGGCCACCAGTTCATGGCGGCAGTTGCCGGCCACATCGAGCACGACGCGCGTGTTATGCCGCGCATCCATGCCGATGCGGATATCCTTCACGCCGTCCTGGCCGACCGAAAGCGAACTCTGGGCCGTCGCCATTACGGTATTCGGAAGGTCGACGACGATGCGCGCCGGAGACTCGAGCGTCGTCACCTTGGGCGCAAGCGGTCCGCTCGCCTTGAATTCGACGCGTAGTCCGTCGCGGTCGCGAGACACTTCGAGCCGCTGCAGGCTCGCCGTGCTCCCGGTTACCGTAACGTCAGCCGCGGTCGCGACGAGTGCTAACGCGAGCAGCGGAACTATGAGACCCAGCACTTGCTTTCGCATTTCCCTATTCTCCCCATGTGAGGCCCTTCGGCCTCCATGTGTTTCTTCGAATTCGCTTCCCTGTCGAACCTAGACGGCCGGGACCGTGATCTTCTTGGTCACTTCCCGAGTAAACGTCTTGCCGAGCCGGTCCTGCAGCGTCTCCTGGAATACGATCGAGTCGCCGGTGATCTTGACCACGTAGCCGTTGAACACCGGATCGTTCTCCCGCAGGAAGTACGCTTTGTTCAAACCATTGCTGACGACTGCAATAAATCCGTTTTCGCCGTGCACCACGCCGCGCAGGTTGACAGTGCCAATCTCCAGACACTTCTTACCCGTGCTGCAATTCGGACCACCGACGCGGGCAATTACCGGGCTGACGAAGGGGTCGCGTTTGCCGTTGGCGTTATATTTGTCGGAGGCGCTCGCTTCGTCGCCGGAAGTGCCATCGGCGGCCACCGGTGCGCTGCCAACAATTTCCCCGATCTTCTTCTGCGGCACCGGCTCAACCTTGGGCGCCGAAGTTTTCTCGACCACAACCGTGTGCTTCGGAGCCACGCCATGGGCGTGTGCCGGGGGTTGCATTCCGCCGTGCGCATGCCGAGGCGCCGTTTTGTTGCCCGCGCCGTTCCCCGCCCGCGAATTCTGACCGACCGAATTCTGGGCCAGGACCAGTCCCGCGGCCAGCACGCAAACCGAAATTGCCATCGTCGGCTTCATTCGTCTCTCTCCTATTTCTTTACTGGCACCGGAGCTTTCGCCGCCGGGGCCCCGGGATCCAGATCGTGACTGAAATATGTCGTCGCCAAGCAGGTCGCGACCACCGTTTCACTGGGCGCATACTGGTAGGCGTGCTTGGCCTTCGCGTCGGAAGGCTTCTTCACCGTAGCCACCTGCAGGTTGGTCACGTTCACGATGCGTTCGACCTTGGTCAAGCGGTCGAAAAATCCGAGCATCGAGTAGTACGGACCATCGAACTCCAGCTCGAACGGCACTTCCGTATAAAACTCTTTTGCCGCATAGGGGCGGGCCGTGTAGCGCCGCACTTCGACGCCCGCCTTGCGCGCCTCGCCGCTGACCATGCGCATGAAGTTGTCGACTTCTTTCTCGTCGGGCACGATGCGCCGCTCGATTTCGAGCTGCTGCTTCAGACTGGCCAACTGGCGCTCGATATCGGCCAGCTTCGGCCGGTACGCTTCCAGTTCCCGGTTCTCGCGGTCTTTTGCCTCGAGCTTCGTCTGCGCCGTCGTGTTATCGTCGCGCTGCTGCTTGAAGACCGTGTAATACAGTCCGCCCGTCACCAGGCCCGCGCCCAGCACCAGCACTCCTAACAGCTTTACTCCGGTTAGCTCGCCAAGATTCATCGCTTCTTCCGCCTTCGGGTGTTCCGCCTTCGTCCGATCCGTCTGTTACGACTTGCCCTTTTCGCAGGTCAATGTGAACTGGAACGCCTGCATTTCCCGCACACTTTCGTCCTGATACGTTTCCTTGATTTCAATGTTCTTGAAGTAGCCGGTCTTCTGCAGGTTGGTGATCAGGTTGGCGACCGCGTCGCTGGATAGCGCCGTGCCGTCGATGGCGATGTTTGCGCCCTGATCCTGCATGCTGTTCAGCCACACCGCTTCAGTACCGTTCACCGTGTCGCCGATCATGGCGAGCAAGCCGAGCGGTCCGGTCTGGTCCTGGCGCAACTGGTCGATGACATCGACGCGCCGCTTGTAGGCATCGGCCTGCCGCTGGCGTTCCAGGTAGCGTGTTTTGATGTCCGCAAGTTCGCGATTCTTCAGCTCCGCCTTCTGCATGGAGGTTGCGATCTGCTTCTTCTCGCGGTCCAGCCGGTACCAGTACCCGGCATTGAGCAGGCCGGCCACGACCAGCACTGCCGCCACCTGCAACATCGGTCCGCCGACGTTGAAGTCCATGGTCGGCATGGAGATCGCAGGACCTTTCTTGCCCTTCGGTTTCGGGTTCCCCAGCAGGTTAATGCGAATCATAATTTTTCAAAGCTCCTCAGGGCCAAGCCCACCGCGACCGCCAGCTGGCCGGCGTTCTGTTCGACCAGTTCGGCACCGGCACCCTCGACCGGAGCCTGCACTTTCTGAAACGGATTGAACAACTCGACCGGCATCGAAAATTCCTGGCGCAGCGCTTCCACCAGGCCCGGAACCTTGGCCGAACCACCGGCCAGGTAGATCTTCTCGATGTGCTCGCCCGCCGCGCTGGCGCGGAAGAAATCGAAAGTCTTCTGGATCTCGAGAACGATGATCTCCGTCACCTGCTGGAGGATCGGCGTCTTCGCGTCATCGTGCGTAGTGCCGGGCTTCTTGCCCAGTTTGAGCTGCTCGGCATCGTCGAAGCTGAGGTCGAGTTCCTTCTGTAGCGAATCGGTGTACTGATGTCCGCCCACCGAAACGTCGCGCGGGAACAGCGGCGTCGTGCCCTTGACGATGTTGATGTTCATTACGCTCGCGCCCAGGTTGAGCAACGCCACCACCTGCGTGGGCGCGGGCTCGTAGTTGTACTCATAGCAGTTCTGCAAAGCCAGGGCATCGATATCCACAATAGCGGGAGTCTTGCCCGCCATCGAGAGTACGTTGGTGTAGTTCAGAATCTTGTCTTTCTTCACCGCCACCAGGAGAACGTCCATCTGCGGGCTGGTCGCGTCGTCGCTCAAAATCTGGTAGTCGAGGTTCACGTCGGCGAGATCAAACGGAATATGCTGCGCCGCTTCCTTCTCGATCGTCTCGGCCAGTTCCTGGTCGCTCATCGAGGGCAGCGAGATTTTCTTCACGATCACGGAGTGGCCGCTGACTGCGGTCGCCACCGACTTCGACTTGATCTGTGTTTCGGTGAACAGCTTGGCGATGGAACTCGAAACCTGGCCCGAGTCCACAATCATGGAATCGACCACCAGGTCGGGCGCGATCGGCTCCAGCCCAAGGTGTGCCACTTCGATACCGGTACGGGTCTTCCTGAGCTCCACTGCCTTAATGCTCGAAGAACCCACATCCAGGCCCACGATCGTCTTCGTTCCCATTCCAAACATTGTTTGCCTTCTCCGGCGCCGGCTGAGCCGGCACATTTCCTGCAGTGCTCTTTACCCGGCCGATTACTGCTGTCCGGCTGCTTTCACCGCCGCCTTGATCTTTTTCTTCGGCAACGCTTCGGTTTCCATCGACTGCTCTTCCATCCATTGATCCAACTTCGACTTTTTAAAACGCCAGCGATTGCCCAATTTGAAGGCCGGAATTTTTTGCTCGTTCACGTACTTGTACAGAGTGTCCGGACTTACTCCGAGATACTGCGAGGCCTGGCGAATGTTCATCACTTCTCGCGACTCTGTCATAACTCTCTAGTCCTCACAGATTCAGCTCCCGCAACGTTTCTGCTCGACTTCTCTTTGCTCACATCGAGGAAGCAGCCAATTCAAGTCCTCGATACAAGTGCGTTCCGAGTGAGTTTTGGTGTCCTGAGCATATCTCAACCGGAACGAGGGGCCTCTCCAGGCAAATCTCCCGGTTTTGCTGGGTTTTATGGGGTTTTTCTGGAAATGGAGAAAACAGGGGTTGTCGTAATAATCTATATGTAGTGGTTGTGCGGTATCTTGCTACACTATGGTGTGGTGGTTATGCGATTCGCGCCCCCAGTACCGTGCTCTGCGTAACTAAGGTACTAGAGACGGTACGGAGGTGCTTGCACGGCCGCGCAAGTGCCTGAAATGCTGGGCTCAAATTGAGTCCCGCGATCGGCAAAATGCTCTTGAAGACGAAGATATCTAAAGACATTTGTGATGGTGCTGTTGTAGAGCGAGTTCCGGCTCGAAGCACCGTTGCCCGATTTCGCGATCTGCAATTCACAAACTCGGTTGTTCATTTCTCCGGCTTGTCTTCACCCATCACCGTGATCTTTGAATCTGCGCGGAACTTCTTGTAGTCGCGGAAGGTTTCATCAATGTTCTCGTTCACGCTTTTCACGAGAGCGAGCCGGGCGTCGACCTGCACCGCGAGATGCTTCGGCAGCCAGACTTCATCGTTGATCTTCGTCTGCTCGGCGACAATATGTGACCCTTTATGAATGCGCGCCAGAAACCATCCGACCGAGATGGTATCGATCGCGGTGATATCGAGCTTCGCCCACTGCGCTTCCTGTTTGTCGATCCAGACGCGCCCTTTGAACTTGCTAAGTATCCGGGCATCGCGGTCTTTTGGTTCGTAGCCCGGCCGCGGCTCGCCTTCCAGCACCCATGTGTCACGCCCGTCCAGCAGTTCGGCGCCGATTAACCGGAAGTTGAACGCGTCCGCGATTTCGAGCACGAACTTGCGATCGTCCTGTTGTTCTTTCTCTTCTTTTTCGATCCGCTTGCGGCGGGCGTTTTCAGACTCATTCTTGTAT
>JBAWAI010000497.1:0-2675 GCA_049589215.1 Terriglobales bacterium | reverse complement strand
CCATCGGACTGATTGGGTATCTCCACGAACGGAAGCCGCCGACGCCTCCAGCCGCGGCGCGAGTCCGCAGCTTGGCCGTTCTGCCTTTTCAAAATTTAAAGCAGGACGCAGCCATCGATTTTCTTGGTTTCTCCCTCGCGGACGAAATCATCACGAAACTCGGATACGTCAATTCCCTTGCGATCCGCCCATCGTCTTCGGTGGCCAAGTATCGCGATCAGAGTGTCGATCCGCAAAAGGCCGCGGCGGAATTGAATGTCGATACATTGCTCACAGGCAGCTTCATTAAGGACGGAGATGACCTGCGAATCACGACCCAATTGATCGATGTCAACGGGAACAAGATTCTATGGCGCGACGTCATCGATGTGAAATACGACAAATTGTTGACCGTGCAGGATAGTGTTGCCCAGCAAATTCTCAAAGGGCTGGAAGTTCGGCTCTCACCGGCGGAAGCGGCCAACCTGAAGCCGGAAAAGCCGATCAGCGCTCTTGCCTATGAATACTACCTGCGGGGGGTCGATCTTTACTCGCTGAGTCAATTCTCATCGGCGATTGGGATGCTGGAAAAGTCGACGGAGATCGACCCGAACTATGCCCCAGCCTGGGCACACTTGGGGCGCGCGTATACAACCAACGCATCACTGCAGTTCGGAGGAAGAGAGGACTATAACAAGGCGCAGGCCGCTTATGAGAAGGCGATCGCGCTAAGTCCCGCGCTGGCTGAGCCGCGAATCTACATGGCGAATTTATTTACTGACACCGGCCGAGTCGAACAAGCTGTACCGCTCGTGCGATCTGTTCTTCGGGACAATCCCAATAACGCCGAGGCGCATTGGGAACTCGGTTATGCTTACCGGTTTGGAGGGATGTTGCAGGAGTCGCTCGCGGAATGCAAGAAGGCTCGTGAAATCAATCCCCAAGTCAAAATCAATAGCTCAGCCATCAACAGCTATTTGTACCTTGGCGAATACAAAGAGTTCTTGCAGAGCCTGCCGGAAAATGACTCCGTCTATATCCTCTTCTATCGCGGATTTGCTGAATACTATTTAAGGAATTCCAGCCAGGCAACATCGAATTTTGATCGCGCCTATGAAAGAGACTCTTCTTCTCTTCAGGCGATGATCGGAGAAGCTTTCAGCCATTCGATTCAGCATGACAATGCTCGTGGGCTAGAACTTCTCAAACGAACGGAAGCCAAAATATCGGAGCGCGGCGTGACCGATGCAGAGGGAATGTACAAAGTCGCGCAGGCCTATGCGGCGCTGGGGGACAAGGCTTCATGTCTGCGCATGCTGAAAGCGAGCATCGCAGGCGGGTTTTTCCCCTACCCTTACTTCGTGAACGATCCCCTGCTGCAGGATGTCCATGGTACGCCGGAATTCCAGAGCCTTATGGACCAGGCTCGCCGCCGGCACGAGCAGTTTAAAACCATGTTCTTCTAGACCAGGACACTGGTCTCATAAGCCGCTCAGGCCACAATGAAGTAGGTACGCCCTCCGTTCACTTCACTGGCTCCCAGCCCTCAGGCAGCATATCGAAGGCCAGCGTGTCACGGTAGGCGAACTGATTCCCTTCTGCTACCGCGACCGGCGTTAACATATGCCAGATGCGATCATCATCGAAGACGTAACACTCACCCGATTCGCACATGGTGAAGCGATCCATTTCCCGCTTGTCATTGTCGGTGATGACGACTTCGCCGCCTTGAGCGCCGCAGCGGCCTACCAGATGGGTGGCAATGTACTTTTCCCCGTCTTTGTGTAAGCCCGGTGGACTCGTGTCGCACGGCCGGCCAGGCGCGGCTGTAAACCTTATTAGATGAACGTTCACAAGATACTTCGTCCCCACCGTCGACAGTGGCAGATAAGAAAGGTGGTAAGCAATCATCTTGCGAACACCTATGGAACCGGCAATTGCGGGCAGCAGCGGAGCGTACTCTCGTGGCTGGCCGCCAATCGTCGTGTTGTATTTTTTCAGCTGCACATAGGGCGTGCTCTCTTCGCTCAACCAAACCTTTACACCACCCTCAACAATCTCGGCCCTGACACGATTTAAACAACGATACCTATCGCCCTCTTCGTAGTATTTATCCCTTGGCATAGACCAGGACGCGTGGGACAGCTCTTCCAGCGAGCGCGCTATGTCTACATCAACCCTGAGCGGTTGACGACTGAACCCACGCTCGACGAGGTCGCTTCGCGATCGGGCGTTGGTTGCAACCGGAATAAAACTATCCTGCCCCACGAATGCTCCGGCTAAATGCTAGACGATTCCACGACCGATCAGCGGCGCAACGGCCATGCGCATGCGAATTATAGCCGACTTAACCCTTCCCGGGGCCACACACGACTCTGCGCGCGGGGCTTATAACGCAAGCTAGTCAACCTCAGACAGCAGGTTGAAGAACGCCAACTCTTTCAGGAGTTAATATGCGCTCGGGAGTGACCTGATCCCCTGTTTCGGCACAAAGCTGAGTATGATTTGTGCGAAAGAAAGGGGAAGAGCGTATGTCGAAGAGCAGGCACACGGAAGCGCAGATGATCGGGGCGCTGAAACAGCTGCCAGGAGAATGCGCAGACTAACACTCGGATCGCGGAGCAGCACGTGTTGGAGAGAACCCGACTGCTCGTTTCACAGCGATCATCTCCCAGCCATACCAACTTGACTCCAAC
>JBAWAI010000496.1:0-1959 GCA_049589215.1 Terriglobales bacterium | reverse complement strand
CGTGAGAATACCGCTATTGCATATAGTCGAAAAATTCGCGAGCGGGCGACTGGAAATTAAGAAAAATCAGTGCGGCGGGTTGTGACCTTTTAGGGTCCCAGTACAGAATACTTTACACTACTCATCTGAGAAATAGGTGGTAGGCGGCGTTTTCCGTCCCGTCGAAGCACGGATAGGCCTGCCCATCGACAAAATCTTGGATTAAAGATGGTTCATCCGGAACTACCATTCGCAAATTCTTCTCCGACGCAAGTTGTTGTGCATCAATGAGCTGGCAAATCAACCAACAAGGGCAAACTTCGCCTCATGGATTGCAAGTATCTTCAGTTTGAAGAACTCCATGTCCCTAAATCCGTACGCTTGGCGCTTCATTGTCTTGATCTTGTTGTTCGTCCCCTCCATAGGACCACTCGAAATCATCACGTCGTAGTAAGCCAGCAGCCCCGATCGGTGTGCCGCCAACGTCTTGGCCATCTGCTGTAGCACCCTGATTCCGGAGGTCTCCGCTCGACGAATCCACCCGTCCAGGAAAGTGGTCGCGAATCGTTTTCCCGGTTGGTCCCAGAATCGCCGCAGGTCGTCCTTCAGGTAATAGGCCGTCGCCAGCGGCTCGTTCAACTTCAACGCCTCCTTTAGCCGCCGCTTCTCATCCTGCTCTTCGTCGAGGTTTTCGGGATTCATCAGCAACAACCATCGCGTTCCCTTGAGCACTTTCTTTTGCATCATGTCGGTAGCCTCGCGGTACAACTCACGACGCAGCTCGGAGAGCTTGTCGTTGAAGAGCTTAATGACATGGAAGTGGTCGAAGACAATCTTCGCCTTGGGCAGATGGGTCGAGACCGCCCCGCGGTACGCCACCGACATGTCCATGGCCACCGCTTCGATCTTGGCCCCGCTGGGCCGCAGCCGCTTCCAGAACGGCTTCAGTGCGTCGGCCCCCTTGCCGTCGCCGACGAAAACCACGGCTCCGCTCTCCAAGTCCATGACGAGCGTCAGATAACGATGCCCCTTGGCAACGGCGATCTCATCGATCGCGATGTGTCTCACGTGTTTGAGCTTGGGCTTGGCATAGCGCTGCGACAGGTCGCGTTTTTGGATGTCCTTGATCAGGTCCCAGCCGACGTTCAAGTGGCGGGCCACGTCGAGGATGGTCATGCTCCGTGACATCTCCAGCGCATATCTCTCGAAAGACTTCGTGTAGCTCCGTCTCGGTTCGGCGAACGCGACATCGACCTGACGCACCAGCCCACACGCCTGACATTCCAAGCGTGGGATGGGCAAAACCACACTCGTCCCCCGATTCCCGATTGGTAGCGAGAGGAAGCGGCGAACCGCTTGGCCTCGAGAGATGACGTGGCGCGAACCACAGGAAGAACAACGGTACGTTTCGGGCTCCTGGAAAATAGTGAAGATCACTTTGCGATTGTCGTACTGAGTGCGCGAGTACTTATAGCCCCGGATGCCGAACGCGTGATACAACAGACTGGTGGACATGCTGACCTCCCGGTTTGAAGAGTTTTTACGCAACTTCAATTGGAATCAGCGTGTCCACTTCTTTCAAGCTTGGCGCGCGCGTCCGCCGGATGAACCGTAAAACTGACCCACTTGGGGGCAAAATGGGCGCGTAAAACTGACCCACCGTAGCCACCTCCGGTATGGTGAATGTTCCTACATGGAATGATTCACCCACGGAGGGACAAGGACGTGCTTACGGTGGACGACTACGGTGCCATTCGGAGGGCGCGGCGCGATGGTAAGTCCATCCGCCAGATCGCCGGCGATTTCCAGCATTCGCGAAACACGATTCGCAAGATCCTCAAGCAATCCGAGCCGAATCCGATTCCCTCAGCCAGGAATCGATTCGCTCCACTTTTGGGTCCGGTCCAATCGGTCATTGACCAGTTCCTGATCGACGATGAGAACGCCCCGCCCAAGCAACGGCATACCGCCGCTCAGGTC
>JBAWAI010000495.1:0-16629 GCA_049589215.1 Terriglobales bacterium | reverse complement strand
GAGTAATCAACCGCTTCAGCTCCCGCCGGCAGCGCCTTGATTTGTTCGCGCTCAATCCAGCCTCGATCCGCAAGCCGCTCCAGGCTGATTAGCAGCGGGTTCCCGGCGAAAGCGGAGGTCGAGGAGTAGGGCGAATTTCCGAACCCGAGCGGACCAAGCGGCAGCACCTGCCACACACTTTGTTTCGCCGACGCCAGAAAATCGGCGAATGCATACGCCGCCGGGCCAAAATCGCCGATCCCTCCCCGCGCCGGAAGCGAGGTGGGATGGAGAAGAATTCCGCTGGCGCGCGCGAAAGGCATGTAGAACAGTTCTCAGTTCAAGGTGAGACACATCACGAAGGCAAAGGCGCTCCGCCCTCGCGTGCAAGGACAAACCAGCAGCCCAGCGTCCGGCCGCTACTCCGAGCCTTCCTCCGAACTCTCCTGCCGCGTCAGGTTCTTCATCTCGTCCTGATTGACCTTTAGCTGGTTCGATTTCTCCATGCTCTTGCGCAGGTTCGAAATGAAAAGCTCGAAAATTTCATTTTGCTTGGCCTCCAGCAGTCCCTGCCGCACTTCGTCTCTCTTGGCGGCAAAATCCTGCTCCGTCGGCGGCTGCTTCTCAAGCAGTTGTGCCACGATCCCGTCGGCGCCGGCTACAATCGGTCCACTCGTCTCGCCCTGCTTCAGTGAGAAAATCGCGCTCGCCGGACCCGCCAGCGACCCGATATTCGGAACCTGTCCGTCCGGCCCCACAAAGTCGCTGGTCATGAAATTCGCACCAAGATCCTTGGCTGCTTTTTTCAGATCATTGTCGGCCTTCGCTCGATCCGCCAGCTCGCGCGTTTTCTGCTGCAGCAAAATACCCGCGCGCTGGTTCTTGAATTCATTCTCCACCCGCGCATGAATCTCATCCAGCGTCGGCGTCGCCGGAGGCTTGATCCCAAGCACCTGAAAAACAACATAGCCCTGCGGAACCTGCACCACATCCGCCGGAGCCTTGTCAGGCTCGTTGAAAACCGCATCCATCAGCTGCGGGCTCGGCCCGAGTCCCGGGAGGCTGTCGTTGTGGCTGACAAAGTCAGTCGTCACCACGGAATCTCCCTTGGCGGCAGCCGCCTTATCGAAGCCGTCGGTGCGCGCCGCGCTCAGCAAGCCATTCGCCGCCGCCTCGGTGGCGCGCTCGGTTTTCTGCTGCTTTACTTTTTCGGTGATCTCGTTTTTCACTTCGGCCAGCGACTTCAAGTGAGCTTCCTGCTTGTCCTCAACTTGAATGATGTGGAAACCGTAGCTCGACTTGACTAGGTCGCTCGTTTGCCCCTTCGGCAGTGCGAATGCGACTTTCTCGAACTCCGGCACCGTGCGGCCTCGGCCAATCCAGCCCAGTTCGCCACCCTCTTTCGCCGATCCGGGATCATCCGAATACTTTTCCGCCAGCTTTGCGAAGTCGCCACCCGCCTTCACCTGCTTCAGCACGTCTTCCGCTTTGGCGCGCGCATCAGCCAATGCCTTTGCGTCCTCTTGCTGGCCGGCCGCCGGCAGCGGAGTCTTGATTAGAATGTGCCGGACCTTGACCTGTTCCGGCGCGCGGTAGTCATCGCGATGCTGATCGTAATACCCCTGCAACTCCTCCGGGGGCACGGTCTCTGCGGCCGCGATCTTGCTCGAGTCAATCACCGCGTACTTGATCTGCCGCTTCTCCGGAATCGAATTTGCGTAGGCCGCTTTGTTGTGGTCGTAAAACGCCTTTAACTCTTCCTCGCTCGGGTGCAGCCCCTTTAAAATGTCGCCCTGTGTGATCACCGCATATTCAAATTTGATCTTCGTATTGCGACGCTCGAACTCATCGTGCACCTCCGTATCCGACACAAACGCGCTCGCCCCCACCAGCGCCTGAAGCTTGCGCACCAGGATCTCATCCCTCTCTTCCGCCTCAAACTGGTCGATCGTGAGGTCATGTTGCTGAAGAAGGTTGGCGTATTCTTCCTGTCCGATAAACTTTCCATCGGGGAAAAAAGTCGAGCCCAGCGGACCATTCTGCAGCTCGTCGCGTAGTTCGTTGTCGTTGGTGCGCAAGCCCAGTCGGTGGGCCTCCGCCACCATCACCTTCTCGTTGATCAGGCGCTCCGCCGCCTGGCGCGAGAAGAAACCCAAAAGCGCCGCGGATTGCGGCCCGCCCCGCGGATTCTGCCTCTGCACCATCTGCCGCGCCTGCTGCTGCACCTCCGCCAAGGTCACCTTTTCGTCGCCCACCGTCGCCAGCACGCCCGGCGCGGCCCCGCTGAAGCCGAGGCTGCTGCCGAATCCCGGAATGAGCGTAATCGCCATCGACGCGCAAATAATAACCAGCAACGCACCCAGTACGATCTTCAGGGTGGGGCCCGCATTTTGAAGAGTTCGAATCATATGTAGATTGCTCCGTCAGACTGTTTCCGCCAGATTACAAGCCGATTTGCAAGCGTATTCTGCGCTGGAAGCCGAATCATTGATTATAAACGAGAGGATGGAAACGGGCGCCCCAGCTCCCGACGGAGAGCACCATCCCAAAACCGTCTCACAGCGCGATGGGTTGAACCGAGAACTGAGAACCGGCAACTGCCCTAAGGATACCGGAACGAATACCCCGCCGCCTCATTCCCCGACATGAAGCGAGTGTTGTATTCCAGCAGATAATCCAGATGCTCCGCATCATCCGGAAAATTCTGCCCCGGATACGGATAACCCCGCATATCGCGAAACGGCAGCGGAACGATCGAGTCCCCGCGATACGCATAAAAGTCCATATCTTTCTCATACCCATTCGCGACAAAAAAGTAGTCGCGCACCCATCCACTCGGCAGCGCTGGCAACCGAGCCGGATCGAAATCCAAAGCCACCTCGTCCCCCGACCCAAACACCACCAACTTGTCGTCGATGGTAGAAAGCAGCGGCAGCACGTCGCCATAACGCGTGTAAGCCCCCGAGGGCCGCGTGTAAGGGCCAGTAGCGCTAGCCTTCTCATAGATGTATCGAACATTTCCCGGCGGCGAGTCTTCAATCTTGAGCGGGAACCCATGAAACGAAAGCCAGGCCCGTACCAAAGGCACAGAAGAAATGGAAGCACGAGCCCCCGAGGAAATGGAGGCACGGGCGCCCCGCCCGTGCGGAGATGAAAATGTGGTGGAAGAAGAATCCAACCATTCCGCGCGGCCCTGCGCAGTCCGGCTGACCAGAATGTCATCCCAATAAATCTGCAGATTAGTAGTCAGCCGAATCCGCCGAGTCCCCAAAGGCAACTTCCCGGTGAGGTCAGCAGTCATCGTGCGAGCCCCGCCTGCCGGAAATCCAAGATCATCTACCACGCGCACCCAGCGCCCCTGGCCGTTCAGCGCCTCCACATACGGAGCAACCGGCCGCAACCCAGCCTGGTCCGCCGCATACATGCTGTTCGCGGAAAAATACTCAACCTCGCCATGCATCAGCAGCCAGAGCGGCCCGCCGCGATAACCCTCGCCCAAATCCAGCTCCAGCGAGTGCGGCTCGGCGAATCCCAAAAACGGCAGCACCTTGAAATCGCCAAAATATTTATGCGCCAAAAGCGCAGGCAGCACATCATGTCCATGCTCATCCCAGGCCCCCGATGGAGGACGCGCATCCTTCTTATTGCTGAACACGACCTTGAACGGCGGATAAGGCGGATTCGAAGCAAAATACTCATTCGGATAAACCTCATACTCCGCCGGATGATCCACCGCCAGCAACTGCACCGAATCCAGATAAACTGACTCCTCCAGCGGCTCCATAAATCGAAAACTAAGTTTGCCATCGCGCAAGCGCAACGCCGAGCGATCGACCTTGATCGCCTCGGTAGGCCGAGGAATATTGCGTTCGACTTTGCCGTCATGCGCCCCGACCCAATGCCCCACGACGCCCGCCCCGAGCATGTCCCCAACCAGCGCATACCGCTCGCCGTCCCACGCAAACAAAGTAGGACAAGAAGACCCCCGCCGATCGATCTCCGTAATAGTCTGCAAACTGCCGCCCGGCACATCGATCTCATCCTGCAAAACGCCCGTCGGCCACAGCAACCGCACCACATCCGCCTTCTTCGCCTGTCCCAGCCCAATCGTCAAATAAGGAGAATTCTGCCCCAAATATCCCGACGACCCATACACCTCAAACTTCTGCCGGATGCCATCCGAAAAAACCTCCACCTTAGTCCCAATCGCCGACTTGTTATCGTTCAATCCCTTAAGCGCCAGCCGCAAAGAATTATTCTTATTCCCGCCAACATTGCGCAGCAAAACCGCCGACCCATGATTCTGCGTGATCAGCAGATCAACCGCGCCATCATTGTCGTAATCGCCAGCAATAATCGCCCGCGGATTCTTAAGCTGAATCTTGTCGAGGCCGACGTCAGCCGTAACATCCTTCCACCCACCCGGCCCAAGATTACGAAACAGCCGAACCTCCCCGCGCCCATCTTTCGTTTCGCCAACCGCCGCAAGATCGACCCAGCCATCGTTATCATAATCAAAAGCCACAACGCCGTAAGCGCGAATCCAATTCGTCGCGGGAAGAGAAACCTGCTCGAAACTCTTGCCGTGATCGTTGCGCCAAAGAGTGAGCCCCGGGTGCTCCTTATGTGTAAAAGCGAAGTCCATCCACCCGTCGTGATCGAAGTCTAGTCCCGCAATTCCATGAACATATCGAGGTCCATTCGAAGCTAATGCCGTCCCTATGAACTTTCCCTCTCGCGGATTATGGAGGACGACAGGAGTGGCAGCCGGACACGTTACAACCAAGTCCACGGCTCGGTCGTTATCCACATCTGATCCAAGCGCGCTCTCGCTACACATCTGCGACAGACCTTTCTCTTCTGTCACAGGAGTAAACGTGCCGTTGCCGTTGTTGCGCCATAGGGTTGTTAGGCCAGTTCGAAGCAGATCGAGATCGCCATCATGGTCGTAGTCCACAAACAGTAGTCCAAAGCCGAAACCTCCTCTGGTCAGGCCGGCTGCTGCGGAAACGTCCTTAAACTCACCGTTCCGTTCATTGTGCAAGAGCACTACGCCCGTGGTCGAAGTGATCGCCAAATCAGGGAATCCGTCATTGTCGTAGTCTCCGGCAGTACAGGCGATCGCAGGTGTATTCGGATCGAGGTGCGCCTTGGTTGTTGCATCCTCAAACCTGCCACCGATGTTGTGGTATAGCGTCATGCCTCCCTTGACGCCACTCCCCTCAGGTATAAAAATGTCAATCTTTCCGTCGTTGTCATAGTCCAGAAAGCAAGCGCCGTGTCCAAGCTCATTACCATCGTCCTCAGCGGTGGATGATTTCGCGGACGAAGTCAGCCCCGCCTCCGCCGTCACATCCACAAACCGCACCGCAATCCCCGCCGGCACCTTCTGCACCGCCAGCGGAGAATCCTCAGCCAGCGAATATTTACCCTGCTCCCCATAAGCCAGGCTGATCGGCCTGCCCAGCTTGCTCTCAGTCACATACTGAAACCTATTCATCGCCGCATGCGCCGGATCCGCCTGCCCCGATTGCTGATAAGCCCGCGCCATCCCAAACTGCGCCGAAGCATGCAGCGGATCGATCTTCAGCGCCCGCTCAAATGCCGCAATCGCCTCCGGAAAGTTCTTCAACTGCGCATAAGTCGCCCCCACAAAATACCAGCTATCCGCATCGCTAGCGTCGATCTCCGTAACCCGCCCGAAAGCCTCCAGCGCGGCCCCCTCATCGTTCGCATTCCGGTAGCAAAGCGCAAGGTTGAACCACGCATGCGCATCGCCCGGCGCATCCTTCACAGCCTTCTCCAGCACTGGACGAGCCTCATCCAGCCGCTGCGAATTCAGCAGAGCCACGCCTCGATTCAACTCCGCCATCTTCAACGCCGGATCAGCCGCAGCCGCATCCCCAAACCCTTTCAGTGCCTTTTCAAACAGCTGCTGGTTCATGTAGGCGACGCCCAGATTATTAAGGCGCGCAGCTTCAGCAGGATTGGAGGGAGAATCAGCGCCCAGCAGTGCAAGGATAAAAATAGGAACAACCGCGAAAAAGACGACGAACGTCGGAGTTTGTTTCATCGCTAGGTGGGAGGACTGGAAGAATTATAACGATCCCAGGTTAGTTAGAGGGTAGCCGATGCTGGGTTTGGGTGGCGCAGCGGTTCACCGCTGCGATAAAAGCAGTGATTGGTCCGGGCTTCAGCCGCTGAGGTAACGGCACTCAATTGCGCGGACGCTTTGGCCAATAGAAGCAGCCGTTACTTAGTCCCATATTTCCGCGCAGCCACCACGCCATTCCCTTCCCGAATCATCACCGTCTCCCCCGCCGCCACATCCGCTATCTTCTCCACCGCCCCGCTAGGCCACTGCACCTCCACCGAATCCGCCTTCGCCCGCACGCCCAGTCCAAACGTCAGCACGAGTTCGCTGGCCGACAAATAACTCGATCCCGACCGCATCATCTGCCACTGTTTCTCGCTGCCCGCCGTAACCCGCACCACTGCCCCGATCCCGTCCCGATTCGATTTCGTCCCCTCCAGCTTCACGCGCAAACTCGAATTCGTCCCGCCTTCGCTGCGATACAAATGCGCCGCGCCGCCATTCGTCGTCACCAGCACATCCAGCGCGCCGTCATTATTCATGTCGGCATAAGCCGCGCCCCGCGCCACCTTCGGAGCGGCGAATCCCGACCCCATCTTCGCCGTCACTTCCTCAAACTTCCCCCCGCCCAAATTTCGGAATAAATGCGGAGCCTCCGCATAGCTCACCCGCTTCTGCACCCGCTCCACGTCTTTCTCGATGTGCCCGTCCGCCACAAAAATATCCGGCCACCCATCATTGTCGTAATCAAAAAAGAAGCACCCAAATCCGAGCGTGAGCAAAGTATCGCGCCCAATCTCCGACCGCGGCGCCTCATCTACAAAAAGTCCGTTGCCCTCGTTGTGATACAGCGAGAGCATCTGATTCGCAAAATTCGTAATGATCACGCTGGCATTGCCCGACCGGTCATAATCGGAAGCATCCACGCCCATGCCCGCTCGCGCCACGCCATCTTCGCTGAACGCCACCCCAGCCAGCACTCCGCGTTCCTCAAACGTGCCGTTTTTTTTATTGATATAAAGTTTATTCGGCTGCGTGTCGTTCGCAATCAGCAAATCCGGCCATCCATCCCCGTTCGCATCCAGCACCGCAATCCCCAGGCTCTTCGAACTCGCGTCATAAAGCCCCGCCTTCGCAGTCGCATCTTCAAACTTTCCGCCGCCCAGGTTGTGCCAGAGCCGCACCGAAGTTCCCTTATACGATTCCGGAGTGCAATAAGATTTGTGCACCCCATCCAGCGTGCAATAAAGATCGCCCGCCTCCGACCACTGCACATAATTCGCCACCACCAGATCAAGCTTCCCGTCGCGGTCGTAATCCACCCAGGCCGCGCTCGTCGAAAACTCATTCGGACCCCAAAGCCCCGCCGCCCGCGCCACATCCGTGAAAGTTCCATTCCCGTTATTGTGAAAAAGTCGGCTCTGTCCAACCGCACTAACAAAGATGTCGTCGAACCCGTCGTTGTCGTAATCGCCCACCGCCACGCCCATCCCGAAAAACGAGGCCGTCAGCCCGGCCTTGCGCGTCACATCGGTAAAAGTACCATCGTGATTGTTGTGATAGAGCTTCAGAGCGCTCCCGCCGTTCTTCCCCAATGCCGTCGCATGCCCCGGCCAGTCCGTTCCATTCACCAGCAGAATGTCGGGCCACCCATCATTGTCATAGTCGATGAATGCGCAGCCCGGCCCCATAGTCTCCGGCAGCCATTTCTTCCCGAACGCCCCATTGTTATGCGTGAAGTGAATTCCAGCCTGCGCTGTAATCTCGCGAAAGGCAACGTTCTGCGCGGTGCAAGTGGAGACCGGCGCAAAAGCGACAAGCCACGCAGACGCCGCGACACAGAGGAAAAAACGGAGAAGATGATTTTCTCTGTGCCTCTGTGTCTTCGTGGTGAACGCACTTTTTGCGGCGCTCATTTCCCCAGCCTCGCCAGCGGCACCGAGACATGCTCATGAATATTCTGCCGCTCGTTATTGTCTTCCGGATGCGCAAGCCGGTAAGGCCCGGTAATCGTCTGCGCCGACTCATCTGCCTTGAACCGCAGATACCGCGCCTCGTGTTCTTTCGCCATCTTCTCGTCGCCCAGCCCGTTATAACAAAGCATCAGATTGTAGTGCGCCTGCAAATCTTCCGGATCAACCACCAGCACCTGTCGCAAAACCTTCACCGCCTCCACATACTTCCTTTGCAAAAAATAAATTCGTCCCAAATTATTCAGCGCCACCCGGTCCCGCGGATACTGCGCCAGCACAATCTGCAAATGTGCGATCGCCCCGTCATAATCCCCGGCAGTTTTCAGCAGCGACGCATAAAAGAAGTTCGCACGAGCCAGCTGCGCATTAATGGCCAGCGCCTTTTCAAGCACCGCGCGCGCCCGCGTCAGATCGCCCTCTTGCAACGCCGCGCGTCCAATGTTCACCCACCCGTCCGGATTCCCCGCGTCGATCTCGGTAACTTTCTCAAACGCAGCCTGCGCCGCCTTCAAGTCTCCCTGCAACAGCAGTCCGATTCCATAGTCGTTCCACCGCTGCCAATCTTCCTTCACCAGTTGCGTCGCTGGCTTGGGTGCCGCCGCTCGCGCATCCAACACGTCAATCGCAACTGTATTTTCGGCGATCGCCACGATCGGCAGATCAGGAATCTTCTCTGACTTCGCCGACACTCCCTTCAGCGAAGCGTCAAAAAGAAATTTCCGGTCATCGTAATTCGGCGTTACCGGATTCGGACCTGCCGGCGAATCTCGCAGCATTGGTTCAGGCCGACCCGCAAAGGCAAACTGCGTCTCCTCCCACGAAAATTTGCGGTAGCAAAGGCGCGCCGTCAGCGTAATCTTATTTCCCGTTTTCGCCGGAACCTTCATCCGAAAGTGCACCGTATCCGCCGCCCCCGGCGGAATCAACCGCACATACACAACCGACCGTGTCGCCCACGCATTGCGCTTGTTGATCGCATTGCCGTGCCCGTCGACCTGTAGCGACCGGTAAAAGTGCGCGCCTTTTTCCACCGGGCCTTTGCCGCCATCCTCCACCATGCCGCTCCAGAAGACGGTCTGCCCGCGATCGTCCACGCCTTTCAGCTCCAGCCACGTGTCATAGGCATCCACCGTCCCGCCCGGAAAAAAATGCCCGACGCGCTTTGTACGCACCACAACGTCAATACGAACCGAATCCCCCCGCCGCACCGCCGCATGTACGCGATCCAGCGGCGCAGTTACCGGCGCACTTTCGCCATTGTCCGCGGGCGCAGCCGCCGTCTCTGCCTCCTCGCCCACCGCAAATGTCGTCGCCAGTTCATGCTGGCCCGCCGCCTTCAACTGCGCTTCCGGTTTCGTGCTCTCCCCCGCCGCCGAGAGCGCAAAAATATCCACGCTCAGCGCCCCGCTCGTCAAAAAATCTTCCGTCCTCTTCAATTGCACTGCATCTTCATTCGCCATCGGCACCGCGGTATTCGCCCCTGGAAAACGGTGCGAGTGCACCTTGCCGTCCACATTCCCCATGTCGTTCGACCGTTCCAGCGGCATGTGGCAATCCGCGCACTGCTGCGGCTTCGGCGGATAATAAAACGACCGCGCACCCTGTCCCGAAACTCCGCTCGCCTGCCAGTTGTCGTACTCGTTGAATCCGCGCAGCCACCGATAGTGGTTGACCGGCACGTCCAGGTGCACCTTGTGGCACGACGAACAAAACTCCGCCGTCTGCGCGCGCATAAACGGCTTCAAAAATACGCGCCGGTGCGGCTCCGGATTCAGCTTCGTAATCGCATCATGTAGGTACCGCACCACTGGATTCTTGCTCGCCGCCATCTCATGGAGCTTGGGGTACTCCAGATAAAAATCCGCCTGCCCCATCGTGCTCTTCACATTCGCAATCGAATGGCACATCATGCAGCCGAGCCCCGCCTGTGCCTCGGGAGAGTGCACGAACTCCTTGATCGGCGTATCCATCTTGCCCGCATAAAGCACCGCCGGATCGTGGCATCCGCCGCACCATTTCGAAGGCCGCGTGCCGACCGTGTCCTGCATGTACTCGATCGACTTGCGATACCACTGATTGTTGAATGAAGAAAAATGGTGCGCGGAGCTGAACCACTGGTTGTAAATATCCTCGTGGCAGCGCTTGCAGGAATCCGACTCCATGAAAAACTTGGAAGGAATTTTTTGCCCGCCGTAAACCTGCGCCGAGCTTGGAAAAAATGGCCCCGAAGAACCGTCGCCTTCCGCATCCATGTTCACCGGCGGCATCGCCGGATTCTCAATCACCGCGCTTCGCGCCCACCGGTTGTCACGCTGATAGTGCGCCGCCCAGCCAACAGCGCCTAGCAACCCGAAGCAAAAAATCAGACGAACTACCGCCACCGAACTCACCCATCCGCGGCGCCCCAACCACTCCGCCAGCAGACATCCAATGCCCGCCATGCACAAAACAATGTGCGCATACAGCCACCGAAATTCCCCGCGCGCCGTCCCCGTATAAATAAGGACGAGGCCCAGCCCACCTCCCGCGCCCAGCAACACCCATCCCACCCTCGAAATCCAGTTGCCGTGCCGCAACAGCCGCGCCAGCACGATCGCGCCCACCACGCACGCCACAACACCGCCGAGCGCGTGAATGACCACCACCGCCGGATAGAAGAGATTTGCCTGCGGGAAAGGATAGAGATAAGCCGCCGATGCAATGAGCACCAACAGCAAGCCGCGCACCAGCTTCGAGTCTGAAACCTTAGAAACTGACATCGACAGGGGCCAGCGGGATCGGGTCAGCAGAGATTCAGTCCAATCACCGTCGTCGCAAAGTATAACCGCCGGAAGCTGCCTTCTCTACTGCCGCAGCCACCGCGAGGACGGTTTCTTCCTCCCACGGCCGGCCCACAATCTGCACCCCGATCGGCAACCCCTCCGCCGACCGCCCGCACGGCACCACCGCCGCTGGAAATCCCAGCAGATTAAACCACTCGCAATAAGACCACGCATCCAGATACTTCACCCTCGCGCCATCCACCAGCCACTCGCGCTCACCATGCCGAAATGCCGGAATCGCCGCCACCGGACAAATCAGCACCGGATGCTCCCGCATCTGCCGCAATATCCGTTCCCGCAACTCATCCCGCCGCAGCCACGTCGATAGCAGCGACTCTCCCGAGTGCGCAGCGACCTCCGCATTCCCCGCCGGGGTCCACGAACAAAACTCCCGCAAAATCGGCGACAGCTCCGCCTCCCGCCCGCGCACCATCGGCCCCAAAACCATCCCGCCCGCAATCCCAAACAATTCCCACCAGAGTTCGCGCGCCTCTTCCAACTCCTCCGGCCGAAACGCCTCCACGCAAAATCCCGCCTGTGCGAGAGCGCCAGCCGCGCCCTCAACCGCCGCCCGCGTCTCGGGAGTGACCGGCGTCCGCCCATCGTCGGTAAAGAACCCAAGTGTTAAAGGGGAGTCAATCGCGCCCGATCCTAATTCCCGCACCGCCGCAGGCACCGAACAAGGATCCCCATCATCCCACCCCGCCATCACCTCCAACAAAACGCGCAAATCCTCCACCGTCCGCGCCATCGGACCCACCACCCCCAGCAGCGCAAACGGCCCACCAGCCTTCGGAAAATGTCCCGTCGAAGGAATCCTCCCCGGCGTCGGCTTCAGGCCGCAGATTCCGCAAAAGTGTGCGGGCACGCGAATCGATCCCCCGCCATCGCTCCCCACTCCGCCCGCCGAAAGCCCCGCCGCAATCGCCGCAGCCTCGCCGCCGCTCGACCCGCCCGCCGTCCGCTCCAAATCCCAGGGATTGTTCGTCCGCCCGTAGAGCAGATTGTCCGTCTCCCAAGCCATCAAATATTCCGGCGTGTTAGTCACGCCCAAAATAACGGCTCCAGCCGCCCGCAGTCGCGCCACCAGCGGAGCATCCGCCTCCGCCACATACCCAGCCCGCAGCCGCGACCCAGCCTCGCACCGGTGCCCAGCCACATCAATCGAAGACTTAATAGAAAGCGGCACACCATGCAGCGGCCCCAGACCATACTCAAGACCGAGGCCCGGACCATCATCCGGAGTATGCCCAGGCGAGCCGCGCATCACCGCGTCCTCAGCCGCCCGAGCCTGCTCCATCACAAGTTCCGGCTGCCAATCAACAAACGCATTCAAAGAAGGATTCAGCGCAGAAATGCGCTCAAGATGCTCGCGCGCCACCTCAACCGGAGAAACCTCCCGAGTCCGAATCAGCCGCGCAATCTCGCAAGCGGACGGCAAAGAGGTCGCGAGGGCGCCAACAGTTTGCGTCAAAAAGTTTTTTCCTCGTAATCGCGCCTATAGCTCCGCAATAACGTTCACTTCTTCAATCTGACTTCTGCCTTCCGACTTGTAGCTCCTAACTCACTTCCCACTTCCCGCATACCCGTTCCTAACCACCTCTCCACCCTTCATAACAAACTTCACTCTCTCCAAAGTAGTCACATCGGCCAGCGGATCCCCATCCACCGCAATCAAGTCCGCGAACTTTCCCGCTTCCACTGTCCCCACGCGATCCGACCACCCCAGCAGATCCGCGTCATTCACCGTTGCCGTCTGAATCGCCTGGAGCGGCGTCATCCCCAGCTTCACATACACCGCAAACTCGCGCGCATTCAGCCCATGCGGATACACCGCCGCGTCCGTCCCGAACCCAACCTTCACTCCCGCCGCGAATGCCCGCTGCACATTCTTTCGCGCCGCCGGCATCACCTCGCGCGCCTTCGCAATCAGCTCCGGCGGGGTTCCAATCTTCTCGGCGTTCTCATAAAACCAATCCATCAAATAAAGTGTCGGCACCAGATAAGTCCCGTTCTTCTTCATCTCGGCAATGCAAGCGTCGTCAATGTACGACCCATGCTCAATCGAATCTACGCCCGCTCTGGACGCCCACAGAATCGCCTGCGCCCCATGTGCATGCGCCGCCACCTTCCGCCCCAGCCGGTGCGCCTCCTCGACAATGGCTCTCATCTCCTCCTCGGTATATTGCGACGCCTGCGGGTTGTCTCCGTGCGACAGCACGCCGCCCGAAGCCATTACCTTAATAAGGTCCGCGCCATACTTGATGTTCTGTCGGACCATGCGGCGCACTCCATCAACGCCATCGGCAACGCCCTCGCTGGTAGCGTGATATTCAAACGGCAGCAGATTATTGTCGCCATGCCCCCCGGTAATGCTGAGCGGCGGCCCGCTCACCAGCATCCGCGGCCCCGGCACATCGCCCGCATTGATCGCGTCGCGCAGCGCCACATCCGTATATCCGTCCGCGCCCAAATTGCGCACCGTGGTAAATCCAGCGTCCAGCGTCACGCGAGCATTACGCGCACCGTTCAGCGCCTCCCGCGGAATCGAAATCCCCAGCCGCGAATATCCGAAATTCGTCGTGAACGTCAGATGCGTATGTGCATCAATCAATCCCGGCAAAACCGTCGCGTTCGAAAGATCGATCACCGTCGCATCGGGCGGCAGCTTCTGGTCACCGAGGGCTCCAACGCTCGCAATCCTGTCCCCGTGAATAATGATCGTCTGATCGCTGAGCACCTTCCCGCTCTTCACGTCCAGAAGCCGCCCCGCGCGCACCACCACGGTCTTTTGCGTATGTGCATCCTGAGCAACAGCAAAATTCATGCAACCAAGCGTGTAACCAAGCAGCAAAACAAAAACCAGCAGGCGTTCTGCAACTTTCATGTCATCTCCCAGGAGCGAAAAATACACGATTGAGTCTCTGGCCGAGTACCTTACAACCTCAGCCAGGAAAAACGCCACTTTATATTTCACGGCGGACGCCCGCCATATTTCAGCGCGACGATCCCGGCTATTTCAGGCCGAGGCTCCGGACATTCCAGGGCGGACATTCCGGCGCCGCAGAAACCTCGCGCCAGTCCACCCCTCCATATTAATTTTCCGTGAAATTGGTCCATCCGAATTGACGGACCTCTTGAACGCCATTAACCTGCTCCGCATGAGCAACCCCGAACTGGACGCCGCGCGCGACGCCTACAGGAAGGCCGTCGATCAATGGATTGAGAAAATTCGCGCCGAAGAAGCTCTCGCTACTCCTGACGACTCCATGATTGCCATGGAAAAATGGGACGACGCGCACTTCTCGGAGCACGAAGCACACGAGAAAGCCACTCAGGCGCGCGATGCCTACAAAGACGGACTCCGACGTCTGAACTACGGCATCTAGCCGGCGCAGAAAAAATCGCTACTGGGCACCATTTTTGGGCGTCATGGAAAAGTCCCGTCGCAATTCGCTTCTCCCGCTCGAAAGTTCGCCCTTCGCCGTCAAACGCCGCAAATCCGTCCCGCACGAATTCGTGCTCGACGCAATCGCCCCGCTGTTTCCCCGCACGCGGCCCATGTTCGGCTGCCTCGCCGTCTACGTCCAAGACAAGATCGTCCTCATCCTGCGCGACAAGCCCGGCCAATCGGAAGATAACGGAGTGTGGCTGGCCACGACCGTGGAGCACCACCACAGTCTTCGGCGCGAGTTTCCCAGCATGCGATCCATCAAAGTGCTGGGGAAAGAGGTGAAAGGCTGGCAGGTTCTCCCGGCCGACGCGCCAGATTTCGAAGAGGCCGCGCTCCATGCCTGCGATCTGGTCATTGCCGGTGATCCAAGAATCGGGAAAGTGCCCGGAGCGAGGCGGCCCCGGAAATCGAAAGCCCCGAAGAAAACCAGGCGTGCATCTGGAAGCGCCGGCTAGCCCCCGCCGGGGAAACGGCATCGAGAGCGCCGCACCCGGCCAGAGCCACCTCACAAGCCAAAAGCGCCGTCTCGAATCTCATACAGGTAAGCGTCGCGCCCGGCGGCATCGACCCTCCAGCCGTCCCGCACGCCGCCCAACTTCTCAATCGCCTTTTGCGAACGCACATTCTGCGGTCCGATCAGAAACACCACCCGTTTCACAAATCGAAAAGCGTGCCGCAGCATCAGCCGCTTCATCTCTCCGTTGTACTGTCCGCCCCAGTGAGACCGCGCCAGAAAAGTGAATCCAATTTCAATTTCGCTGGCCTCCGCATGGTAAGAGTGGTATCGCGACGATCCAATAATCTGCCCGTCTTTGCGGTCCAGAGCCGTGAACGCCCCGCCCGAGGCCAGCGCGTCACGAAAGAAAGCGGCGAACACCTCCGGCTTATACCGCTCCCGCACCGGATGCTGCTCCCAGATTAGAGGGTCCGATGCCACAACGAACAGATCGTCCGCGTCCTCAGCGCGCAGCGGCCTGAGTTCAACCAGTGCGCCTCTCAAGGTAGGCTGAAAATCAAATGTCATTTAAGACTTTCGATGCTGACGGCGCCGTTCCGCACTTAGACGGCTATCGGTAATGTTCCAGGTAAAACAAAGCCGCAAATGCCAGCACCAGAGCCGCGCCCGGCAGCGCCAGCAAGCGCACACTCCGCAGCGGCCTCTTCCAGTCCGCTGTAAACAAGAAAAGCAAAATCGCGGGCACAGTCAAGACAATCGACAACTGAAAAATATGCGCCCCGATTCCTTCGTCCGTCTGCGGAGCCGAAAAATATCCGCCGATCACGGTCAGCAAAGCCAGCACGGCCAGACAGCTCACCACTCGGCCGCTAATTAGGTTAATCTGCTCGCCACTCATCGAGCCCTCCCCTTCGCCACGGCGGAACAACACTGACCGGATACCCCTCTTATTCCTCACCTCGATACTGCTCGTCGCTGACCTGTTCCATCCAGTCAACCACCTTGCCGTCTTTCTTTTCCTGAACGGCGATGTGCGTCATAGCCGTCGTCGGCGCCGCCCCATGCCAGTGCTTCTCACCGGGTGCAAACCAGATTACATCCCCCGGGCGGATCTCCTCAACGGGCCCTCCCCATCGCCGGGCCCGGCCGCAACCGGCGGTTACGATCAAAGTTTGGCCGAGCGGATGGGTATGCCACGCCGTTCGCGAGCCCGGCTCAAAAGTCACGCTGGCCCCTTGCACAAACGCCGGATCGGGCGCCTGAAACAGTGGATCGATACGCATCGTGCCCGTGAACCACTCTGAAGGCCCCTTGGCGGAAGGCTGCGACCCAGCTCTTTTGATCTCCATGTCCCCATTCTCCGATATCAGTGCTCCACTTTCCAACGGACCACAAAAATAACGATTCGCCGAACCCAAGCCCAGGTTGTGCCACCCCCGCAGTTTTTGCAGGGCAACTTTCCGAAGATGTCTTTCGAAAACGTGTGGCGCGTCTGAATTCGTATGAATTGATCTGAAGAACCGTGTTTGCCCGACCCATTCGGAACCACTTTGTCGCTACCAATAGTGAGGTGACTTATGGCGAAAATCATCGAATTCTACGTACCCGCGAACTTCAAGAAAAAGGCAACCAGGTGGGTTCCGCCAGACCAGTGCGGCAAAGTGCTGGAATTCACCGCACTGCAAAAGAAGTCAGCCTGACGCCATGCGAGGCCCGTTCGGAAGTTTGGCGGTCGGACGCTTTTTCCCCGCAATCAACAGATAACACGGACGATAGGGCATATGTACATACATAATGATCTGCACAAATGCTCCACGTGGAGCATTCGCAAAAGCGGAAAAGGGGAGATG
>JBAWAI010000494.1:0-3359 GCA_049589215.1 Terriglobales bacterium | reverse complement strand
CCTGCTCTTTGATCTTGTCGAGCGGAATGTGGCCGGGGCCTTCGATCATGACCTGGACGTCGTGCTGCCAGGCGATTTTGGTCAGTTCGCCGAGCGTTTTTAATTCCGCAAATTGCGCTTCGTCGCTGGCGTCGGCGAGGCAGCCGGGACGCAGGCCGTCTCCGAGCGAGAAGCTGACATCGTACTTCTTCATGATCTTGCAGATATCGTCGAAGGCTTCGTAGAGAAAATTCTGCTTGTGGTGATAGGCCATCCATTGGCCGAGGATCGCGCCACCGCGGCTCACGATGCCTGTGATGCGCTTTGAAACCATCGGCAGATATTGAATCAGCACGCCCGCGTGGATGGTCATGTAGTCAACGCCTTGCTGGGCCTGCTCTTCGATGACTTCGAGCATCACGCTCGCGGTGAGGTCTTCGACTCGCTTGACGCGTGAGATGGCCTCATAGATCGGCACGGTGCCGATAGGCACGGGCGAGTGACGCAGAATGGCCTCGCGAATCTCGTGAATGCCGCCGCCGGTGGAAAGATCCATGACGGTGTCAGCGCCGTAGTGGACGGAGGTGTGCAGCTTTTTTAATTCTTCGTCGACGTTCGAAGTGACTGCCGAGTTGCCAATGTTGGAATTGATTTTGCACAGCGAAGCCACGCCGATGGCCATCGGCTCGAGTTCGGGATGATTGATGTTGGCGGGAATGATCATGCGGCCGCGGGCGACTTCGTCACGAACCAGTTCGGGCGTGATCTTCTCGCGGCGCGCAATGTAGTGCATCTCTTCGGTGATCGAGCCCTGGCGGGCATAGTGCATCTGCGAAAAGTTGCCGTCGGTGTTTTCGGCTTTACGCTTCGCGAGCCACTCCGCTCGCGGCTTTGGGACGTTAGAACCGTTGCCATTCTTACCGTTCGCCGAATTGCCGTTGGGCGCAGACATTGTGCAGGCACCATCCTTTGCGGAATCTAGAGGGAAATTATACGCCGCGTGCGACGGAGCATTGGCTTTCCCGCGAGGAAAACCTCCAGTTAACTTCACGTGGACGGGGGCTCCAAATTTTGTTCGCGCGTTTGCTGCACGATGGATAATCAGGTTCGCACCCTGAAAAAGTGAATCCATGCTCGAAGTACGGGAATCGACCGGTGATACTTGTTATAACGACAATCTGCCGGCAACCCTGTTTTCCGGGAGAAAATGGAAATGAAGAGGCTAATGAGCACAAGCAACGATGTGAGTCTGACCGCGCTGAGGCTTGTTCTGGGAGTGGTCTTCTTCGCGCACGGCGCGCAAAAAATGTTGGGATGGTTCGGTGGATATGGTTTTCACGGCACGATGGGCTTCTTTGATCACATGGGAATGCCCGCGCCGGTTGCATTTCTCATCATTTGCACCGAACTTTTCGGAGGCCTTGGCCTGATCGTGGGCCTGCTGACCCGAATTGCTGCCCTCGGAATCGGCGTCGAGATGATCGGAGCGATTTTCCTCGTCCATCTGCCGAACGGGTTCTTTATGAACTGGTTTGGCAATCAGAAGGGCGAGGGCTACGAATATCATCTTTTGGTCATCGCGGTTGCGGCGGCGCTCCTGTTGCGCGGGGCGGGGAAGTTCTCGATCGACCACGCCCTTTCCGAGTAACGCCGCAGCGCATATGTCCTAAGGCCCCAGTTGGGCAAAGCTCCAACTGAGAGCTAATTTCTCAGCGTCTTGCCCGTCTTTAACGTGTATTGAATTCTCTCCTGCGTTTTTTTCTCGCCACAGAGAGATTTGAACGCCTCGCGCTCGAGATCAAGCACGTATTGTTCGCTGATGGGCGTGCCGGGAGTGACGTTTCCGCCGCACAGGACCTCGGCGATTTTTGTGCCGAGCTTCTGCTCGTGGTCGCTGATGAAGCCGCCCTGACGCATCAGGTAAACGCCCATCTTGAGCGCGGCCAGAATGTTTTCGCCGGGCGCCGGGATGTCGGTGCGCATGACGGGAGGCTCGTATCCGGCTCGGAAAAGTTCCAGCGCCCGGGCCTTGGCATCGGAGAGCACGCGCTCGCGGTTCATGGTGATGCGATCGGAGTTCGACAGAAAGCCGAAGTTGCGGGCTTCGCTAGCCGAGGTCGCCACTTTCGCTGTCGCAATGGTCTCAAACGCTTTCTTCATCGCCTCCATCGTTTCGACCGACTCCCCGCGTCCGTCGGGCCGAATCGACGTTGCGCTGTCGACGGCTCGCAGTAGCATCTCTTTGCAGCCGCCACCGCCGGGAAGCAGGCCGACCCCGACTTCGACCAGTCCCATGTAGAGTTCGGCGTGCGGCTGGCGCGCGGCCGCGTGCAGTGAAATTTCGCAGCCTCCGCCGAGCGCGAGGCCGAAGGGCGCAATGACCACCGGCTTCGGCGAAAACTTTACTGCCTGCGTCATGCCCTGGAACTGCCGGATCGCCATGTCAACTTCGTCCCACTCTTCCTCCTGCACCGACATGAGGAGCAGCATGAGGTTGGCTCCGACGGAGAAGTTCTGCGCGTCATTGGTGATCACGTAGGCGTCGAAGCCGTCGCCCGCGCCGCCGCTCTTCAATGTCTGCAGGATCAGTGAAATGATGTCGGCGCCGAGCGCATTCATCTTCGAATGGAACCCGATGCAGCCGACGCCTTCCCCCAGATCAATGAGCGAGGCTCCGGAATTTTTCTTCACCACCCCGTTCGATTTTTTGGCAACTGCGACTGACCAGACGCCTGCCGGAACAGTGATCGGTCGCCAGTTGTCACTTGCCAGATCGAAGTACTTGCGTCCGGAGGCCGCTTTCGGATCGTCCTCGTACCAGGTTTTCTTGCCGGAGTTCAGGAGTTTCTCTACGTTCGGCGCGACTGGGCGCCCTTCTTTTTTCATGCGCGCGACGGTGGCCTCGACCCCGGCTGCGTCCCACAACTCGAAGGGACCGAGTTCCCAGTTGAAGCCCATGCGCATGGCGCGATCGATCTCGACGACGGAATCGGATATCTCGGGAATGCGATTCGCGGAATAGGTCCACAGATCGGAGAGCGACTGCCAGAGAAAAGTTCCGGCTTCGTCGGGCTTTTGTGGGCGGCCGGCATTATCGATTCCGAGCAACATGCGCACACGCGCGCCCGTGTCGTCGACATTTTTCGCCATATCGAGCGCGGCGAATTTCGGCTTCTGGCGCGGATGGTATTCCAGGGTTTTCCAGTTGAGAGCGAGGCGCTCATCGTCTCCGCCGCTTGTTGACTTTGCTTTCTTATAGAAGCCGCCTTTGGTCTTATCGCCCAGCCATTTGCGTTCCAGCATCTGGCGGTAAAAAGCGGGAACCTGTAACTCGCTGCGCTCATCGCGTACGTTCTGCGTCATGTTCGAGACTACGTGCC
>JBAWAI010000493.1:0-1999 GCA_049589215.1 Terriglobales bacterium | reverse complement strand
CCGGCGTCGCTCTCCCCGCAGCCCCAGCCGTCCAGTCCCGCAGCACGTGCACCCGGTAATCCGTCACCGTGATCGAATGCCGGAACGTTCGCCACCGCGCCGAATCGCCTGCCCCGTCCGGCATCTCCGTCCACTGCGGCAACTCCCACATCCCCGCCATCAGCCGCGCCGCTTTCGGACGCTTCACCAATCGCACGCTTCCATCCCGGCGCTCCAGCGAGCACCATATCTCTCGTTTCTTCTGCCGCGGAGCCGTCTCCGTCAGCGCCCCAAATCCGGTTCCCTTCTCGCGCAGCTCACGACTCAGCGTCGTGCACCATGCGCTCACCCGACAAGCCTCACACCGCGGCTCCCGCGGCAGGCATACCGTCGCTCCCAGCTCCATCATCGCCTGATTGAAATCCCCCGGCCGCGCTTTCGATAGCAGCTCCTGCGCCCGCTCCCAATTTTGCGCCGCCGTCAAATTGGAGCCGCCCACGCGCTCGAGCACGCGCTCCACGTTTCCATCCACCACCGCGACCGCCTCGCCAAACGCGATGCTCGCAATCGCCGCCGCCGTATAACGCCCAATCCCAGGCAACTCCCGCAAGTCCGCCGCCGTCTCCGGAAAACGCCCTCCATACCGCATTACAATCTCGCGCGCGCACTTGTGCAGCATCCGCGCCCGCCGGTAATATCCCAGCCCGCTCCACAAGGCAAGCACCTCATCCTCTAAGGCCGCCGCCAACGCCTCGACATTCGGAAAGCGCTCCAGAAAAATACGGTAGTGCTCCAGCACCGCCGCCACGCGCGTCTGTTGCAGCATGATCTCCGACAGCCAGATCGCATACGCATCGCGCGTTCGCCGCCATGGCAGATCGCGCCGGTGACGGTCATACCAGATGAGCAAAGCCCGCCGGAATCCCTCCACCTTCCCGCCGGCGCAAGGATCCGGAAAACCTCTGTGCACCTCAGTGCCCTCTCTGGTGAATGTTTTTTGTTGGCGTCTTATAAGGTTGCCGTCATCACGGCAAGCTGGCGCTGTGCGCAATCTCGACCCATCCCGACTTCTGCTGTTGCCACACTGACATCATGTGCTGCGGCCCGGCAGGCAGCGCCGCACCGCCCGCGCTCCCGCTCAGCGTGATCGAGTAAGTCACTACGATCGTGCTCCCGTTAAGCTCCGTCTTAACGTCGCCCAGCGAATACTCCTTCAACTGCCACTGCCGATACTGTGCCAGCGCCGCGTCCCGGTCGAGCGTCGCGCCCGCCGTTTCGCCCGCATAATTTGACGCCAGCACCCGCTCCACCGCGGTCCAGTTCGCCGTCGCCACGCTCTTCCAGAAGACGCGCTCCAGTCCCTCGCCGCCGGTCGCATCCGCAAAACCTTTCTCCGGATGCTCGCCATACATCGTGCAGCTCGCCTCAAGCAAAACCACCGCCATCAGCACGAGCATCCCGCCCACCGCCGCGCCTGTCATCCTTAAACGCATGGCGAGATTGTATCGCGACCGCCCCGAATCTCCGCGCCCATTCCCGTGCCTCCATCGGTTCGCTCGCATTGACCGCCCCTCCCGCGCCAAAGATAATAAAAACGTAATAAAAAAGACAACCGCGGAGCAAATAACTAAAATAATAGATACGCCCCGAAAAGCCTTGCCCATCGCGACTAAACGCGCGAAGCTTAAAGTTGCACCATCAGGATGGCGACGACCATGACCGATTTCGACCGCAAAGTAGAGGAAGCTTCCGCGCGCATTAATCGCTCCGTGGCGAACATCGCCGCCGGCCTTGAGAAAGAGACATCCGAGCTCGTCACCTACTTGAACGACGAGGTCGTTCCCGCCGTTCGCACGCATTCCTCGAAAGCGCTGCGCACCGCTTCCGACAAATTAACCCGCTTCGCCGAGTTCCTCGAAACTCAGCACAAAGACACGCAGCAAAAAAAATCGTGAGCCGCCGCTGCCATCCCGCTCCGTCGCTGCTTCTTCTTTTATTGAGCACGCTCCTTCTGCCGGGG
>JBAWAI010000492.1:0-5470 GCA_049589215.1 Terriglobales bacterium | reverse complement strand
GTCTTCGGGACTCGGCGGGCCCGTGGCTGGCCGGGGCGATGGTTCGCCGGGACGGCGACTTTCTTCGCCGCTGCGGTCACGGCTGTGATCGCGTTCGCGCTGGTCGCGCCGCGAGCCGCTGCGCAGGCCAAGCCTGGCTCCGACGCCGTCTCAAAGGCTGTGGGGACGATCAAGACCGTCCAGTCGGGGTCGATTACGGTCGCAGCGGAATCGGGCGGCGACGTGGCGGCCACGCTCGCTCCCACTACTAAAATCCTGCGCGTTCCTCCCGGCGAAAAAGATCTGAAAAATGCGACCACGCTTCAGGCCTCCGACCTGCAGCCGGGAGACCGCGTGCTCGTTCGCGGGCCGCTGGCCGCCGACGGGCACACGATTGCGGCGCTCTCCGTGATTGTTATGAAACAGTCTGACGTTTCCGCGGCACACCAGCGCGAGAGCGAAGACTGGCAGAAGCGCGGCGCGGGCGGGTTAGTTACGAATGTCGATGCCGGCGCGGGAACGATCACGATCTCTTCGGGCGGACTCGGCACGACGCATAATGTCGCGGTGCATGTCGTAAAAAGCACCATCCTGCGCCGCTACGCGTCCGGCTCCGTCAAATTCGACGATGCCAAAGCGGCGCCGCTCTCCGACGTCAGAGTTGGCGACCAGGTGCGCGCGCGCGGCGCCCGCAACGCCGACGGCAGCGAACTTACCGCCGATGAAATTGTTTCCGGTTCGTTCCGCAACATTGCGGGAACTGTTACCGCCGTGGATGCCGCGAGTAACACGATCACGGTGCATGACCTGATCGCCAAGGCAACGGTGATGGTCAAGGTGTCGCCTGAGTCGCAAATGAAAAAGTTGACGCCGGAGATGGCGCAACATATCGCGGCACGGCTCAAGAGCGGAGGCGACCAATCTGGGGCCGCGGGCTCGCCGCCCTCAGGCTCGCCGACTGCGGGATCGGCCTCATCGGGCTCGATGCCGGCCGGGTCGTCGCAAGTTGGATCATCGCAAGTTGGATCAGCGGGCGCGCACGCGCACTCCGGTACCGGCGCGCAGCCTGGCGGGTCGGCCGGAGGGCAAGGCCAAAGCGGTCCTCCCGATGTGCAGCGCATGTTGAGCCGCCTGCCCAACAGCTCGCTGGCCGACCTGGCGAAAGGCGAAGTCGTAATGATTGTTGCGACCGGCGACAACTCCGGCGTGGTATCCGCGGAAAAACCGGGCGTGCAGCCTCCGGAGGTTACGGCGATCACTTTGCTCGCGGGCGTCGAGCCTATTCTGACGGCCGCGCCCACTCGTTCGGCCTCGCTGCTTTCCCCGTGGTCGCTGAATGCTTCTGGAGGCGAAGGCGATCCCGCGCCGTAATCGATCATCTTTCATGAGCTATCAATCTCTCAATAGAAACGTGTCTCGCGCCGGCATGGCTTTGCGTTTGAAGCAGTTGGCCGTCGTAATTGTCGTCGTATTCACGGCGCTGGCGTCCGGCCAAGCGCAGGCTCAATCCGGCGGCACGGGCACACTTCGCGGACAAGTCTCCGATCCTTCGGGCGCGGTCGTTCCGAATGCGACCGTCGCCATTCTTCAATCCGGCGGCCCGACTCACTCGGCAAAAACGAACAACAACGGCGGCTACGAGATTGGCAATCTTCCTCCCGGCAGCTACACGGTCACAGCGAACGCGCAGGGCTTCAACGTCTTCGTGCAGAGTGACGTTGCGGTCACCGCCGGGCAGGTCGCGCAGTTCAACATCGCGCTCGAAATTCAGGTTGAGCAGCAGAAGATCAACGTGCAGGAAGAAACGCCGCAGGTTCAGGTGAACCCGGAGAACAATGCCAGCGCGGTGATCCTGACCGGCAAAGATCTCGAGGCATTGCCTGACGATCCCGACGAACTGCAATCCGATCTTGAAGCGCTCGCGGGGCCCTCGGCTGGGCCGAATGGCGGCCAGCTCTACATCGACGGCTTTACCGCCGGCCAGCTTCCGCCGAAGTCATCGATTCGCGAGATTCGCATCAACCAGAATCCGTTTTCGGCGGAATACGACAAGCTCGGCTACGGCCGGATCGAAATCTTTACCAAGCCCGGCACTGACAAGTTTCACGGGCAGTTTGCCATGGTCGGCAACGACTCGGCATTCAACTCGCGGAACCCGTTTCTCGGCGATGCCGAGCAGTCGCCCTACTATTCCGTCATCTATATGGGGAACGTCGGCGGGCCGATCAACAAGAAGGCATCGTTCTTTTTGGATGTGCAGCGGCGGAACATCGACGAAATCGCGATCGTCGACGCGCCGGCCATCGACCTCGCGGAGAGCGTTCCGAATCCGCGCACGCGTACCAACCTCAGCCCGCGCATCGACTACCAGCTCACGCCCAGCAACTCGATTACCGCGCGTTACCAGTATTATCGCGACACCTGGCAGAACGACGGCGTAGGCGGATTGGTGCTGCCCGAAGCCGGCTATAACACCGGTTCAACGGAGCACACGGTGCAGCTCACCGATACGCAGGTCATCGGAGCGAAGATGATCAACGAAACGCGCTTTCAATATTTGCGCGATAACAGCAATCAGAATCCGGTTGACACGCCGCTGCAAACGCTGCCAAGCGGATTCACGACCAATGCGTCGATCAACGTGTCCGGGGTTTTTACCGGCGGGCGGGCGGCGTCGGGAGTTCAGAACGACTATCAGGATCATTACGAGCTGCAGAATTACACTTCCATCGCGCAGGGCAAGCACTTCGTGAAATTCGGCGGGCGCCTGCGAGCGGCGCATGAAGTGAGCACGTCGGGTGCGGGATTTAACGGGGCCTACACGTTCAACAGCATCGCCGACTACGAGAACGCGGTGGCGGCTCTGCAATCGGGGGGCACGCCCTCGGGAGCCTCGCAATTTGCGCTCGACGCAACTACGAGCGGACTGGTACCCACCGTGAGCGTGACGGTCTATGATGCCGGCTTGTACGTACAGGATGACTGGAAGGTGCGGCCCACGCTGACACTGAGTGGAGGCTTGCGCTTTGAGACTCAGAACGACATTCACGACCACGCCGACTGGGCGCCGCGCCTCGGCTTTGCGTGGGGCATTGGCGGTGGCGGCAAGAGTTCGCCGAAAACCGTGCTGCGAGGCGGCTTTGGCCTGTTTTATGACCGCTTCTCGCAGAGCCTGGTTTTGAATGCCGAAAGACTAAACGGCGTAACACAGCAGCAGGTGACCTTGTCGACCTCGGTGTGCAACCCAGCTTGCCCGATCGATTTCTTCCCCACGGTTCCGACGTTGAGTCAACTACCCAGCCAGACCGTTTCATCCGTGTACCAGATTGCGCCCGATCTGCACGCGCCCTACGTCATCCAGAGCGCGGTCAGCCTGGAGCGGCAGATCACCAAATTCGCGAACGGGACGCTGACTTATCTGAATGCGCGGGGCGTCCATCAATTGATGTCATTCATCCCGGACGCGCCCGACGTTCCGGCTTATCCGTATTATTCCGGCACGCCGCCGCCGCAGTACACATTCCAGTACGCTTCTGCCGGCAACTTCCGCCAGAACCAGTTGATCGCGAATTTCAACGTGCAGGCTGGCTCGAAAGTTTCATTGCACGGCTACTACTCGCTGAATTTTGCCAACAGCGATCCGATCGGCTCATCGAGCGGTGGTTCGTTCAGCACGAATTTCGCCTCCGATCAGCACGATATCGGCCTTGATTACGGCCGAGCGTCGTTTGCCATTCGCAACCGCATTTTTTTCGGCGGCAGCGTCGCGTTGCCACGCGGGTTCCGCCTCAGTCCATTTCTTGTGTTCAATTCCGGAGCGCCGTACAACGTCACCGTTGGTGAAGACCTCGCCGGCGATTTACAGTTCAATGTGCGGCCTGCGTTCGCTCCGAATCCTACAGGCGCATGCGTTTCGCCGCTGGCAGCGTGCCACTATGCGGTTCCATCGACGCCCTACACGCCCATTCCGATCAACTACCTCACCGGCCCCAATCTTTTCACGCTCAACCTTCGCCTCTCGAAGACGTTTGGATTCGGCCCTGAGCTTAAGAGCAGCGCGGGAGCACAATCGGGTTCTTCGCCGAGCGGCCACAACCCGGCGGCACACGCGGGCGGAGGCGGCGGAGGCTTCGGACACGGGGGGGGAGGAGGTCCGGGAGGAATGTTTGGCGGAGCGCCGACCAATCGCCGCTACAGTTTGACGCTGAGCGTGAACGCCAGAAATGCGCTGAACGACGTAAACGCCGGGACGCCCATAGGCGTCATCAAGTCAGGGGAGTTCGGACAATCGGTGAGCCTGGCCGGCGGCCCGTTCTCGAGTGCAGCGGCGAGCCGCAAAATTGAGTTACAGGCCATGTTCAGTTTTTGACGTCTGGCGAATCAGGTTGAATAATCTGCATTAATCCGCACATATTCGGCGGTCAAATCCGTAGTAAGAAAAATAACCGACTCGCGCCCACGCCCCAACTCAACGCGCACATCGCACTCGGGCCGGGCCAGGGCCTGATGCGCCCGCCGCTGATCGAAGGGCCACGCGACCCCGCCCGCACACACCTTCCGGCCAGCGATGAAAACGTTCACCCGCGCCGGATCAATCGCCACGCCGCAGCGGCCCACCGCGGCCAGGATGCGTCCCCAATTCGGATCGGCGCCCGCCCAGGCCGTCTTCACGAGCAACGAATGAGCAATCGTTCGCGCCACCGTCAACGCCTCATCGCGGCTGCGGGCTCCGGCCACATGCAGCCGGATCACATGCTGCACACCTTCGCCATCGCTGATGATCTGCTCGGCCAGCGACCGGCACACACCGTTCAGCGCGGCGGTGAACTTCTTGCTCGCGTCGCTGTTTCGCATCGTGACGCCGCTTGTTCCGCTCGCCAGGAGCAGCACGGTGTCGTTCGTTGAAGTGTCGCCATCGATCGACATGCAGTTGAACGATTCATCGCAGGCATCGCGCAAAAGAGATTGCAAGTCACGAGCGCTGGCCTTCAGGTCGGTGAAGATGTAGACCAGCATGGTCGCCAGTTGCGGATGAATCATCCCGGCTCCCTTGGCGACGCCGAGCACGGTGACGTCCGTCGCGGCTGTGGATCCGGATTTCCGCGGTTTGCGTTCGGAAGGGATTCGAAAGCGCGCGGAGGCGATCTTTGGCCGCGTGTCGGTGGTCATGATGGCGCGCGCAAAATCGCCAGCGGCGCGCGAACTGGCCGCGCGCGCGCGAATCAGTTCCGGCAGGTGCGTCCGAATTTTATTGTCGGGCAAGCGCACACCGATAATGCCGGTCGACGAAGGAAAAACTTCCGCCGCCGGAATGCCGAGAATTGTCGCCGCCGCGCCGCAGACCCGCCCGCATGCCGCGATGCCCGCGGGGCCAGTGGCACAGTTTGCGTTGCCGGAGTTGACGATCACGGCGCGCACCCGCCCGCCGCTGGCTTTGAGCGCTGCGCGCCCGACCTCAATAGGCGCCGCCACAACCCGGTTGCTCGTGAAG
>JBAWAI010000491.1:0-6708 GCA_049589215.1 Terriglobales bacterium | reverse complement strand
CTCCAGGACGTATTCGTTCTCCTTGTTAATGCCCGTCTGCGGGTAAAAGTCATTCTCGAGGGGCACCGAGATCATGTGAGCGATAGGATTCTGTGCGGCCTTCGCAATGTCGGAAGATTCCTGCGCCGGCTTGGCTGCGGTTGCTGATGGCTGCACCATCTCATTTAGATTTGAAGACTCTTGCGCGCCGACCGGCACGACTCCACTACACAAGATGCTCATCGTGATTGACAGAACCCATAACGCTGGCCGTGTTTGCCGCCAACTCAACCACAGCCTGAGTGAAATCGCGCGCTGTTGTCCACTCTGGAAGTTCACTATCGGTAGGCAGCTCCCAGACCTTTTACTGGAACCTACAGTCTTTGTTCTTTCCATCATTCCTCCGAGTTTCATCGTTGCCCGGCAGACTCGAATGCTGGTCTGCGTTCGCCATTCAAGCGAAAGTTCGGATGTCATCCTTGGAACACCCGATTTGCGGTAGAGCAAGGACAGTGCCAAAGCCGAGATCGCCTTTTGCAACGCCGGACCGTTGAAGCCGCGTAGATTTGGGAGGATTGGAGCGGTGACAAAGAGCGTGGCAGTCAGCCGAAGTCGAGTGACAGTGACGCGTCAAATGTGTCAGCGACTGCTTGCAAGATTTATCGGCCGATTCGCGCACAAGACAAACCATCAACAGTGCGCAGATTCAATTGTGGCTGTTAGATCCGCGAGGAAAGAATCGAGAATGCTCACGAATCGCGGGGATGGAATAGATATGAGGGGAGAATCAAAGTCAGTCAGCCAGTATGCGGTATTGATTCGAGCGACGTTAATCGTTCGAACTACATCGGAATTGAGCCAGGCGCATGGGCTTCCAATCGCGATCTGCCCGATGCAAACGGGCGACCGATTTCAGGAGTGCTGGGGACAGCGATTTCTTGCACAATCATTGGTCCAGCAAGGAAGGCGCTGCGCCCTCCGTTGACGGCTTTGGCAAAGGCACCGGCCATCCGAACAGGATCGAGAGCTCGCGATACGGCTGTGTTCAGCAAGACGCCGTCGAATCCCCACTCCATCACCTGGCAGGCTTGAGAAGGAAGGCCTATGCCCGCATCCACGATCAATGGAATCTGTGGAGCACGCTCGCGCAATTCGCGTAGAGCGCGAGGGTTGCGCGGGCCCTGGCCGGTGCCGATAGGAGCCGCCCAGGGCATGAGCACCTCACAACCAGCATCCATGAGACGGCTGCAAAGAACCCAGTCTTCTGTGCAATACGGGAGGACTTCGAATCCGAGTTTTGCGAGCTTGTTCGCGGCCTCAACCAGACCGAATGGGTCCGGCTGCAGACTGACTTCATCTCCGATGACTTCGAGTTTTATGAGATTCGTCTGAAACAGCTCGCGGGCCATACCCGCCGTCTTTATCGCTTCATTGGCGCTGAGGCAGCCTGCAGTATTGGGGAGAATTGCACGTTGGGTTGCTCGGAGCAAATTCCAAAATGATTGACCGGAGTCCTTCGATCCACCGATCTGGCGCCGGAGAGAAACGGTCAGCATCGCAGGATCCGCGGCTGAGATTGCATCGGCCAGCACTGATGGGGAATCATATCTTGCGGTTCCGAGAAGCAGACGGCTTGAAAAACTCTGCCCATATAACGTCAACTGATTTTCCAACTGTGGTCGTTTCATCTCTCAACCTCCAGCCGTAGGATGGACGATTTCAATCTTGTCGCCCGCCACGACAGGGCATTCTTCGTAAGTTTCGCGTGGGATAATCTCTTCGTTCCGCGCTACCGCGAACGGAGCCGCCGGCGAGAGAAACCTTAATAGCGCCGCGAGCGTTCGAGGCTCTGGTAAGGGATGCACCTTGCCATTCACGAGGATAGACACGTCTGCATCTCTCTCGAATGATTCAAAGATCTACGGACGTCCGCGGAGCAGTTCACATCCAGACAGGGCCAGCGTCCGCTCGATCGCCCAGAGAACAAACCCAACACTTCCTCGACGACGGTCGGTGTCAGCAAGAAACCATGACGATAAAGCCCGTTGATGTGCAGGACCTTTCGTTCACGATCGAACCGAAGCAATGGCAGATTGTTTGGTAGGGCAGGCCGCACCTGTGTGTTGAATTCGAGTATGCGCGCTTCCCCAAGTGCGGGGATCATCGAATAGGCAGCTGTCAGTAGTTCCAGAACTCCACGAACGGAACAGGGCGAGCGATCTTCAGACTCGATGCTGGTAGCACCGACAACGAGGTTTCCTTCTGGGCGAGGAGCAATGTACACGGGGTAGCGCGGATGCAACAGCCGCAGCATGTGATTGAGTTCGATCCCAGGCGCGTGTAGACGCACAATTTCTCCGCGAACACCCCGAAGCTCCCACAAATCCTCTTTCGCACCCATGCCCCGGCAATCGACAACAATTCCCGCTTCAGGGAAATCGCTATTTTCTACCGGAGATTCCCAATTACACTCGACGCCCGCTTCATCGAGGGCGACACCAACCGCCTCCAAGAATCCACGATTGTCGATCCACGCTTCCCCAGGAGCGTACAACGCCTGCGAAAATCGTGTTCCCAACTCAGGTTCCATCTCTACAGTTTGCGAACCTTCGAGACATTTAAGGCGCGACTGCGCGAAGCGTAATGCGATTATGTTTTGGGCACGGGCAGCCTCTTTCGCATCTTCGCGATGCCAGATCAGCACCGTGCCAGCATCGCGATAAAAGACTGCGATAGGCAGTTCGGCTAACCACTGCGGCCATAGTTCAAGGCTGTGATTTCCCATCGATACGACTTGTGTGTCTGCCTCTATGGCTTCAATTGTCGGAGCGATCATTCCGGCTGCGACCCAAGCCGCAGAATGCTCTCCTCTGCTGCCAGCGGAATCGAAGAGCACAACACGCGCACCTGCACGGGATGCACGCCAAGCTAGACAACGCCCGACCAAGCCACCTCCGACGACGGCTATATCCGGAGTGGTCACCGGTAGATCTCACTTCCTCGCTCGACAAATTCGCGAGCCTTTTCCGCCATGCCCTGATGTTCACTCTGACCGTAGGTCGCACGGATCTCTTCGGTGATCTTCATCGAGCAGAACTTGGGGCCGCACATGGAACAGAAGTGGGCGGTCTTCGCGCCTTCGTGAGGTAGCGTCTCGTCGTGATATTCACGGGCACGGGCAGGGTCGAGACTCAAATTGAACTGGTCTTCCCATCGAAACTCGAACCGAGCCTTGGACAAGGCGTTGTCCCTCAACTGAGCGCCAGGCCAGCCCTTCGCAAGATCAGCCGCGTGAGCTGCAATTTTGTAGCTGACAATACCCGTCCGGACGTCCTCCTTATTCGGAAGCCCGAGATGTTCCTTGGGGGTCACGTAGCAGAGCATCGAGGTCCCGTACCACCCGATCTGTGCGGCACCGATGGCACTCGTGATGTGGTCGTAGCCGGGGGCTATGTCCGTTACGAGCGGCCCCAATGTATAAAAGGGCGCCTCGAAGCAGTCTCGTAATTCCGCATCCATGTTTTCACGGATGAGCTGCATGGGAACATGACCTGGGCCTTCGATCATCACCTGTACATCATGTTTCCATGCTCGATTCGTGAGCTCGCCCAGCGTCCGGAGTTCCGCAAACTGCGCCTCGTCATTTGCGTCATAAATGCATCCGGGCCGGAGACCGTCTCCGAGACTGAAGGACACATCGTAGGCCTTCATGATTTCGCAGACGTCATCGAAATGCGAGTAGAGGAAGTTCTCTTCGTGATGCGCGAGGCACCATTTCGCCATAATGGAACCACCTCGTGAAACAATCCCGGTCAAACGCCGCGCGGTGAGCGGGATCCAGGGCAAGCGCACACCAGCGTGTAGCGTGAAATAGTCGACTCCCTGCTCAGCTTGCTCAATAAGGGTATCTCGCATTAAAGCCCAGGAAAGCTCCTCGGCGCGCCCGCCTACTTTCTCGAGAGCCTGGTAGACCGGAACAGTTCCAATCGGTACCGGGGAGTTGCGGAGAATCCACTCTCGCGTTTCATGAATGTAACGGCCAGTGGAAAGGTCCATCACAGTATCTGCGCCCCAGTAGGCTGCCCAGATCATCTTTTCCACTTCCTCGGCGGGCGAAGAGGCGACTGCAGAGTTGCCGATATTCCCGTTGATCTTTACCTTGAAATTCCTGCCGATGATCATCGGCTCCAACTCAGGATGGTTAATGTTTGCCGGGATGATCGCTCGACCGGCAGCCACTTCCGCCCGTACAAATTCGGGAGTTATTTGATCTGGAATAACGGCGCCAAACGATTGACCGGGATGCTGAGCCAGCAGCGAGCGGTACACCGGTTCTCGGATCAGATAGTCGAAACGCATCGATTCACGCAGCGCGACGAACTCCATTTCCGGCGTCACGATGCCTTTGCGGGCATAATGCAGTTGCGTGATGTTCTTTCCGTCGAGCGCACGACGTGGCCGTGGAATCGCTGGGAATCGCTGGAAGAGCGCTAACAGATCATCCTCGCGTAGACGCGCAAACTCAGAGCTCGGCCGGATGAGTTCCTTAGTGTCTTGCCGGTCCCCAATCCATGCCGCGCGCAGCTGCGGAAGTCCACGAGTGAGATCGACTTGAGAAGAGGGATCGGTGTAAGAACCCGACGTATCATAGAGAGGCACCGGGGCATTCTGTTCCAGTCGGTCGCTATGCTGCGTAGCTGAAAGACGGACCTCACGGTAGGGGACGTTCAAGTCCCGGCGACTACCGGTGAAGTACTTCTTGCATGAGCCGCCATAGGTTGATCGCGCCTCGATTTTGTTGAAACTCGTTGAGGTCTTCATTGAGTACTCCAATTGCTCCCTCTCATGGGATCGGAAATGTCACCAGAACCTGTAGTTGGCCGCAAAGGCGACAGCGTGGTTCACCTTGATATTGATCCCCGGCGCAATGTTTGCGCCGAGATGCCCGGTTCCAATGTCGAAGCTCCACTTCGAGTCGGGCAGGCGAGAAAGCCTGATTGCGTAGATAAGGTCTGTTGGCAAAGAAGCGGCGGGAATGTACTTGATTCTTTTCGGTTCCTGGTCGATTTCGAAAGCGGGCGCGAGCACCACGACCTTTTTAATGGGAATTGGGAAAGCGATCGAACCAAATGCGCGGGCTTCCCAATCCCCTGTGTTGCCACCATATCCGTACTTCTGCGCGTTAGTCCCTCGCACGCCAGCGTTTGCCAGGAAACCGAACTTGCGCCCGATCATGATGAGCTTTGTGCCAACGAAGTAGACATCACCGTTCGTCGCATTCTTGTGTTTAATGGCTTGAACCACATATGGATCGTTCGTGCGTAACACTCCGCCGAGGGAAAGCGTTGGTAGATATTTGTGGCCGCGGAAGTTCGATGACAGGACTTTTGTCTTGAAGTTAAAGATATTCATTCCCGTGAAGTTGAATAGAGGGCTAATCGTCGGATCTCCGCCATTCGTGTGCTGGGCGCGGGTAAATCCGAACTCCAGCCAGTTCCCAAACCCCTCTTCCACTCCGAGGTTGATGTAGTTTCCCGCGACAGGGCCTGCGCCAACAGCGTGCAAGCTGAGCGTAGGCCCACCGAATTTGTTTTGAGGCGACGGAACAAGTTCGGCGACAGGTTGGAGAAAGATCCCGGACTCGCCGTCCATCGTTAAGGACTGCGCATCTGCACGCGGCATGATCAGCAGCATCGGGAAGATGAGCGCCATGACAGAAATTAACTTTGCGCTGCTTCGATCGAGAATCACTTTCGTGTCCTTTAGAGTTCACTGGGCCGACGGCTAGCTTGCCGGCCCAGCGGGGAGAGGGCGTCAATCTACGGGTGCGAAAAGGCCAGATCAGGTTCGGCGCAGTGTTCTTGTTAAGCCGCATCCGATCCGTACAATTCCTTAATTCGGGTATGCGCGAAGGCGAGAGCCTTGGGCATGTCCATTCGCCCACCGATGACCTCGATGTATGCGCCCGATTTACTCTCGCGGGCCGCTTTCATTGCGGCGTCGAGCTCGCCAATCGTCTCAACACGTGCGGTTATCCAGTCAGCGCATCCCAACGCGTGCGGCAAGTCTGCATAGCGCCATTTTGCGAGATCGTTGTAGGACCAGTCTGGGTATGGTTCCAGCGCCCGCTCCACCATATAGCCGTCGTTGTTGAGAACAAGGATGATCGGATTGGCGCCGTAGCGCCCCATATTCCCGATCTCGTTGGCGGTCAATTGGTGAGAGCCTTCGCCAGTGACGAGGATGGTTCTGCGGTTGGGATCGGCGAGCGCTACCCCGAAGGCGGCCCCCGTGGCCCATCCGATCGACCCCCACAACATTTGTATGTGCACCTGCACGTCATCGGCGAGCGTCATTGGCGGAAGCCCTAAGCTCGAACTCCCGCTTTCGAGAACGACGTTGTCGCCCGATCGGATGAAGGCCGCGTAGCGAGAATAGAGCGGATCCATCGTGATCTTATCCGCTGGTTTCCCATCTACGTGTTGAGCTTGTTCTGGTGTTCTTTTGTAGGGAAGCGCTGGCGATTTGAATTTTGCGAACGCAGCGAGCACGTCGGCAATTCGAACATTCCCGAATACCTGTTGTCCGATACGAACATCATTTAGCCCGATCGAGACGAACCGCGCCGGATCAAGTCGCCCAGAGAAGCCTGCGGTGGTTTCGTCGTTGAGGCTTATCCCGCCGAGATCAAGCACCAATTCTGCGTCCTCGACAACCTGCCGCGTCTTC
>JBAWAI010000490.1:0-4988 GCA_049589215.1 Terriglobales bacterium | reverse complement strand
CTCAGAAACGGCCGGGATGTTCTGCAGTTTCCCATCGCGTGGGTTGTGGAATTCACGGGCTTTCGGCCAATCCCGTGATTTGAAAGTGATTTGATCCTGTCCATTTGGATGATTGTAAGTTCGCACTCGGCCCGCGGCTTGCATTGCTTCTGGCATGCCGCCCGATTCGCAAACCAGCTATGCATCTGCCGGATCGGCCTCCCCCCGGAGTTTTCCGAGCCCCGACCGGGCCCCGGACGGCGATGCGCAGCCTCGTTCGAAGCCCGCCAAAAAATCGAACATCTGGGTCTATGCCTGCCTGATGCTGGCGATCGGAGGCGGCGTCTTCTACTGGCAGAGGTCGCCGGCGGGAAAGAGCACGAGCGACGCCGCGGTGGAAACGACCCTGCCGCTCGAAACCTTCGTCGTCAACCTCGACGGTTCCGGGCAGCGCGCCTACTTGCGGGTCGGCATCACGCTCGGGCTATCGCGCCCGGCGCGCGGCGGCAAGGAGGATCTGCCCGTGGCTGCTTTGCGCGATGTGATTCTTTCCGTGCTCGCCAGCGCCCACTCTGAGCAGTTACTCACGGCGGATGGCAAAGAGCGGCTCAAGGCCGACCTGCTGCGCGCCCTTACCGATCGCGTGCCGCAAGCAGGAGTGCAAAGCGTTTACTTTACCGAATTCCTGGTGCAGATGTAATGGCCGCCACCGCTGTCCAACCCAAAGCCGAGCCCGCTGCTCCGGTTCGCGTGCCTGATCCGGCTTTTGTTCCCGTTTCTGATCCGGTCTCTGATCCGGTCTCTGATCCGGTTTCTGATTCCTGGATGCGCGTGGAGGTCTTGCCGTGTCTGCTGGCCATCGAAATCGGCGTGCCCGCCTTCACGGTCGGCGATCTTGTGGCCCTCGAAGCCGGCCGCCTGATCGATACCCATTGGACGGTTGGCCAGGATGTCCCCCTGCTCATCAACGGCGAACTCATTGCCTGGAGCGAATTTGAAATTGTGAACAACCACGTGGCCGTGCGCTTGACGGAGCTTGCCTGAACAGAATTTTTCCGAGACGGAGTTTACCTGCAATGGAAATCACGCCGGTCCCACTCACACTGGTCGCGCCGCGAATGGATGGCCGCAAGGGGCGCGCTCGCGTTTTCGCGGCGGTCGGCCGGAGCCTGGAACATTTCTGGCGCGCGATCTGTGTTCGCACGCGCCGCCGCCCGAAGTCGCTGGCCCTGGTTGAGAGCTCACCGCTCGGCGATCGCCGTTTTGTCGGCGTCGTGCAATTCGAAGGGCTGCGTTTTCTGATTGGTTCGAGTCCTGCTTCGATCACGCTGCTGGCGCGCCTCCCGGATTGTGCCGGCGAAAGTCGCATGGCGGGCGACCTTCGATCTGCCGGAGACGGTCGCTGCGACGGAGACGGTCGTTTTGCAGGAGACGGTCGTTTTGCAGGAGACGGTCAATGTGCGGGAGAAAGTCAATGCGCGGGAGAAAATCAATGAGGCGCTTACCTTTCTCCTATCAATGCGCCATCGCCGGCGCGTTGCCGTTCGTGGTCGGCACGCCCGACTTGTGGGCGCGGACGCATGCCCCCACAGTCGCCGGTTCACCGCTCAATGGTCTTCCGGTCGGCTCTGTCCCCTGGAACATCGTCGTTCTTCTCACCCTGCTGACCCTGGTGCCGACAATTGTTCTCTCCATGACGCCCTTCGTGCGTCTGCTGGTGGTCTTCCACTTTCTGCGCCAGGCTCTCGGCACGCAGACCGCGCCCTCGAACCAGACGTTGATCGGGCTGGCCCTCATTCTTACATTCTTTCTGATGCAGCCGGTGGGCGCCGCCATCTACGACGACGCAGTTGTGCCGCTCCAGGAAGGGCACATCACTGCCCTGACAGCGATCTCCAGAGCGGCCGTTCCCATGCGCCATTTCATGCTGAAGTATGCGCGCGAAAAAGATCTCGAACTTTTTGTCGGACTGGCGCACGTCCCGCGCCCGGCCCGGCCCGACGATCTTGACCTGCGCATCGTCGCCCCGGCTTACCTGCTCTCCGAGCTTCAGACCAGTTTTCGCATCGGGGCCGCGCTCTTCCTTCCCTTCCTCGTGATTGACATGGTGACGGCTGCTATCACGACCTCGGTGGGCATGATGCAGCTGCCGCCGGTAGTGATCTCGACCCCGCTGAAAATCCTGCTCTTTGTTGTTGTCGACGGTTGGAATCTGCTGGTCGGTTCGCTACTGCGGAGCTTTGCCTGAAAAAACCTATGGAAACAGCCCAGACCATCGCGCTCCTGCGCAGCACTCTCGAAATTGCTTTCCTGCTGGCCGCGCCGCTGCTCCTGATTGCGACCGCCATCAGCCTGCTCGTCAACGTGGCGCAGGTGCTCACCTCCTTGCAGGACCAGACCATCTCCCAGGTGCCGCGCCTGATCGCCATGGCGGTCGCCTCCGGCTTGCTGCTGCCCTGGATGTTGCGCCGGCTCGCGCTTTTCACGATTGGCATCTGGAGCGATTTTCACTCCTTGGTCCGATAAAAGCCCGATAAAGGCCCGATGAAAAGTGCTCTTACAGCACAGGGAAAGGACCTTTCGAAAACTGCAATGACGCCCGATTTACTTTTCGGAATCTCGATCGACCACGCCATTGTCGCCTGGATGATCGCGCTCGCGCGCGTCAGCGGATTGCTGGTGGTGGCTCCCTTCTTTGGCAGTATCACGATTGCGCCCCGCATCAAAACCGCGTTCGCGCTGCTGCTCACGGTCTTCATGGCGCCGCTCGTCTCCGTGCCTTCGAGCGCTCTCGGCGCCGCCGACATCATCTTCATGCTCGTCCGTGAGTTCGGAGTCGGCTTCATTCTCGGCTTCACGCTGCAACTTCTTTTCGATGGCGCCCTGCTCGCGGGACAGGCCTGCGGTGTGCAGATGGGCTATTCGCTGGCCAGTGTTCTCAATCCCGACAGCCAGGCTGACTCAACTGTCCTCTCCACCTTTTTTCAACTTTTTGTCTTGCTCTTGTTCATCCAGTTGAGCGTGCCGCACTGGCTGCTCCGCGGACTCGCCCGCAGCTTCGTCTATCTTCCCCCCGGCCGTTTTTCTCTGACGCTCCCGGCGACCGCGCAGCTACTCGAGTTCTCCGGTGGCATGTGGATCACCGGCGTGCAGATTGCGGCGCCTGTCATCGTTGCCAGCCTGTTCGCCGACGTGGCGCTCGGCTTTCTCGGCAAGGCTTCGCCGCAACTGCCCGTTCTCTTTATCGGCATCTCGCTCAAGAACCTGCTCGGGCTCGTCTTGCTCGGCGGAGCCATCTCGTTCTGGCCCCGCTTTTTCGACTCCCGTTTCACCCGCGCCCTCGAAGCCTCGGAAAGGATTCTGAAGCTCGCTCACTAGCGCAGCCCCCATATCCATGCCCGAATCCAACCAGACCGAACAAGCCACACCGCGGCGCCGCCAGAAGGCGCGCGAGCAGGGACAGGTTCCGCGCAGCCGCGATCTGATCGGCGCGCTCTCGGGAGTTGCGGCCACCCTTGTCCTCCTCATGGGAGCGTCGTCCTTGCCGGACGCCTGGCGCAGCTTTTTCCGCGACTGCCTCGAGGGCGCGGTTTCCGGCAGCCTGCGCATGCAGCCGTTGCCGCCGTTCGTTACCCATCGCGGACTTTTTCTGCCCATCGCGGCCGCACTCGGCCTGGGCTGGATCGCTGCGCTTGCCTCCGCCGTCGCTCAGGGAGGACTTGTTTTCGCGCCTTCCTCGCTTCTGCCGAACCTCTCCCGCATCAGCCCGGCGGCCCGTACCCGGCAGCTGTTTTCGATCACCGCATTGCGCTCGCTTTTGAAGTCGCTGCTGCCGGCAGGAGCCGTGCTTTACATCGGAGTGCTCTGCCTGCGACGTGACTGGTCGTCGCTCGTGGCTCTTTCGGCGCGCAACGCGCGCGGCGTGCTCCACTTCACCGGCACCCGGGTTTTTGAGATGGCCTGGAAATCCGCGGTCGTGCTGCTGCTCTGGTCCTTTCTCGATTACCTCTTCGAACGCCGCCACCTCTCGAACGAACTCATGATGAGCCGCCAGGAACTGGTCGACGAATACAAGGAAACGGAAGGCAATCCCATCATCAAGTCGCGCGTCCGCCGCCTGCAGCGTCAATTGCGCCGCCGGCGCATGCTCGATGATGCCAAGCGCGCCGCCGTCGTGATCACCAATCCCACTTCCTACGCCATCGCGCTCGAGTACAACCCGTCGCTGCCGGCGCCCGTGGTCGTCGCCAAAGGGCGCAACCGGCTGGCCGCCGAGATCAGGGAAATTGCCCTCTGGAACAGCATTCCCATCGTCGAGAACAAGCCGCTCGCGCACCTCTTGTACCGCACCGTCGAAATCGGCGGCAGCGTTCCCCCAAAACTCTACGCAGTCGTCGCGGAAGTGCTCGCCGCCGTCTATCGCGCGCAGACCCGCGCCCTCAACGCCCGCGCCGCGGCTTCGAACAATCCGGCCGCGCCCTACGAGGTGCGCCGCTGATGCCTGCCGCCATCGTCATCGCTCCCCCGTCCCCCGCGAACCGTTTAAGCGACTGGATCGTCCCGATCGCCGCCGTTGGCCTCGTGTTCGTTATGCTCGTGCCCCTGCCCGGCTTCGTGCTGGACCTCCTCCTCGCCACCAGCATCGCCGCCTCCGTGCTGGTGCTCCTGAGCGCCCTGCAGATTCTGCGTCCCGCGCAGTTCTCCGTCTTCCCCAGCCTCTTGCTGTTGCTTACGCTCTTCCGGCTCTCGCTGAACCTCGCCTCCAGCCGCCGCATCCTGCTGCACGGCAATGAAGGCGCATCCGCGGCCGGGCGCGTCATTGAAGCCTTCGGGCAATTCGTGGTCGGCGGCAACTACGTGGTCGGCTTCGTCCTCTTCCTCGCTCTCATCGCCATCCAGTACATCGTGGTCAGCCACGGCGCGGTGCGCACCGCCGAAGTCACTGCCCGTTTTACCCTCGACGCTCTGCCCGGCAAGCAGATGGCGATCGACGCCGACCTCAACGCCGG
>JBAWAI010000489.1:0-2006 GCA_049589215.1 Terriglobales bacterium | reverse complement strand
GGCTGTCGAGCACGTTCATATTCACCGCGGCGGTCAAGCCATTGTTGGGGCCGTAAACCACAGTACACCTGGGGGTGGGGATGACAAGAAAGACCAACAATGAACCCCATGCAAAGCGGCGTGGGTGGCTGAAAAACAACAATCCTGTGGGTGATCCCAACATCGCACCGCGATGCGGGGCCAAAACGCGCAAAGGCACACGTTGCATGGGGCCGGCGATGCTCAACGGACGCTGCCGGATGCACGGAGGAACCAGCACTGGGCCACGCACTGAGATGGGGTTGGCTCGCTCGAAGCGAGCGAACTGGAAACACGGTAGGTATTCTGCAACGGCGCAACTGCAGACAAAGTTAGTTCACGAGCTTGTCCGTGCGTGCAAAAGAGAAAGGTTTTACATCGATTCCAGTTACTACGATGTCGTGACAGGCGAGTTTGAAAAAGAAGTACAGGAGCTGGAACAGTGGCGTCAAGTGTATCCCCGGGAAGCGAAGCCTGCGCGGATCCTCGCCCATCTTTATAGGTACCTGGGCCGATATGAGGAGTCTCTGCGAGAGGCCAGGGATTCCGTGCGGCTGGAACCCGACGCTGATAGCAACTACGAGCAGCTAGTAGTCTCAGCGCTGATGTTGAACCGACTCGATGAGGCGCAGGCCGCCTTGCAAGCCCGCAACCCGGATTCATATCGCAAAGCACCAAACCAGTATCGGTTGGCGTTTCTCCGGAACGATCTCGCCGGCATGCAGAGGCAGGAGGCTCGAATAGCGGGTAAAGAGGGGGAGGGCCTTCTTCTCTCGCTCCAGTCGGACACGGAGGCGTACCACGGCCACCTTCGGAAGGCGCGAGAGCTCACTCGGCGTGCGACCGAAGCCGAGGTGGGAGACAAGGCCGCGGGCTGGCGGGCCCTCAAGTCCGCCTTTGAAGGTTGCTTTCGTGAAGTCTTTTTTGGTTCCGGGGAAGCGAGGCGTGACATTACGGCGGTGCTGCCCGTGCGCGGCGGAGGAGGCGGATACCTTCCAGTTATGGCGCTTGCTCTGGTTGGAGACGCTCGACGTGCTGAAGCACTCGCCGCCGAATGGAGAAAGCTTGGGCCGGTGGACGAGATGGTCAACCTGTACGGAATGGCGACAGTCCACGCTGCGATTCAGCTATCTCAAAATAATCCGGCTAAAGCTGTGCGGGACCTCGAGGTTACGTCGCGTTATGATCTGGCGCAGACGGTCGCGCCTCCGATCCTCCCGGTTTATGTGCGCGGGCAGGCATTTCTGGCGTTGCACCAGGGGCGGGAAGCTGCCGCCGAGTTCCAGAAATTTATGGACTACCCAGGTGCGGTCGGGAACAATCCCATTGGCGCGGTGGCGCGTGTGGGCTTGGCCCGGGCTTATGCCATGCAGGGCGATACTGTGAAGGCCCGCGCCGCGTATCAGGATTTTTTCGGTTTGTGGAAAGATGCGACCCCGACATTCCCATCCTGAAACAAGCCAAAGCGGAGTATGCGAAGTTGCCATAGCAGCTCGGCCATCCCCTGACGGCCGGTTCGCCCGCACGTACAAATTCGTAACTGTCGAAATCAGGCTGCTTTCGACAGTTGAGCCGGGCCGACTCGGGGCATAATTCGGAGAATGGGTCAGCACAAGAGCTACGACAAACAGCGGAGCTGGTTTCAACTACTACTGTGTTTTCTGGCTGGAACCTTGCTCGTGGCTGCTTCTGTTTACGGCTTGGCCCACTATTCGCCGGGCCTAATCCCGGCATGGGGCTTTGGCAAAGTCTTGGCGGGATAGGAGATAGAGACATTGAAATGACACATCATGTTGATTGATAAACATGTGGAGATTTCGGGCGTGATGTGATGTAACGCGTGGGTGTGGCGCGCAGGGGCGACGAGGTCGAGTGTCGGGAGCGGCTAAATTTCTCAGTTCGCGAAATCGCCTGGTTTCGCCAGCTACCGCGCAACCATTGAAGTTTTGAAAAAGAAGAGCCGCCCGGACGGCCGGGCGACTTAGCCG
>JBAWAI010000488.1:0-2722 GCA_049589215.1 Terriglobales bacterium | reverse complement strand
GCTTGATAACGTTCGTCAGGTCTTGCGAATCGTCTTCATCGCCGGCGTGGTTGCGCTTGCCCCCAAACTGGGTTTCATCGGCGTCCTGGTTGGTCTGGCGGTCTGCGAAGGGGCTGGGATGCTCTTTATGCTCTATGCCCTGTCAAGAACGTTTGAGGTTTTCCGCGCCAAAATCGTGCTACCGGAGACAGTCAGGCTGCTCGTTGCCGCAATACTGATTTTTATCGCTGGGGTTGCGGCATCGTACATCCCGTTGCCGGGGTACCAGGCCAACCGACTTTTTGCTACTTTTAAGCTTATGGAAGCTGGACTTGCCTGTCTGATCGTCGCATGGCCTTTGCTGGTGCGGACGGGTTCGGTGAGTGCCGCAGAAAAACAAGCAGTTTACAGCTCAATTTTCCCGAAGCTCAGCGGTTCTCAAACGTAATTCACGAAAACAGAAATTCGGTCGCCAATATGCAACTTCGTCGGGTCCGCTTCGAAGATCCATTCCGATTCCTCAGTCGTGTAGCCCGTAAGATCAACACGGAGTGGGTGCGTGCAACCTACCCTTTCGCCGCAGTTGGCCGTCGGTTCTCGATAGACCGTTTTTGCGATCTCTCACGAAGCGACGCGCCATACATCTCGCTCGGCGATAACGTTCTTTTGCCCTCCGGCACTTGGCTCAATATCGTTCGCGACTCCGGACCAATTAAAACGAAACTCACGCTCGGAAGCGGATGCAAAATCGGACGAAGATCAACACTCTCAGCAAAAAACTACATCGAGCTTGAGCCTGACGTCCTGATGGCGCCGCAGGTACTCATAATGGATCACAACCATCAGTATTCTGACCCGAGCCAGCCGATCCATGAGCAGGGCGAAAGCGAAGGCGGGCGGATTGTGATCGGCAGAAACAGCTGGCTCGGATACGGCTGCGTCATATTCTGTGCGAAAGGGGAACTGAAGCTAGGCAAAAATAGCGTGGTTGGCGCAAACAGCGTAGTGACCAAAAGCTTCCCCGATTTCAGCGTCGTTGCAGGGAACCCCGCTAAGTTGATCAAGACCTATGATTCCACGTCCGGACAGTGGATCCGTGCAAGCGAAGGGGTTTCGGGCAAATAGGCGCCAAGGACGAAAGCGAATGAATGTTACTAGATCGAGTTTAGTTCTTTCCGGTGCACCACCCGCAACGCGATGCTACATTGTTTGTGAAAACGGTCACTCCAAAGAATAGATGGAAGAACACAATCCAAAATTCGGCGGAGGGGCCACCGGGACGGTCTTGCACCCGGTTGTGCTGGTCGGGATGCTGCTGGCGCTCGTGTTATTTTTCGTCTTGCCGCGCAAGTATGTTATTGTGCCGATCCTGATTTCGACGTTTCTGATTCCTTTGGGTCAACAGTTCTACCTCAGCGGGATTCACCTTTTTGTGTACCGAATCCTGATTCTGGCGGCGTGGATTCGCGCGCGGTTTTCAAGTGTGCCAAGACAGCGATCCCCATACGCAGGTGGCTGGAACTCGATCGACACAGCTTTCACGTATTACGTTCTGATCTCGGCGGCCGCGACGATGGCGCAGTACCCCGATGTAGGGGCGTTTGTCAATCAGGTGGGTTATGTCTGGGATTATCTCTTGGGGTATCTGTTGTTACGCATGTTGATTCGCGATGAAAGAGACAGTTTTCTGGTCATAAAGTGTTTTGCTGGTCTGATGGTACTGCTTGCGGGCGCGATGATCGTCGAACAGATAAAAATGTTAAATGTGTTCGGTCTGCTTGGGGGAGTGAATGCGATCCCGGAGGTTCGAGATGGCAAGATTCGTTCACAAGCCGTGTTCCAGCACTCTTTGACGGCGGGAACATTCGCAGCCACCGCGATCCCATTATTCTTCCTATTGTGGACAAATGGCAAGGCGAGATTAGCCTCGGTTCTTGGGGTGGCAGCCGCGACGGTGATGACGATCGCCACACAAACCAGCACATCGATGATCACTTATGCGGCCGGCATTTTCGCGGTGTTAATGTGGCCGCTGCGCAAGAAGATGAAGTTTGTCCGCACCGGGTTGGTGGTAACTCTTATTGGTTTGCATTTGGTGATGAAGGCGCCGGTCTGGTTTCTGATTGCTCGGATCGATTTGACCGGATCGTCCTCCAGCTACCATCGCGCCGAACTTATTGATCAGTTTATAAACCACTTCAGCAGCTGGTGGCTGATCGGAACTAAGGACGCTGCCACCTGGGGATGGGATATGTGGGACGCGCAAAACATGTACGTCTCGGTGGGCGAAGCTGGAGGCCTGGCGGCTCTTATCTTTTACATTCTGGTGATCTCTCGGACATTTGGGAAACTCGGAAAAGCGCGAAAATTAGCGGTATCACGAAAACAAGAGTGGTTTATTTGGTTTCTGGGCGCTGCCCTCTTTGCCAACGTCGTCGCATTCTTTGGTGTTAATTACTTTGACCAGTCGAGAATGGCGTGGTTTGCGCTCATATCTATGATCTGCGCCTGTACCGTGCCGATATTGAATCCTGAAGTCAAAGTAAGAATGGCCGGTGCCGCTATCGTGCCGGAAAGCGCCGCAGGATCGAGTGATGGGGGCTCGATTCTGGCATCCACCGTAAGAACCAGGTTTGACATTTAGGTAGCCTCTTGATCCAGTCATCGACCGACCAGACAAATGGAGCATACGTCGTCGTCACGCCAGTGCGCGACGAAGAGTCATATCTGTCTTTGACCATTG
>JBAWAI010000487.1:0-2138 GCA_049589215.1 Terriglobales bacterium | reverse complement strand
GCCGCGGCTTTATCCTGCTTATCGCCCAGCAGCTCGAACATCTTCTGCACGTGCGCGACATACTTCTGGCGCAGCTCCACTGATTTCGGATCTTCCTTGAAGTAGTAGTCACGGTCGGGCATGCCGAGGCCGCCCTGGTCGAGCTGAGCGATGATCTGGTCGGCATTCTTAAAATCGGAGCCGGAGTCGAATCCAAACAGCACATCCGCACCAGCGCTCTGCAAATAAGCGATATGCCGGGGCAGATCTTTCTTCGATTGCATTGCCGCAATATCCTGGAAGTCGAAACTGAGCGGGTTGGCGCCAGCTTTTTCGATCGCGCTCTCATCCATGCAACTCGCGTAATAGTCGCCGATCTTCTGCTCGTTTGGGGTGCGGCCTGCGCGCTCAATCGCTGCCTTCTCCAGGATGTCGCGGACGGTGTATTGCCCGCGTTCCGCGAGTTCGTCAAAACGTCCCCAGGATGAACGATCGGCGGGGATCGGATTTTGGACGCTCCACTTGCCGCACGCGTAGGTGTAAAAGTCGGTGCAGGGATCGACCGTCTTGTCGAGCATGTCGGCAGAGAAGCGGACGGCGGCGGTCTTCTTCGCGGCGTCTTGATCTTGAGCCGGGAGGGCGATAGTCAAAGTCAAGAGCGCAGACGTGATGATGACGGCATACAGGTTTTTATAGTGCATGAACTTCCTCGGTATTAAATATCGAACAGCGGAGGGACTGAGAGAGTTTGACGCGGACGAGACAGATTGGTCAACCGGTTGTTCTGTATCGCCCACGTTTTGAATTGGTAAGCGCCTCGGGTGACGAGACTATCCGCCCCAAACGAAGCTGGTTCTGGGAATACACGGGCGAGGCGCCAGTGCCTCCATCACAGCCTTCAAAATACTTTTACGTGGAACGTCAGGTACTTCTTGGGATTCTCCCGGATCGCCTTGACCAGTTCGCGCGTCTCCACCAGCATCTGGTTGCTGTTGTTGTAGAGCGCGGGATCTTTAAAGAGCATGCCCACTGAGCCTTCGCCTTTTTCCATCCGGTCGGTCAGCGCAGTCAGGTTATTCAAAGTTTCCTGGAGCTTATTGGCGAATTCCTGGTCATGCGTAAACTTGCCGAGCGCGCCTTTGCCGGCGTTCATGTCATCGGTTAACTGGCGGATATTCGCGATCGTCTTGTTCGTGTTGTCGTAGAGCTCGGGGTCTTTCAGCAACTTGCCAGCCGAGCCCTTGCCGGCCTGTAGGTCGTCAATCAGGGCGTTGACCTTGTCGATCGCCCCAATGGCTTTTTTATAGGCTTCGTCGCTGGTGATCAGCGGCCCAATCGAACCCTTGCCACTTTGAATGTCATCCATCAGGCTCTTGAATTCGCCGACGGTGGCATTCAGGCGATCGTACAATCCCGGGTCGTAAATAACCTTTCCGATCGAGCCCTTGCCGCTTTCAATGAAGCCGATGATACGATCGACGCGCTTGATGAGCGAGTCCAAGTTCTCAAGCGTGCCCTGGCTCGCGCGCACCACATCTTGAATGTCAGGCTGCTCCTTGGTAGGGAGGGTGTCGCCGTCCTGCACCTCGGCCCCCTTGGCTAACGAGCTGTCGATGTCAACGAAGGTCTCGCCCAGGACGCCAGCCGTGGCCAGCATGGCGATCGAATCCTTGCGCAACGCAAAGGCGTAGGTGGTCGCGACCTTCATCTCCAATTGAACGGGGGTCTGCGGCTTGTCTTGAACCACGCGCACCTTGGTGACATTGCCGATATCGACGCCCGACAAACGTACAGGCGCGCCTTCGCGAAGGCCGCCGGCATTATCGATATATGCGGTGAGGCGGATTTTGCGGGTGAACCAGCCGCCGGTGCCGCTCATCAGAAAGATGAGAACCATGAGGATGATGCTGGCGACCACGACGGTCAGTCCTACGCGAAGCTGCGACCATTTGAGCTGTTTTTGGCTAGGCACGGGTACGGGTGAACCGAAAGAAGCATGATAGCAAAGGAACGCGGATTTCAAGCGGGGAGTTTTAAGGGGGGCGAGATTAGAGGTCGGAGGTGCAATTTTGAGAACAAATCAGGCAAGGCTGGAATTCAGCCAGTCGAAGCTACGGAGAGCGGCGTTCATTTCCTGCCTCTAGTCAAAAGCTCCCACC
>JBAWAI010000486.1:0-2943 GCA_049589215.1 Terriglobales bacterium | reverse complement strand
CGACAAACGTAGGTCTGTTCAAGGGCTCGATCGAAGCCCTTTCCGTCCGCCATAAAGTTACGGTTACGCCCGAAATCATTTTGCAGATCGTTCCCGCCTCGCCGGAGTGGCAGAAAGAAACAATCAGCGAGGGCATCGAAGCCTATTCCGCGCCTGCCCCGCCCTATACCAATCCGCCGTCGCCCGAGATGCTGCGCTACCAGCACGCCACGCGCGCGCTGTGCAACCTCGGCACGCCTGATGCCGCCCGCGCGCTCGTTCACCTGCTCGCGCTCGATCATCGGGACGCTGAATACTGTCTTGATCACACGCCCAGCGCGGATGCGGCGGTCAAAGAAATGCAGCGTCTGCTCGTCGATCCCGACACTGCCGTCAGTTCGACGCTCTTCTCCCTACTCGTCAGGCTCCTCGGCCGAACCGAGTTCCATACTCTCGCCACCTACATGATTCCGCAGCCCGCCGTCGATCGCGAGCGCGAAGTTCTGCTCATCGCACTTCCGCAAAAGCGCGGCCCGGCACAAGCGGCATCCCTGGCCACGGCTTTGGAATGGCCTGCGCGCGCCGATCCCATGCCCGACGGATCAACCTTTGATCTGCCCTTCGCTCCGCCGGTGATCACGACTGTCGTCGCCAGCTTTGACGCCTTACCCGAGCAGACGCAGAACATGCTGCTGGGCGATGGATGGCCGCGCGTCCGCTCTCCGCTGATGCTGCCACTGGTGCGCCGACTCGCGGAATCCGGCAACGGCCAAGCGCTCCTGCGCTGGATGGAGCTCGATGCAGCATCCGCCACCGGTTTCGCGCACGAGGAAATCCTGCGTCCCGTTCCGCGTTTCTCGTCCTTCTATCTGCGTCTGCCCGAGCCGTCGCTCAAGCCCTCCGAAGAGGCGCAGCTAGCCGCCAACTTCGTAGCTCTCACGCGCGACCAAGATTTATTCCGCGCGGCAACCTTGCTACATCGCTACGCCACCGTAGCCTCGTTGCCGATTGTGCTGCCGTTCATCGACGCCAAGCGCGCGTCGTGGTCATGCTCGATTCAGTTTCCAGGGTTTGCTTATCTGTTGAAGGTGTCGCCGTCAGATGCAGCGCCGCGCATCGAAGAACTCCTCAAGAAGACAAATCAGGAACCCTGGCAGAGCACGTTTTTCACCGACATCGGATTTCTGGAGCCGTCTCCGGTGTTAGAGCGCCTGGCGATGGCCCAGATCGAGGCCGGAACCGAACCGCTCGCGCGCGATGCCATCACCTACTTGAAGCTGCACGGCTCGCCCGCGGCGAAGCCGTTCCTCTGGCAACAATTGCAGCATTGGCACGAAAAGTTGATCGCCAGCGAAGCCGAAAAAAATGCAAAAGCCGCGGCCGAACAATCTGCGACCAGGAAAGACGCGGCCGATCAAACCGCAAGCGACCAAGAAGCGGAGCAGTTAAAAAGAGACCGTGCCGTCAACGATCAAGATTCCCTCTATGTAACCGAACTCGCGACCGCCTACATAAGAGCACAGGCTTGGATCGTCACCTCCGATGAGGCCGATCGTCTCGCAGCCCTGCTCGGCAAGCTGGCCGAGCCGGTCTTCTGCACGTTTCGTTGCGGCGGATCTCCTGCCATCCTCCCCGGGCCCGCCACCTACGCGATCTACGCCGCGGCAAGCCGCCCGCGTCCGCTCAACGATCAACCGGAGTACATGAACCCGCGCGAGCGTCTCTCTTATGCCATCAACCAATACCGCTGCCCGGACATTGCCGCATTAGAGAATAAAATCCAGCAGCTTCCCGTCGGTTCATCGTTTGAATTCACCTCCGAGTTCAACACCGGCGACCGTGACGAAATGGAGAAGATCAGCGACTTTCTATGGAGCCACGGCTACCGGGTTCGCAACCCGCAGAACTGGAGCTTTCTCCGCCCCGACCCTGAATTCCAGAATCGCCAATAAAATTGGAGTCGCCCAGCTGGGCATCAATCCACTCTCTTATCCATCCCGCAGAGTGGTACGATATCGCACGCCTTTGGCGTAATTGACTTTGGCCGCGTAGCACACTCCACTCCCAGGAGGCTGTGATGCAGTGGACCCAAATTTACGATCCGTTCGGTCATTGGTGGCTGTCGACGCTCGTCGCTGCCCTCCCCATCGTTGTTCTGCTCGGCCTGCTCGCCGGTTTCAAAGTAAAGCCGCACTGGTGTGCCATTGCGGGAGCCTGCACCGCCGTCCTCGTCGCTATCGCATGTTTCAAGATGCCGGCCACGCTCGCCGCCGTGAGCTTCGCCTATGGCGTCGCCTTCGGTGTTCTCAAAATTGCCTGGATCGTTCTCGCGGCTGTCTACCTCTATGACATCTCGGTTGAAACTGGCCAGTTCGAGATCATGAAAGAGTCGGTCGCCGGCATCACGCCCGACCGCCGCCTGCAAGTCTTGCTAGTTGCATTCTGCTTCGGCGCATTCATCGAAGGCGCAGCTGGATTCGGCGCTCCCGTCGCCATCGCCGGAGCGTTCATGATCGGCCTCGGCTTCAAGCCCTTTCACGCCGCCGCTCTCAATCTCATCGCGAACACTGCGCCCGTGGCCTGGGGAGCCATCGGCACTCCCGTGCACACGCTCGCCGCCGTCAGCGCTCTTCCTGAGTCCGATCTCAACGCCATGCTCGGCCGCATCCTCCCATTCACTGCTGTCCTTGTACCGTTCTGGCTGGTGCGCACCATGGTCGGTTGGCGCGAGACGTTCGAAGTGTTGCCCGCGATCCTCGTCGTCGGCGTGTCTTTCTCGCTCACGCAGTTTTTCTGGTCCAACTACGTCGACAGTAATCTTGTCGACATCATGGGCGGAGTCGTCTCCATCGCCGCGACTATTGTCTTTCTGCGTTTCTGGAAGCCAAAAAAAATCTGGCGTTTCGATTACGACGTCGAAGATCTCGCGCGTCCGCAGCCCACAGCGGAAATTAGTGATCAAGT
>JBAWAI010000485.1:0-21238 GCA_049589215.1 Terriglobales bacterium | reverse complement strand
GCAGCTCTGGCGACGCTGGTGAATCCGTTCGGCTGGCATTTGCACGAGCACATCTATTCGTATTTGAGCGACCGGTATTTGATGAATCGGATCGCAGAGTTTCGCTCGCCGGATTTTCACGGCTGGGGGCAACGGTGCTTTGTGGTCATCCTGCTGCTCACATTTTTGTCGCTGTCTGGTCGGCGGAGCGATTCTCGTTACGGGCGTATCCGTCTCAGCCACATTCTGGTCATGCTGCTGGCGGTTTACACGGGCTTGCTCTCGTCGCGCAACCTTCCGGTTTCGTCGATGTTGCTTGTTCTGTTGGCGGGGCCGGTGCTTTGGGAGAATCTCGCATCGCTCGCGAATCGTCCCGCGGCGTGGCCATGGCTGCGCAAGGGCATGCGCCGACTAGTGGAATTTTCGAGCCGCATGGGCGAGCAAGAGACGGCTTTGCGCGGACATGTTTGGCCGATGGTCGCCGTAATAGCGACACTCGCCATTTGCCTGCATGGTGGGCGGGTCGGCTCGCGCCACTTGATTGATGTAGAGTTTGACGCGAAGAAAGTTCCCGCGGCGGCCGTAGATTTTCTTCAAAAGGAATCGAATGCTGACCCCGTTTTCTCGACCGATTCGTGGGGCGGATATCTTATCTACCGCCTGTATCCATCGCGAGAGGTGGTGGTGGATGACCGCCACGATCTTTATGGATCGGGGAGGATTCGTGAAGTTCTGATTCTGATGCAGGGCGAGCCGGGCTGGCGGGAGGTGCTCGACAAATGGCACATTCAGACTGTTTTGTTGCCGGCCGGATCGACGGTGCCGAATCTTCTGCGCGAGCTTCCGCAGGATTGGCGGCTGGCTTATGAGGACGATGTGGCCGTGGTGTATGAGAAGAGATAATCTCTGCAACCCGCGCGGATGGGCGTCATCAGATGTATTGCGCTGCTGCCGCAAGATACACAAGGCAGAGCGTCGGCGAAGTCTGATTGTTGTCTTGCAAGCGAAACCTATATAAAGAGAGAGCGTATGCGCATTGAAGCTGCTTTGCAGTGTCGGTGGTGCCGGTGAGCGGACAGTGTGTGCCGTTCCGGCAGATTCCGCATAGCACACGACTCTTTCTCGATTACCTTTCCTATACACCCTCCGTTCAAGAGTTCTATCCGAGGTCCCCACTTTTTTCACAATGGCTTAAAGATGAAGCTGCGCGCGTGCGGTACGATGCGCCTCGGCGGGCGAAGGTCAGTGAAATTCTTGGGCGACAGAATCGCGGGTGGGGAGCTTCGGAGCGCACGCTGGCGAACATTGAACGGCTGCGAAATGGGGCATTGACGGCCGTAACGGGCCAACAGGTGGGTCTATTTGGAGGGCCGCTGTTTTCGATTTTCAAGGCCCTCAGCGCGGTTAAGCTCGCGGCTGAGGCGTCGGATGCGGGCGTGGATTGCGTTCCGGTATTTTGGCTGGCGACCGAGGACCACGATCTGGCTGAGGTCAATCATGTGTCGTTCGCCGTGGCGCAGGGTCCGCCGGAGCGCTTGTCTGTTGAAAGTCATGGCGTCGCGGACGCACCGGTGGGAACGGTCAAATTTGGCGCGGAGATCGGCCCGGTGGTTGAGCATGCTGCCTCACTTCTTGGCGACTCCGAGGTTGCGACGTGGCTGCGTGACGCTTATCGTCCGGGAGAGACTTTGGGCAGCGGGTTTGCGCGCCTGTTCGCGCGCCTCTTTGCCGATTGGGGCGTCATCTTGCTCGATCCGGATGACAGGGATTTTCATGAGATCGCAAAGCCTTTGTTCCGCGCTGCGATCGAGCGGTCTCCGGAGCTGGATGAGGCGCTGCTTGCCCGCGGCAAGGCGATCGAGGCCGCGGGTTATCACCAGCAGGTGAAGGTGACGGCGGCAACCACGCTGCTGTTTGAGGTCAAGAACGGCGCGCGCACCGCCATACGGCGCAAGGGCAATGGGACGGACACTGAATTTGTGTGGGGCCACGAAAAGGTCTCGGCGCGGCAATTGCTCGATCGCATCGATGAGGCGCCAGAAAATTTCAATCCTAATGTTCTTTTTCGACCCGTCGTCCAAGATTACCTCTTGCCGACGCTGGTGTACGCGGGGGGCGCAGCTGAGGTGGCCTATTTCGCGCAAGTCGGCGTTGTGTACCAGAAATTGCTGGGGCGCGTGACGCCGGTGCTGCCGCGTTTTTCGGCGACGCTGGTCGATGCAAAATGCGAACGCATTTTGAGCCGCTACAAGTTGACTCTGCCGGAGTTGTTTCAGGGGCCTGAAAAAGTGCGTGAGTTGATTGCTGCTCAATTGCTGCCGCCTGATCTGCAAACAAGGTTTGAAGATGCCTACGCGAACGTTGAGAGTTCGATGGCAGCTCTGCGGGATTCGATCGGCAAACTCGACCGGACGCTCATTGGCGCCGCGGACCATGCCCGCATGAAGATGCGGTACCACGTCAGTCGGCTTCACGGGCAGGCGGGTCGCGCTGAGATTCGGCGGAATGAAGTCATCAGCCGCCATGCCGACGCACTCTCGAATGCGCTTTTTCCAAACAAGGTTCTTCAGGAGCGCGAGATTGCGGGCGTGAGCTTAGTTGCGCGCTACGGCCCGGGGCTGCTGGGGTCGCTGTACGAGAAGATCCACACCGACTGTCACGATCACCAGTTGATTACGGTGCAATAATTCTCTTTGGCCGCTGATTCTTGCGAATGCCTGCGGGCTTAGTTCAGCCCTGCGAGCATAGCTTCTAACCCCGTCAGCGATTCGACGCGCGGGACTCCGCGTTTCGTGTATGCGCCGGGCACATCCATGAGCACAGCCTGCATGCCTGCCCCCGTCGCGCCAAGATAATCGACGGAATAGAGGTCGCCGACGTAAAGGCTCTCTTGCGGATTGGCGTCAAGGCTTTTTAGCGCCCGGCGGAAGATTTCCGGGTGCGGTTTTTCGTAGCCCACGAGGCCGGAATCGGTGATCGTCAGAAAGCAATCGGCGATTCCGCAGCGCTGTAGAACATCTTCAATGCGTCCGTCCGCATTGGAGATCACTGCAATTCGATATCGCGCGGCGAGCCGGAGCAGGTGGTCGCGCGTGCCGGAAAGTATCTGGTCCCAGTTGGCGGATTGGCGGATGCCGGTTACAAGCTGATCGCGGAGCCAGTTGTCGGTGATGCCGAGCTCAGAGAATAATTGGGTGTAGAACATCAGCCAGAAACTGTGATCGTGGTTCCCGTCATTGATCATCAGCGAGTCGAACTCGTTCTTGATGCGGCACTCCAGCGCGCGCAGTTGTTCGGGGCTGCAAATGGTGCCGCGCTCGGCGAGAGGCGCGTGGATTCGCTCACGATTCGGAAAAAGCAGAGTATTGCCCACGTCGAAAAAGATGGTTTTGACCCGCGAATCCATTGAATGCCTCATCCGCATTGTAACTGCCGGGGGTAAGCAGGACGGCACATCCGACGCTGACGGCGGGACCCAAAACAGTTAAGATCAGAGCTTGCTTATTGGGCAGAGTTGATACAAATTGAGCCCTGGGCATGGCTCCAGCATGAATTTCTCACCACGATCTCGCACCGCTCCGCGAAGCTCTTCCTCGCTCCTCGCTTGCGTGGACCAGGCGCAGGACTGGGTTACAGGCGGGCGGCCTCTGCGTGGGTTGGTGGCGGTCGCGGCCCCTGGATTGGCATCGGCACTGGCGCCGCCGGCGATTTTCCTGATCGCGACGCGCGACGAAGTCTACAACATTCTTTGGGTGCTGGTGTTCGGATTCGCGACCATCAATATTCTCAGCCTGGGCGCGCGCCGCGTCGATCCGCGGAAAAGCGGACTGCACTTTGGCGAGGTGCTGGCGATTCTCATTGTCCTCATTTCAATCGTGCTGCTGGGATGGGAAATGCTCTACGTCTTCCACATTTTGCCCTTTCACCTTGCGCCCCGCTGACGGGGATGCGGTATGATTCGCGTGTGGCCAAGAGGGATTCTAATTTCGATGTGACCTGCCCCTGCTGCGGCGCGGTGCTGAAGATTGACAGTGCAACGCGCGGCGTTATTTCGCACATCGCCGCAGTCAAGCCGAAGATGTTTCAGGATATGGAAGAGGCTGCGCGCGCCATGAAAGAGCAGGACGGTCGCCGGGACTCGATCTTCCGGCAGTCAGTAGAGGCCCAGAAGCACGCCTCGGAGCTGCTGGAAAAGAAATTTCAGGAAGCCGTGAAGAAAGCGAAAGAGACTCCCGATACCGGGAAGCCGATTCGCGACTTCGAGCTGGATTAGGTTTTCAGTCGTTAGTCCTCAGCCCTCAGTAAAAGCGGCAGATTGCGTGCGGGTGCCTTGCGGACTGAGCATTCGGATGATTCTTCTTGGACACCGCGGAGCACGCGCCTCTCGCCAGTTCCCCGAAAACAGCCTCGAGTCGTTTGAACTTTGCCTGGAGCACGGCTGCAACGGTTTTGAGTTTGACGTTCGCCGCTCAGCCGATGGCATTGCCGTGATCTGTCATGATCCGGAAGTTCGGGGGCTCCAGATTGAAAGCACGGCTGCCGCACAACTCTCTCTGCCGACGCTTGAAGATGTGCTGGAGCGATTCTCGACGCGGGCATTTCTCGACATCGAACTCAAAGTTGCCGGCACCGAGAAGCAGTTAGCTGCGGCCTTAAGCGCGCACCCACCTGCCAGAGGATTCGTCGTGTCATCATTCCTGCCTGCTGTACTGGTCGCCGTGAGCGAGTTCGATCACAATATTCCGTTTGGATTTCTTTACGAGGGGGAAGATCAAAGGGCGCCCACGGGGCTGCCCGTGGCATGGATGATTCCGCACTTCACACTGGTGAACCGCGAACTCATCGAGCAGGGGCACTCTGCTGGATCGAGGATCATGACGTGGACCGTAAATCGTGCCGATGAGATGCGCCGATTCGCGGAGTCGGGAGTGGACGCGATCATCTCGGATGAAACTGAGTTGCTGGTGCGGACCTGTCGTTAACGCCCACTCGTACCTCATTGCTCTGGCCATCACGCTCATTTACATTGAACGCTTATGTCGAATATCACATCGTCAACCACGCCTACCACTGGCGAACGTTTCGAGCGCGCGGTTCAAATCATGGCACGGCTGCGTGCGCCGGGCGGATGCCCGTGGGATCGCGAGCAGACATTCGATTCCATCAAGCCCTATACGCTGGAAGAGACGTACGAAGTTCTCGAGGCCATTGAAGACCGCGACTGGCCTGAACTGACTGGTGAACTCGGAGACCTGCTGCTGCAAGTGCTTTTCTATTCGGAGATGGCACGCGAAGCCGGACATTTTTCCGTCGACGACGTTCTTGATCGGCTTTCGAACAAACTGGTCGATCGCCATCCGCATGTTTTTGGCGATGTGAAAGCCGATACGTCAACCGAGGTGTTGCGCAACTGGGAAGCGCTTAAGGCAAAAGAGAAAGAGAAGAAGCGCGCGGCGGAGAATGCACAATCTGCTGATGGCGAGTCGGTGCTGACCGGCATTTCTTCGCGTGCTCCCGCGCTGCTGGAGGCGCAGAAGCTCAGTTCCCGCGCTGCGCGGGTGGGATTCGACTGGCCGGACATCGAGGGCCTGTTCGAAAAGCTGGCCGAGGAGACTGCCGAGTTACGAGAAGAGCTGAAGAGCGGCGCGGCTGGCGGCATTTCGCCCGCCGGCAAAGGTGTTGCCGGATCAGGCAAGCCGCAAGTCTCTCCTGAAGTGCACGAACGCCTGGAGGACGAGGTTGGCGATCTTTTCTTTGTTCTGGTGAATATTGCACGCTATCTCGCGCTTGATCCCGAGCAGGCCTTGCGCAAGACGAATCGAAAATTCAGGCGCCGCTTTCAATGGATGGAGGAGGAACTGCGCGCAGGCGGTCGTGGGCCTGCGCAGGCTTCGATGGAGGAGTTGGAGCGACTCTGGCAGCAAGCCAAGCGTTTGGAGAAATCGGCGTGAGCGAGAACGAGCCCGCTGCTGGTGCGGGGACGCCACATCCTGCAACGGCTTCCGAAAAAGAAGATGCTTTGACGCTGCGAAAATGCACGTCGCTCGAGGAGATGCGGGCCTGCTTTGCTCTGCATCGCGAGGTGTGGAGCTACTCCGACGCGGATCTTATTCCGGTGCGATTGTTTGTCGTCGCGTCGAAGATCGGCGGACAGGTGATGGGCGCGTTTGCGGGGAGGGAACTGGCTGGTTTCGCGCTGGCGCTTCCGGCAATGCGCAACGGCCAGTCGTATCTGCATTCGCAGATGCTTGCGGTTCGTCCTCAATATCGCAATGCGGGCCTCGGCCGTCGGCTGAAGCTTTTTCAACGCGACGACGCTCTGGCCCGCGGCATTGAACTCATGGAATGGACGTTCGATCCACTCGAAATCAAAAATGGCTACCTGAATATCGAAAGGCTGGGAGCAATTGTGCGGCGCTATAGCGTCAATCAATACGGCGAAAGCTCTTCGCCGCTGCAGGGTGGCCTGCCGACGGACCGACTTACTGCCGAGTGGTGGATGAACTCGAAACGCGTGCGGTCTGTGTTGACGGGCGGAGGGCGGCCGGCGTTCGAATCCAAGGTGCAGATCGATGTTCCGGCCGAGATCTATGCCTGGAAGGCCGACACGGCGACACGTTCGAGAGCGCTGGCCGTGCAAGAGCGAAATCGCGAGCAGTTCATGGAAGCATTCGCTGCCGGACTATCCGTGCTCGGCTACGAGCGAGACGCGCGTGGCAACGGGCGATTCCTGCTTGGAACATGGGATGAACCGCTCGTCTATTAGCTTCCGGCTGTTGGCTCTCCGCTTCGTCCATTAACTTTTGTCCGAAGGCGAACTGAGGGTTGGCTTTGGATTCATGCTTGCCTGCGCGGCGTTCGTCCCAATATACTTTTGACGCTCTGGCCGAGCCTCTCGGACGCGACACCTCAGAAATCACTTACAACAATGAAGATCGAATCTGTCACTCTTCGTGAAATCCAAATGCCACTCGTGCATTTTTTTGAAACGAGCTTCGGCCGCATTTATGGGCGACGCATTCTGCTGGTGAGCGTTGAGGCCGATGGCGTGCGCGGATGGGGCGAATGCGTGGCTGGTGAAGATCCGTTTTATAGCGCGGAGTGGATTGAGACTGCCTGGCCCACCATCAGCCGATATCTTGTTCCGGCGCTCTTGCAGGGTCAAGTACGGTCGGGGCGTGATTGCGCCTCGCTTTTCGCGCGGGTGCGGGGACATCGCATGGCGAAAGCCGCCATGGAAAACGCTGTGTGGGACGCGGAGGCGCGTCAAAAGCAAAAACCGCTGTGGGAGTTGCTGGGCGGCTCTCGGCGCGAAATTGCGTGCGGTGTTTCGATTGGCATTCAGGATTCGCCGGAGCAGTTGCTGGAAAAGATTGCCACCGAACTGGACGCCGGTTACCGGCGCATCAAGGTCAAGGTCAAGCCGGGATGGGATTTGAACGTTCTCGAGAAAATCCGTTCGCGGTGGTCTGACATTTTGCTCAGCGTGGATGCCAACTCCGCCTACACGCTCGATGAGGTCGAACACCTGCGCAAGTTCGACGCATTCAAGCTCCTCATGATTGAACAGCCATTGTGGGATGACGAAATCTATTTGCACGCGCGGCTGCAGAAGGCGATTGAGACCTCCATTTGCCTTGACGAATCGATTCACCATGCCCGCGACGCTAATTTCGCGCTCGAAATTGGCGCATGCCGGATTCTCAATATCAAGGTGGGCCGCGTGGGCGGCTTCACGGAAGCGAAAAAAATCCACGACGTCGCCCAAAAGCATGGCGTGCCCGTCTGGTGTGGCGGAATGCTGGAATCGGGAGTGGGAAGGGCGCACAATATTGCGCTCTCGACGCTGGAGAACTTTCGACTGCCGGGTGACGTGTCCGCGTCGAAGCGCTACTGGAAAGAGGACATCATTGAACCCGAGGTCGAAGTTCGCGCCGACGGGACAATTGCGATCAGCGATCAGCCGGGAACGGGATACCGTGTGCGCGAGGATTTAGTGCGGAAGTTCACGGTGCGGGAAGAGACCTTTCGCGCTGGCAAATCGTAGGTGCTTTGTCGAGGTCTCTTGTCAGAGATCTCGGGCGGAGATTCGGGACAAGACTACTTTTGTTTTTGCGCGAGACTTCCCGAAAAGCCATTCTGAGCGCGTGCGACTTCTTCTTTTTTTAGCAGATCAACTGCCTGGGCGAAGGACAGGTCAATTGGGATTTGCTTGAAGTTGCTGTAGACCTCAGTCGATTCGATGTTTAAGCTCTTCACGAGCAGAATCCTTCCCGTGAAGTTTACCGTCATCCTCGATATTTCCCAGACGTTGTCGACGTCCTGCTGGTGCACGATGAAATGCCCGCCGGGGTTCAAGTGGCCGAGAATTCCCCAGCCGAAGCCGACCGACTTGAAAAGCGTTCCGTCGATGCTCGCGATTCGCAAATGAACCGCATCCACCAGAAGGTGCCCCTCCATTCCGGTGAGCACTTCTTCGACGCGTGACGGAGGCTCGTACTTGGGATTCGGACGGAACTTTAACTTGACGAGCGGATCGCCGGCGCGGCCGATGCCGGCCGTTCCCGGCTCCTCGCCCGCATCCTCGTAGAGAAATGCGTCGGGCAGAGCGCGCATGATGCGCGACGTTCGTTCATCGTCTTCACGCTCCTGCGCTCGCTTCTTGCGCAGCTCTTCTGGATTGTTAACGAACCGTTCGATCCTCGCCTCCTCTGCCTGACGTTGATCGGCGGTCAGAGGTTTGCCGTCATAGGCGATCACCAGGCCGGCGTTACCTTCCTTGGTTTCCGCGTAGAGCCTGGTTGTCGATCCCTTGGGGGTCGTCTTGACGCCGCGAAACATGAAATGTTCGTCCACGCCCTGGTCGGCCTTGAGTTCGTTCTGCACCGCTTTGCGAACGAGGTCAACGGGGTTGCCTCGCGCTGAATCCGAGGGCGCAGAAGCCGGAGATTGCGCGAAGGCGATGGCCGTTGAGAAAAGGATCCACGTTGCTGCGCGCAAGATTCCGTATACCGGGCGCGAATTGGAACGATACGAGACCACCGGATTTAGACGATGGTAGCAAGAGAGACGTTGCTTTTCGAGCATGCTGCCGTGGTCCGCATTACGATGGTCAACGGGCAAGTCCCATGCAGACGGTTCCGATGGAAGTTTGCGCAATGATTTACAATCATTGATTCGCGTGCATTCCGCGCGATAGATAGGGGTTGCTCTATGGATGCTGCGCAGAATGAGGTTGCCAGAGTCGGCAAGTCGGTCGTCATCAAGGGAGCGATTTCCGGGTCGGAAGACCTGTATGTCGATGGCGAGGTGGAAGGCAGTATCGAGTTGCGGAGCAACAGCGTTACGATCGGCCCGAATGGCAAAGTGAAGGCCAGCGTCAACGCAAAATCGATCGTCGTGCAGGGCAAGGTGGACGGAAGTCTGATCGCCAGTGACCGCCTGGATCTGCGGAAAAGCGCAGTGGTGACGGGCGACGTGACCACGCAACGGATCGCGATCGAAGAGGGAGCGTTCCTCAAAGGCAAGGTTGATATTCAGAAAGAGGCCGGGAAGGGAACGGCGACGTCATAAGGGGCTTGGCTCGCTCAGCTTCGGCCATATCGCAAACAGTTGGCTGAGGCGGGCGCCGGTTGAATGGCTCGGGATAGAGCCGAGCTTCATCTTTGCGGGCACGCAGGGCGAGGTCAGCTCCCTTTCTTAGATTTAGTTATCCGTGGCAGCGGTTTCAGAATCCAATGGCATCGGTTTCAAACCTGATGAAATTTTTTCGCAACTCTTCGAACCAGACCGCCGAGTCGGCGACTCCGCAGAAATTGAGCCGTCGATCGAGTGGAGTTGGAGAAATTTCGCGCGTACTGAATTCGCAAGAGGGATTGTGCGTGCTCGATGTGGGCGCGACCTCCGCGAATAACATTCGCTACCTCACCGATAACGGCCACAAGAATTACAGTGAAGACCTGCTGCGCTCCTCGCTCGATCCCGTGCTCCGGGTTCCGGACGGCGCCGGCGCCGCTGTTGTCGACGGCAAGAAATTCCTCGACGAGAATCTGGTTTATTCGAATGGCCAGTTTGACATCGTTCTGCTCTGGAACCTGGCCGATTACATGGAAGAGAGCCTCGTCAAGCCGACAATTGACCGGCTGTGGTCCGTGATGAAACCGGGGGGCTTGTTGCTGGCATTTTTTCATACTCGCGACGCTGGCCCAGACTCCACTTGCTATCGCTATCACGTGACCGGCACAGACATGCTGGAAATGCAGCAGATCAAATTTGCGCTGCCGGGAAGCTCGTCATCGGAAAAGAAGTCTCCGAGGCTGCAGCGAGTCTTTAATAACCGGCACATCGAAAATCTGTTCCACGACTTTGCTTCGATTAAATTCTTCCTTGCCCGCGATAATATCCGCGAGGTGCTGGTCGTTCGCTGACAGACGATTACGGCACTCGGGGCCTTCCCAAACGAGATTCTGCGTTCGTTGACTTGCCCTTTTCATGCGCCTAACATGGCGCACGGGCGCGACCGCGCAATCATGATCGGACCAGCATGATCGGACAAACCATCTCGCATTACCGCATCGTTGAGAAGCTGGGCGGCGGCGGCATGGGTGTGGTTTATCGGGCGGAAGACACGCGCCTGCACCGGTCGGTCGCCCTGAAGTTTCTGCCCGATGCGGTGGCGCGCGATCCGCAGGCGCTGAGCCGGTTTCAGCGCGAGGCGCAGGCGGCTTCGGCCCTCAACCATCCCAATATCTGCACGATTTACGACATCGGAAACGAGGATGGCCAGGCGTTTATCGCCATGGAATATCTGGAGGGCATGACGCTGAAGCACAAGATTGGCGCGCGTCCGATGGAGAGCGAGGAGTTGCTGTCGGTGGCGTTCGAGATCGCAGACGCGCTGGACGCCGCGCACGCGGCCGGAATTGTGCACCGCGACATCAAGCCAGCGAATATTTTTATCACCATGCGCGGCCACGCGAAAGTTCTGGATTTCGGGCTGGCGAAGGTGACGGCACGCCGCGGTGACGCGGACGCCCTCGCGGCGACTGTGACCGGGGTGAGCGACGAACATCTTACGAGCCCCGGATCGGCGCTGGGGACGGTCGCATACATGTCACCGGAGCAGGTGCTCGGCAAGGAAGTAGACGGTCGCAGCGATCTGTTCTCTTTCGGCGTGGTGCTCTACGAGATGGCGACCGGGACGCTGCCGTTTCGCGGGGACAGCTCGGGGGCGATTTTCGATGCCATCCTGCACAAGACCCAGGCGGATCCGATTCGCCTGAACGCGGAGTTGCCGGCAAAATTTGAAGATGTTATCGGCAAGGCACTCGAGAAGGATCGCGAGGTGCGCTACCAATCAGCGGCCGATCTGCGCGCCGATTTGAAGCGGGTGAGGAGGGATACGGAGTCGCAGTCGGCCATCGCGAGAACGGATGCGCCGCCACCCGCGTCGAGTCGGGGACGAAAACTGGAGATGACGATTGCGGGCGCAGTGGTGCTGGTGGTCGCGCTGGCGGCGCTTGGGTATCGGGCATACGAATCGAGGAGGGTGTCCGAGTCGCAGTCGTCCAGTGGGCAATCGCTGAGCGGGCCGAGCGCGATCAATCCTTCATCGGGAAGTATGCAGCCCGGAGTTGCAGCGAAACCCGCCGTGCAGACGATTGCGGTGCTTCCGTTTCGCGACATTTCGGCGGCAACCAGCGACAGCTGGGCGATCGGGATGACGGACGCGATTATCAGCCGGCTGACATCGTTGCAGAATCTTGCGGTGAGGCCCACCACGTCAGTATTGAAATACGTTAAAGACGCGCCGGAGCCTGTGGACGCCGCCAAGGCGCTGGGCGTGGAAAGCATATTGGAAGGCACGTATCAGCGCTCGGCGGGCGTGATTCGCGTGACGGTACAGCTCATCGATGGGCAGACGGGAACTACGAAGTGGTCGCAGCGCTACGACCTGCACAGCGGAAACATATTGACCTTTGAAGATGAGGTGGCCACCAAGGTGGTCGAGGGCCTGAAGGTGGAGATCTCTCCGTCGGAGCAGAAGGCGATCGGGCAGATGCCGACCACGAATGTCGAGGCCTACAACGACTACCTTCAGGCGCGATTTTATTTCAACGAATACCTGGTGTACTCGCAACAGGAGAGCCTGAGAAAGTCTCGTGTGATGTCGTTGCGCGCGACCGCGCTGGATCCAAATTTCGCCGAGGCTTACGCGCAACAGGCGCAGCTCGACGGATTTGAGGCGGCGAATTTTATAGAAGGTGCAACGGAGAAGCTGAAGGACGGGGAAGCTACGGCGCTGAAGGCCCTGAAAATCAATCCGCAATTGGCGGAAGGATTGATCGCCTTGGGCGCTAATTATGGCGAGGCCGGGCGAGAGGCTGAAGCGCTACGCGTCCTGCGGAAGGGCCTAACGCTTGCGCCTAATAGCGATACCGCGTGGCAGATGTATGGCTATGCCAACTACTATGCCGGCCTCAATGAGCAAGCCGAAAAGGCCTATGCGCGCGTCATTCAGATTAATCCCGGCCTTTTGCAGCCGCACTGGATGCACGCGCGCATGATGCTCTATCAGGGGCGAGCACCCGAAGCAGAACAGGAGATGCGGACGTTGCTGGCGACCAATCCGGATCAGTACAAGGCGCTGGCGCAGCTCGGACAGTTTCTCTACTACCAGGGGAAGCTGGACGAGGCGGAACGGGTGTCGGACCGCGCAGTACAGGCCGGCGGTGCGACATCTGACGATGGACCGCGTTTGCTGGCGGCAATCATATATGCGGCGCACAAAGAGCCGCAGAAGATTGATCCGAAATTGTTGCGGTTTCGCCCCGACCAGGTAATCGATGGCGATTATGCCTATTATCTGGCGGGAATGTATGCGCTGCTCGGGAAGCGTGAACAATCGCTACTCTGGCTAAAGAAGACGGCCGCGCTTGGCGATGTGAACTATCCGTGGTTCCAGCGGGACAAGAACTTCGATAGTCTGCGGAACGATCCCGAATATCAGGCGATCATGGCCGGAGTGAAATCGCGCTGGGAAGAGTACAAACGCGAGTTCGACGTCCAGTGACAGGCGTTCAGTAATCAACGTCCGCTGGCTGCTGCGTGTTTTCTGCTGCTGGTTTTCTGCCGAAGTTGGCATTCACGCCCCTGGGGCTTTCACGCAGGCTGGGCAGGTCTGGGCGTGCGCCAATCGGGCTTTTCGGGCGCGCTCGTACGCTTCCATCTCTTCTTTCTGGTGCTTGCGCTTCGCCTTTTCGGAGAGCCTTGGCTTAACCTCATTGCGAAACAGATGAGCTGTCCAGGCCGCGTGGGCGCGAGTCTCGCGCTCTTGCAACGCTTTGCAGGTGGGACACTGTGAGTCGGACATAATGTGATTCGCCTTGCGGCGTTCGGCAATCTTTTAACGATTCTCTTGATACTATAGAGGGTCAGGCATCGGTTCCGCGCGACGTTTTCCCGCCAACCCCGCCAGGTCCGGAAGGAAGCAACGGTAACGGGCTCTTTCGTGTGCAGTGGTCGCCGGTGCCTGGCTTTTTTATTAAATCATCGGGTGATCGGGCCATCGGATGATCGTCAATCTTGTGCCTTCCCGCCCGCTGGGTTCACCGTAGCCTTTCATCATGACCGAACGCCTTTATTACAATCAGCCCGCCCTGCTTGAGTTCGACTCCGTTGTGCAAGAGGTGATCGCGCCCACCGGCGACGATCCGCGCCACGCGTTTACATTGCGCGAGAGTGCCTTTTATCCCACCAGCGGTGGCCAAGTGCATGACACGGGTTGGGTGACGCTGGGCGGCAACCGCCTGAAGGTGGGCGAGATTGTCGAAGCCGAGGATGGTCGGATCGTGCATTACCTGGAAGGTCCGACCGAACCTCCCCTGGCTGGCACGCCGGTTCACGGGGCCATCGATCGCGACCGCCGCCGCGATCACATGCAGCAGCACAGCGGGCAGCACGTCTTGTCGGCGGCATTCATCGAGCTGTACGAGATGCCGACGGTTTCCTTTCACATGGGCGATGACTATTGTTCGATTGATCTCTCCACTACCGTGATTACGCCCGGGCAGGTCGCCGGTGCGGAGAAGCGCGCCAATGAAATTGTGTTTGAGAATCGCCCCGTGACAATTCGCTACGTACATCGCGATGAAGCGGAGAAGCTTGGTTTGCGTAAGATGCCTCCGGCGGAGCGCGATGAGTTGCGGTTGATCGAGGTGGCAAATTTTGACTTGTCGGCGTGCGGTGGCACGCACGTGAATGCGACCGGGCAGATTGGGTCGATTCTGCTGCGCAAGACGGAAAAGACGCGGCAAGGCACGCGCGTGGAGTTTGTGTGCGGAGGCCGAGCGGTCGCGGCCGCAAGGCAGGACTACTCTACGTTGACCGAAGCGGCCAGTTTGTTCTCGGCAAAGCCTGCGGATGTTCCGGTAATGATTCGCAAAACGTTCGACGAAGCAAGAGATTTGCGCAGACAGAAGGATGATGCTCTCGAGCAGCTGGCGGGAGCTATCGCCGAGGCTGCACTAGCCGGGGCATCCGACAATTCCACTACGGCGACTCCGAGTGGTGCGCGAGTTATTAAACGCATTTTTGCTAATCGCGACGCGGGCTTTGCGAAATTGTTTGTCCAGAAGGCGTCGCGGGCAGGATCGGGAATTGTTGCTCTGGCGGCGAGCACGATGAATCCTCCGGGGGTTGTGTTTGCCCAGACCCCGGGCGGCTCGGCCGATATGGGCGCTCTGCTGAAGCAGGCGCTGGCCGCGGTCGGCGGGCGAGGCGGCGGCAGCCGTGATTTCGCCCAGGGTGGAGTTCCCGAGGGCTGCGACGTTGAAAAACTCTTGCGCGAAGCCGCGGACAAAATTGTCTGACGACGCAGGAGGCGATTGATTCATCTTAGCCGGCCTTCGCAATCAACATTCCTTCTGACAACTGACATCTGAGAACCCGGCGCAGTTCTAGTACGATGATGCCATGCTGGAACCGCGGCTCATCCTCATCCATCTTCTGATCAAGCTGGGCGTCGCGGCCACCGTGTCGACTGTGCTCGGCAGGTCGAAGGAATTTAGAAAGCTCCTCTTTCGCGAGCACCGGCTCACAAGAGAAAAGGTTTACCTTGCCTTGTGGATGGGGCTTCCGATTGCCTTGGGCGTTTGGATTCGGTTCAACGTGACGAGCTTCGTCTCCGGCGATCTTTCGCTGGAGACCGCGCTGCTGTTGGGCGTGATCGGCGGCCGGGTGTCGGGCGGCGTGGGCGGCGTCCTGATCGCGCTGCCGGCGGTGTTCCACCATGAGTGGGCCAGCCTGCCTCTCTATGCGCTGGCCGGCATCGTCGCCGGGCAGTTGCGGCAGTTTGCGCCTGAGCAGGAGGACATCTGGTCATTCTCGCCCTTTGTGGATCTCACAATTTTCCGGTGGATTCGGCGTAACCTGCCCCGCCCCCGCCTGTTCGACTGGCAGGTTACATTTTTTGTGACGATCATCGGCGTGCGCTTTCTGCAAACAGAGATCTGGCGCGCGTTTCCGACTTCGATCTTCAGCCTCGAGAGCAGTAACCTATGGGTGGAAGCCGCTATCTACATGACGGCGGCAACAGTGGTGGGCACGGAACTGAAGATCTTCAACAATGTGCGCATCGAGTTGAAGCTGGAAGAGCAAGAGCGGCTGCTGCTGCATGCTCGCATGGCGGCACTGCAGAATCAGATCAATCCGCATTTTCTTTTCAACACGCTGAATTCGATTTCGTCGCTGGTACGATTCGATCCAGATACGGCTCGCGAAATGATTCTAAAACTCGCCACCATTCTGCGCCGGCTCACCAACAGCACTGATTCGTTCGTCTCGTTGCGGGAAGAAGTGCAATTCATTGACAACTATCTCGATATCGAGGTCGTGCGCTTCGGGCGGGATAAGTTGAAGGTGATCAAGGATCTGGATCCGGCATCGCTGGAGACCATGGTGCCGAGCATGATTCTCCAGCCTTTGGTGGAAAATTCAATCAAGCACGGCTTGGCGCCAAAAGTAGAAGGGGGCAGCATCACGCTGCGCAGCCGGCTGATCAAGTCGCGACTGGTGATTGAGGTCGAAGACGACGGCGTGGGCATGGGTGCAACCGCGGCTTCGGCGGCGGCCCACGACGACACTGGCGCTGGAATCGGCATGGCGAACGTTGGCGAGCGTTTGAAGGTTCTTTACGGCGAGGCGGGAAAGATTATTGTTCAATCGCGCGACGGAGGCGGAACGCTGATCCGGCTGCGGCTGCCTATCTTATCGAATCCTGAAGAACTGGTGGCACCAGCGCTTTCGTCAGCACCTTCTGGTAAAAGTCTTCGTAAAGCGGAATGATTTTGGTCGTGCAATATTTCGCCTGGCACACGGCTCGTGCCCGCTTGCCCATGGCCCGCAGAGAAGCTTCGTCAGAGAGCAAGTCGATGGCGTAGCGCGCCATCGTGTCGACATCCCCGACGTCGGCCATGTAGCCGGTTACGCCGTGGTCAATCACTTCTGGAACGCCGCCCGAGCGGGTGGCAATCGGAACCACCTCACATGCCATTCCTTCCAGCGCCGCCAGACCGAACGATTCGAGTTCGCTCGGCATCAGCAGAATGTCGCACATGGCGAGCTTTTCGCGGATGTTGTCCTGCTTGCCAAGAAAGAACACGCGGTCGTGGATGCCTTTCTGCACGGCCAGCCATTCGGCCTGAGAACGGTCGGGGCCGTCGCCGATCAAAAGCAGACGGGCAGGAACTTTTTTCCGCACGCGATCGAAAATCTCGATGACGTCAAGCACACGCTTGACCGGCCTGAAGTTGGAAAGGTGTACCAGTAGACGTTCGTCGTCCGAAACGTATTCGATGCGATTCGCCAGCCATTCCGGCTTGCGTACGTATTCATCGCAGTTCACAAAGTTAGGGATGACTTCGATGTGGTTCTTGATATCAAAGATATTCAACGTGCGGTTGCGCAGGTAGTGCGAGACGGCGGTGACGCCATCGCTCTGCTCGATCGAATAGCGCGTGATGGGTAGATAAGAACGGTCGAGGCCGACGAGCGTGATGTCAGTGCCGTGGAGCGTAGTGACAAACGGCAGATGGCGTCGGGGCGGCGTTGCCGCCAGCATCTGGCGGGCCAGCATGGCGCTTACCGAGTGCGGGATCGCGTAATGCACATGCAGCAAGTCCAACTCATAAAGCTGAGAAACTTCTGCCATGCGCGTCGCGAGCGCCAGGTCATAGGGAGGGTATTCAAAGAGCGGATAACGCGAGACCTCAACCTCATGGTAGTGAATATTGGGCTCGGGGCCGGTGAGGCGGATCGGCTGGGAGTATGAGATGAAATGGATCTCATGGCCGCGCCGGGCCAGTTCGAGGCCCAGTTCGGTGGCCACGATTCCGCTGCCGCCATAAGTTGGATAACCGGTGATCCCGACCTTCATGAACACTCCCTGGGCTGTAGATTGGATTCGCGAGAATGGTGCGGGATGCACGCGGGGAAGTCAAATAAATGGCCAGCGCCTGGAAACCGTCCGGCGAAAGGGACAACGTGAGTCGCGTGAGACAAAAAGGGAGGCGCGAACGCCTCCCCTAACAATTCGGCCTAGTGACGTAATGTCTAGTCGCCGCTTGGCTTCTTCGGCTTGAGATCGCAAGCCTCCCGGATGCGCCCAAAATCGAGGCCCGCTGGAGAAAACTCGGCAATCTCGCGGCCATTTCTCATTGGCAACGCAATGTTGAAGACCTGCGCTCCGAGCAGCCCGCGAACCGTCTCTTTATCCATGGCCAGGTAGCGCCCGCGCAGCCAGTTCCAGCCTTTGTGGTAGTGCGCGCCGTCGACCCGGACTTCGACCTCAATCTGAGGCTGTCCCCACCAGCCAGGGCGGTTGGGCGGAGGCAGTCTGAAGCCAGGATTGAAGTCGGCCAGCTTGAGCTTGCCGTTGTCGCAGATCACGTTCACCCGAGGCTTGTATTCGTTATCTTCGCGGAAATAGTTGTTTGACTGCAATTCAAAGCGAACTTTCTTCGCGCCCGTCATCTTGTCGGTGGAGTGGAACTCGAGCCAATTTCCGCCGACGTTGACGCCGTCGGATTCATCCTGATTGGGCGACATCGCGCCATTCTGGGCAAAGGCGAGCGCCGCCCACGTGAAGAGCAGCAAGCACACAACGGCCATCTTTCCGCCCAAGGCGGAGTATTTTGATTTGTGCGAAAAACAAGAATCTGCCAAGATTTCCTCCCGACTTTCTACTTCACAGTATAAGGAACCCGAAAAGCCCGGAAAAGTTGTATGGTGAGCACCCTATTAAGAGCCTTTTGCGGATGACAGCGAGGCGTTTACAGACGAGCCGGGGAATGCGTTGGCCTGTGCGCTTCATTTATATTGACAACACTGCACACAACCAGCCCGGATGGCGAAACTGGCAGACGCACGGGACTTAAAATCCCGGGTCCCTAACAGGACGTGACGGTTCGATTCCGTCTCCGGGCACCACTCAACCGTAGCCGTTTCTAAGCCACACCTACCAGTGGCGAACGCGGCCAACATCGACGTGCACGAAGTCCAAGCTGCGATAATACCCAACTCCTCCGCGGTGCAAGCGCAGGGCCGCGTCCCGCAGCTCTGACGTCGGAATACCCGGCAATCGAATGTCGATCGCTTCAGCCTGCATGTGGAGGCTGTGCTGTGCCACGCCGGTGTGCGGATTGCGCGTGCGCAGGAATTCATTGCTGCGGGGCGTGCGATACCCGCAAATCACATCGATTTCGCCACCGGAGTCGCGAAGCGACGCGGTTAACTCATTAAGAAGATCGAAGAGGCGAGGATCGAAATGACGCACATCTCCGGTGCGGTGGTCGCGCAGAAAATGGTCGAGCTCATCGAGCGCTTCGGGGATGTATTGATCGCCGCGACGATAAACGACATCCAAGCGCTCGCCCGTATGCGTGTGATAGAAGCGGAGCCGATACTCGCGTGGCGATGGAACCGTCGATTGCGCGGTCCCCAGCGTCCCCAGCAGTAACAGAAAGATCACGGAGAAACAGAACCTGCGACTCGCACTGCGCAAGGCCGGCAAGAATGCCCGGCATTCTTGCGAGAAGTTCACTTCACTGTATTTGAAGGAGCGCACTTGTGTTAGATGCGGGTCAAACCAGGGGCGGTGCATTCATGCTGACCCAGAGGTCACCACTCCTAGGGATGCTCTTTGGCCAGAGCTTTATCGAGGTCGGCGTCATAACCATAGATATCGTCGAAGAAACGAATCTGATTTTCCTCATTCACTGTTGCCGTGCCGTAGACAATCAAGACGGGAATTCGCGTGGCGAGATTCACTTGAATATTATTTTTCTCGCCGTTCATGGTGGACTTCACCCGCTGCAAATCCCAGCCCGGATTATTTCGCAACACCCAGGCAACGAGATCCGCGGGATTCTCCACCCGAATGCATCCGTGACTGAAGTCGCGGATATCCGCCGAGAACAGGCCCGGAGCATCAGTGCCGTGCAGATACACGTTGTCCGGATTGGGAAAGATGATCTTCACCAGTCCCAGAGAATTCGTGTCGCCCGGCTTTTGCCGCACCATCAGGTGAAGCGATCGGATGCCTTCTAAAACCTCGGGGCTCACCTGATTGTCGGTGACGACCTCGCCCTTGGCCGTAACCACTTCAAAATGATTCTTGGCGATATAGTTCGGGTCCTTCTGGATGTGCGGCACGATTTCGCCGCGCTGAATGCTGGGCGTCACGTCCCAGTAGGGCCGGAAGACCACATATTGGATCTCTTTCTGAAAGACCGGGGACTTGTGGCCATAAGCTTTTCCGATGATGACGTTCTTGTAGAAGGCGACGGAGCCATCCGGGTTCATCGCGCGTACTCGATACTCCGGAAGATTCACAACCACCGGCGGCTGCGAGAAGGAATGTGGGATCCAGCGCCACCGTTCGAGCGTCAACCTGATCTGGCGAATGCGGGCCTCGGGAGGCGTGTTGAGTTCCTTGACGGTCCTCGCGTCAAGATTGCCGGTGGGAGACTCACCGTGCCTGTCCTGATAATGCTTCACGCCATCGACGAGCACTCCGTCATAGAGTGTGTCGTTCGGATTTAATTGGTCGCTGGCAGGAATGTCGCCGATGACTTGCAGAAACCGCCCCAGGCGCGCCACGCCAGCATAGGGTTGGCCGGGCCGCACGGTTTTCGTGACCGGCGGCAGCTTCGGTTCGTCAGCTCGCTTTGCGTATTCTTCATAAATCGGCAAGAGCGCGAGCAACTTCCGGTAGCCCATGAAGGGCGGCTCGAGCTTCTGGATTTCGGCGGCCGGGTCGCCTGCATTCACAACCTGCGTCTGGATGAATTCGGCCAGGGGCAGTTGTTCCCCTGCCATATCGAGCTGAAACTTGAACTCTTTGGGATTTACGCGGCCGCAGTGAATCGCACGGATATAGCGCATCGCCGAGACCGTAAGCGCGGAATCGAACGACGCCAGGTCTTGTTCAGACGGCGTTTGCGCCAGTTTGAGCAGCCGCGCCTGCCATCGCGGGCCGTCGTAATCCTCGGGGTCGAGGCCTTTAGCGTTGGCATTCTGCAAGAGCACGATCACGTCCAGCCCTTGCGGACGAAGGCGCCCGTTCTCAATCCAAAGCAGAGAATAACCGTTCGTCTCGTAAAGTTTGGCAACCTCTGCTTTGTAGGCAGTAAAGTCGGGCCAGCGGAGATCGGGATTCCGTCCCGAGTCCACAGTAGCGTGGAGCGCAGGAGTCCCCGAGGCCGACAATGTTTGGCCTGCGAGAGCCGGGCGCTGCGGCGGAAAGAGCGCAGGGAATGTTTCGCCCCTCGCAACCGACATTGCAGCCACTACGATGCTCGTTAGAACGAACGTCCCCCGAGCCCGAAACATAGGATTTGTCATGAGACCCCGCTGGATGTTTTATTGGAGTATCGAAAACAATGCAAGCTTCCTCTTCAGTAGGTTCAGGGCCTGCCTCCCGTCGTCATCAGCTTAGGATCCAGCCGAACAGCTTGCGCTCAGGGGAAGCCTGTCCGCTGCACCCCAACTGGCGGCTAGTTCAAGAGCGATTCCCAGTTGGATGGGACCCTTCCTGCGGGTCCAGGAACGGCCTGATTTGTGGGATGTGAATGCGGCGGAAGCAACTCCGCACCTTTGATCATCCCCTGGGTGTCGTAATCGTAGAACCAGTCCTCGCCGGGCTCAAAGCTGGCGATGATCGGATGGCCTGTCGCTGCCGCGTGCTTGGATGCGTGCTGAT
>JBAWAI010000484.1:0-5989 GCA_049589215.1 Terriglobales bacterium | reverse complement strand
CGCGGACAGCGCGTCGGCATCTTCGGCGGCAGCGGCGTAGGCAAAAGCACGTTGATCGGCATGATGGCGCGCGGCACAGCAGCGGACATGACCGTTCTTGCGCTGGTCGGCGAGCGCGGCCGCGAGGTGGGCGAACTTCTGAACGCGCTCGGCGCGGCCGGGCGCGAGCGTTCGGTGGTGGTCGTCTCGACCTCGGACCAGGACCCGCTGCTGCGCATCCGCGCCGGACTCGCCGCCACCACCATCGCGGAATATTTTTGCGCGCGGGGAAAGCACGTGCTGCTGGTCGTCGATTCGCTCACGCGTCTCGCCATGGCGCAACGCGAGATTGGCCTCGCCGCCGGCGAGCCGCCGACCGCTAAAGGTTACACGCCGTCGGTCTTCACGCTGCTGGCGCGCCTGATCGAGCGTGCCGGCTCTTTCGGTTCGGGCACGATCACTGGGTTCTACACGGTGCTGATGGAGGGCGACGACGAGAACGATCCCCTGGTTGACGCGGCCCGCGCGCTGCTCGATGGCCATGTCATGCTCGACCGCCGGCTGGCCGCGCAGAACCACTACCCGCCTATCTCGATTCTCGACAGCATCAGCCGCATCATGCCGGCAGTCGTCTCGCCCGAACATCGCGCAAAAGCGGGCGCGGCCCGGCGGTTGTTCGCGACTTACAAGGCGTCCGAAGAACTGATCCGTATCGGCGCGTACCAGAAAAATAGCGATCCCGATCTCGACCGCGCGATCGCCCTCATGCCCGCGCTCCGCGAATTCCTCGTACAGGCGACCGACGACGTGGCCGCCATGAACGATTCGATCAAACGCCTGCTGGCGCTGCCCGCTTGAATTTATGGCCTTTCATTTCGCGCTCGCCTCCGTGCTTCGACTTCGCCAGAGTGTGGAGCGCCAGCGCTCGCTTGATTTGCAGGATGCCGCTTTGCAGGTCGCGCGCGCCCGCGACGCCGTTGCCCGCCTAAACGCACACCTCACCCAGTCCGCGACCGCCGACGCTTCGTCGCTTGCTGCCGGACGCACGGGCGCCGAGTTGCACTTCTGTCTCTTGATCCGAAAACAATTGCATGAACTTCGCGTCCGTCTGGACGAGGATATCGTGCGTCTCGAATCCGTTCGTCAGCAAGCAGCCGCTGCCTATCAGCAAGCGTTTCGTGAACGCGAAGTTCTCGAAAATCTCCGGGCACGCCAGCAACGCGCCTATCAGGTCGAGCAGGCGAGGCGTGAGCAACGTCGGCTTGACGCCGCGCACCTCTTGCAGCGCTGGCATCGGCGAGAAGGCTAATTCTGCCGCCTTCGATCCGGCAGATCTTGCCGTGGGCTCGCCCCAGTCTTCGGCCCGCGCGTCGCCTTTCACTCCGCTCTGGCCCGGGGCCACTACGTAAGTCGATGAAACAGCTGGCAGCATCCCCCTTGCCCCGGCTTCGCTCCTTTGCTTTCCGGTTGGCACATCGACTGCATTCGGATTCGCGGTCCTCGAATGCTAGTCGACATGTTTGCCATCCCGGATGCCGCCTCGGGCCTTAGCGCTTCGTCACGTCCGGCGAGTGTCTCACCCTCCGGCTCCAGTTTTGCGGAGACGCTTGCGGCATCGACCAACCCTGCGAATGCGGGCAATCACCCACTGGCCGTCAACACCGGCGCAAGTCCTGAAACGAAGCCCGCAATCGCCGCGTCCGCGAATGCTCTTTTGGAGACTGCGGCGGCAGCAGTTTCGATTGCGAACCGGGCTGCGAACCCGGCGAAGGCAGATTCGAAAACGCTGCCTGTATCGACAAATGCAAGTCCGCATTCCAGCGCGACGAACTCCTCAGCGCTGTCCAACGAAAAGGCTGTTGGGATTGGCCTACCTGTTCACGTTCAGCCCATCCAGCCCCAGCTAGTTCAGGAAGGAGCGTCCGCGCTGCCACTGGCGTTAAGTCTGGCGGGCCTGATCGCGAAGGTGATTCCATCTCCAGCAAAACCGGGAAGCTTTCAAAGTCTGGGGCCACCGTCATCGGATTCCGATCCGGTTCCCTGCCGGACCGCAACTAATGCGATGGCCTCTCCCGCAGCCCCCGCCATCGGAGGCTCTAGGGCCGTGCTGCCGGCGATTTCCACGGCAACGTTATCTTCGTCCGGCCGTTCCTCATCGCTGCTTGAAACGGTTACGATGCGGCAGACTGCCCCTCAGCCGGAAACACTTTCGACTCACGCCGTTTTATCCGCCACCGATTCTCCGTCGACACCGTCCGTTCCATCGCCAGACAGCGGCGCGTCTCTCTCGTCCTCCGGTTCGCCTTTAGCCGCAGAGCCGGCTTCCGAACCGCAGCTGTTTCCAAAAACGGTTGTCTCGTTCACCTCATCGTCAACCTTCGGCTCAGGCCTAGCCCCAGCAGACCTGTCTGCGGATACAAAGGACGCGGCTTCTTACCTCAAATCCAGTTCCGTCGCTCCGCAAGGCTCAAACAGCGGCGAGGCTGATGAGAGCCCCGCGATCACCACAAGCGATCCTCGCACCCCATCGCTCTCGAACGGCCCCAGCCTTTCCCCCGATTCGCCCGCAGATCCCTCCATACAAAAATCGACATTCCCCGCCGACGGCGCCCCCATCCCTTCTCTGACTATCTCTGGTTCCCGCGCAGCTGAATCAGCTGTTGCGGCCGCGCCCGGCAACTTACTCTCCCAGTCGATCGCGTCAGCATCCGCAAGCGCCGGTCTTCGCACGGTGGGACTCTTTGGTACGCGGGAGCTCGACTCGCGAGAAATTGCTTCCCCATCTGCAAGTGCGAAAACCAGTCAGGACGCTGCTTCCAGCACCGGCGGGATGGAACGCGCCCCATCCCATCCCGATTCTGCTTCGACGTTATCGTCAACGTCCATAAATCGCGGGGCCGCCGCCGAACCGCCCGCGACCGGTCTCGCCGCGCCGGCAACGTCCGACACTTCATTGAACGAGTATCCGCGAGACTCCATGGCCACGGGCGCGAATTGGTCCGCGGCCGGAGCGGCGAACGGTTCATCGTCGACTTTCGCCCCCTCAGCCGACTCGAAAATTTCCGCCAGCCCTGCCGCCAAAGCGAACGATGCGAGCGCAGCGCCCGATGTCTCCACGTCAACTCTCGACAGCTCGAAATCATCCCTACCTGCGCCCGCGCCCGTATCTTCCTCCCTCGCCAGTTCGACCGCCGGCGCTCCAGCATCTTCGCTCGCGTCTGCTCTCGCAACTTCACCTGCCGTCCCTGCCGTCGCACCCGCGCATGATGCAACCGGCGGCCCGGCGCTCGTAGTGCCACCTCCCGCGCCGGGTAGCACCGACCCAGGGGTCGCCGGAAAATCCGGAGCGCCCACCGAACTTCCACTCGCGCACCAGATGCTCGATTCCGCGACCGTCGCTGACGTCGCCGATCCTGCGCTGGCCTCGGCCGCTCATCTGACCAGCGATTCGTCGGCGTTGCAGCTGCATCTCGGCATTCACACCAACGCCTTCGGCAACGTCGAGATTCACACCATCGTCGAGCAGAGTCAGGTGGGCATTGCCGTTCATGGCGACCGCGATCTGGCGCGCTGGTTCAGTTCAGAAGTAGGGGGACTCGAGTCGGGACTCAAAGGGCAGCACTTGAATCTGACGGGCGTGGATTTCTCCAGCAATCGTTCAGGCGTGCAGACCGCTACCAGCTTTCAGCAGGGCCAGCCACGGCAGAACTTCTCTCAACATCAGGGTTCGTCCGCGGGGACTGTCTCCACCCCGGCCGCGTCCGAACCGGTGAACGAACTGCTCTATGAACAGGATTCATCCGCGGCGCTTCCCATCTTCGGACCGGCTGCGCGCGTAAGCATTCTTGCGTAGGAGAATTTTATGTACCTTCCATTGCTGCGATCGCTCGGTTCTTCGAATGCCGGCATGGCATCTCCAAATTCCACGGGCGCTGCTTCTTCGCCCTCCTCATCGTCGTCCTCTTCGCCTGCCGACACCACCGGCGGCCTGGACACCGAATTTCTGCAACTGCTCTCCGCCCAGCTGCAGGCGCAGAGTCCGATCGATCCGCTCGACCCCAATCAGTTTGTCGCCCAACTCGCGCAGTTCCAGTCGCTCAGCGAGCTGACGCAGATTGACCAATCCATGCTGACACTGGTCTCTGACCTGACGCCTGGTTCGAATGCGAACGCCAGCGCCAGCGCCAACGCCAACGTTCAGCCCGCTACTATCGCTCATTCCATCTCGCTACCAACGATCAACATCACCACTCACTAAGGAGCCCCTATGCCTTCATTTTCAGTACCTCTTTCCGGACTGGACGCCAGTTCGACCGCGCTCTCCACCATTGCCAACAATCTGGCCAACCTCAATACCATTGGCTACAAAGACCAGCAGGTGCAGTTCTCCGACCTCTTCTATCAAACGCTTGGCTCCGACGGCGCCGGTGATCCCATTCAGCAGGGCGCGGGCGTGAGAGTTAATTCGCAGCCTTCGGACTTCACCCAAGGCGATGTGACCTCGAACGGAATTCCCACCGACGTGGCCATCAACGGCAATGGCTTCTTCGTCGTGGAGCAGAATGGCGCGCAGAGTTTCACCCGGGCCGGCGATTTCGAAGTCGGTACCGACAACCTGCTTGAAACCGCCAATGGCCAGCAGGTTCTCGGATATCCCGCCATGAATGGTGTCGTCAACACCAGCGGCGGCCTGACCACGCTCGCGCTCGGCGCCGGAACCGTCAGTCCCGCGACCGTTACCAGCAACGTGTTTATGAACACGAACCTTAATGCCCAATCGGCCGACGGGTCTACCTATACCACTCAGGTCACGGTTTACGACTCTCTCGGCGGCGCCCACAATCTGACGTTTACCTACACCAACGAAGACTCGCCCGGTGTAGCCGCGGCGCCCGCACAAGCGGCCAGCGGCGCGCTGACCATGTCTTCTCTTCCCACCAACGGCGAATCGGTCACCATCGGCACGCAAACTTACACCTTCACCTCAACCGCTCCGGGCGCTGGAACCAATGATGTCCTGATCGGATCGACGACGGCCGAAACGGTCGGAAACCTCGTCGACGCCATCAATGCCAATTCCCTCGATCCTGCCGGAGACGGTGCGGGCGGTTACGGAACGGGCACGGTCGCCAATACGAGCGCCACTGCCGTGGATGCCGGCAACGGCGTCATCGACGTCACCGCCACGAGCACGGGCACGGCCAGCGATTTTGCCGCCACCAGCGCGAGCGCGGGACTCGGCTGGAACGCTGGTGCCGGAGCGAACGGCGCCAACGCGGTCACCGGTGTCCCCGCTGTCGTCAATACCTGGGGTTATTCGGTGAGCATTCCGGCCGCTGATCTCGGCGGCGCGGCTACTGCTCCGCCCGTCAACCTCGCCACCGGCACGATGATATTCAACGGCGACGGCACTCTTCAGAGCGTCGCTCCGGCGGGCGGCTCCGCCTCCCTCACCAATCCGACCATCAACATACCGCCTAACGGTTCGACCTTCGCCGACGGTGCCAATCAGCTCAGCCTGAACTGGAACGTCGTCAACTCCAGCGGCACCGGCTTGATCACCCAGGAGGCTTCCGCCAGCAGCACCTCCTCCATTCAGCAGGATGGCGCCGCCAGCGGCACGCTGGAGAATTTCAACATCGGCTCCGATGGAACCATTACCGGCGCTTTCAGCAATGGGACGACCGCGATCCTCGGACAGATCGCGCTCGCCAGCTTTGCCGACGAGCAGGGACTTTCGCGCACCGGCGCGAATGATTTCGCGCCGACCCTCGCCTCCGGGCAGCCCACCATCGGTGCGCCCACCACGGGCGGGCTCGGCACACTCTCGGGAGGCGCGCTCGAACAGTCGAATGTCGATATCGCTACCGAATTCGCCAATCTGATCGTCGCTCAACGCAGTTACGAGGCCAACGCGCGCGTGGTAACCACCTTCGACCAGGTCGCGCAGGACACCATCAACCTCAAGCAATAAATTGGAATTCTGATTTCTGCAGCGATACAGACAGCT
>JBAWAI010000483.1:0-4394 GCA_049589215.1 Terriglobales bacterium | reverse complement strand
GGCCGCGTCTCTACGACAAATTAGGGAAGGTCCCGAACCGAACGACGCGGAGGGTGAAGACTCGATGATCGGCGCCAGCATCGCGATGGTGCTGCTGTTCGGCTTGCTCACACTGGTCTCGTATGTCGATCGTCTGTACCAGGAGATCGGGAAGTTTTTGTCGCGCGATTTTCAGGACAACATCGATGCCTTCGAGCAGTTGGTTGAGCCGCGCCTCGGAGTGACGCGGGCGCGCGCTTCGCAGGCGATGGCGATTCTGCCGCAACTGACGATGGCGGCGATCGCGATGATCGTGGGCTTCAGCGTTTTTCGCGATCGCGCCTGGACGGTTCAGGAAGTGCTCGAGGCGACGCTGAGTCTGGTGCTCGTCATTATTGTTTTCAACCGCTTTCTTCCCTTCGTATTTTTCTCGCGCACCAATGGGCGCTGGTTGGCGCACTGGGCGCCGCTTTTGCGGGGACTCGTCTACCTGATCCTGCCGGTCTCGCTGGTGCTGGGATTCCTGCAATCGGTGGCGGCGCTGACGCGCGAGCACGCCGAGGCGCAACCGGAGACTCCGGCGGAGGCGGTAGACGCGCTGATTGAAGCGGGGCAGGAAGAGGGAATTATTCAGGAGACGGATCGCGACCTGATCCAGTCTGTAGTGGAGTTCAGCGGGAAGACGGTGCGCGAAGCGATGAAGCCGCGACCGGAGATGATCGCAGTGTCAACGGAAGCGACGGTAGAGCAAGTGGTGGAGTTGCTGCGCGGCAAGCCGATTTCGCGCCTGCCGGTGTATGAAGGCTCGATCCACAACATCAAGGGAATTCTGCACGCGCAGGATTTGTTGCAGGTACCGGATTCAGAGGCGCGCACGCGGCTGGTGACGAGCGTGATGCGGCGAGATGTTTACTTCGTTCCGGAGAGCAAACTGGGGAGCGACCTGCTGCGCGAGATGCAGAGAAGCAATATCCGCATGGCGATTGTGGTGGATGAATACGGCGGCGTGGCGGGCCTGGTGACGATTGAAGATCTGGTGGAAGAGATCGTCGGCGAAATTGGCGACGAGCACGAAAAGGCGCAACTGGTGCAGGAAAGCGAACACTCCTATGTGGTGCCGGGAAGCATGGACGTAGACCGGCTGGATGAACTTTTTGGGCGCCGGCCGGAGGGACATGAATCGTCAACGATCGCGGGTCTGGTGAGCGAACTGGCGGGACGGATTCCGAAGAGGGGCGAAGTGGTGGAGGATGACGGGTTGAAGTTTGAGGTGCTGGACTCGACGAACCGGCGAGTGGAGCGGGTGCGGATCACGGCGGGGCAGGGCAGGGAGGCGGGATAGAGGCGTTTTAGTGGCCCCGGAGGCGGGGTGCGTTTCGATGAGCCTGTCATGAATGGACGTTTGCCTCGAAGGCAATATGTGACATAAAATGATCTATATGGCAAACCATGTCAATGTGACTGATAAAGCCGAAACCTTCGTTCCCGTCAACGAAAACGGCCGGATCGTAATTCCCGCTTCCTATCGAAAGGCGCTTGGAATCAAGACCGGCGACAAAGTGATTCTCCGCATGGAGGACGATGAATTGCGCATCACCACCATGAGACAGAGAATCGAGAGCGCGCAACGACTCGTGCGGAAGTACGTCAAGCCGGGAGTTTCGCTCGTGGATGAATTGATTGCTGAACGGCGCGAGGCAGCCAAACGTGAATAGGGTGGTGCTGGATGCTTCAGCTTTAATGGCGGTTATCAATGGAGAATCTGGCGGCGAGAAATTAACACCGGAGATTATGAGCCTCGCCGTGACAAGTACGGTTAACTTCGCCGAAGTGCATGGAAAACTGATCCAGCGAGGCTTTCCTCCCGACGACGCGTGGACGGCCACGCGCATGACCGTTCAACAGGCGGTCGATTTCACCGCTGAACAGGCCAAGATTGCTGGCGACTTAGTCGCCCAAACTCGCTCTCTTGGTTTATCGCTTGGCGACCGGGCATGTGTGGCACTTGGGATTTTGCTGCGTGCTCCGATCTATACGGCGGATAAGGCTTGGAAAAAGCTGAACGTGGGCGTGCGCATTCACGTAATTCGATAAGCTTCGTCGTGAATATGGTGTTGTTTCTTCCGGAGGTCTAGATTGAAGGTCTTGCTGGCCGCACTCTTATTGCTATCAATGACATTCTGCCTCTCTGCGGCAAATTCAGAGACAGGTACGGTTTGTGTCGCACCAATTGCAGCGCACCCCGATCCGAGGAGCGGAGCGAATATTGAACCTTGCCTGTCGCAAAAACTCTTCGTGAAGATCGATTCGCGCGAATCTGTTCAGTTTTCGAAGAAGCAGAGTCTTAAGATTGACGGGCTCGATCTTGCTGCCCAGCATCGAGTGGTCATCTATTGCGCAGCTAAGCCACAACAGTCTTTCAGCTTTCGCTTCTCCGACTTCCAAGGCAGTTCTGTTTGTCTATTCATTAACGATCTTTACAAAACAGCTCAACTGTGGGAGCCCGAGCGCAGTCCGTGGTGCAAATGCAGGTGAAAGGGTCACGGTAGACGGTCGTACTGAACGCCGCGCGAGCAGGAGTGTCCTCCACAAAAGGGCTATCATCTTCATTATGTCCTTTCACTCCGGATTTGTGTGCATTCTTGGGCGCCCCAATGCGGGCAAGAGCACTTTGCTGAACGCGCTGGTGGGCGAGAAGCTGGCGATCATTTCTCCCAAGCCGCAGACTACGCGCAACCGCATTCTGGGGATCATTAATGTTTCGGCGAAGATTGCAGAGTCGAAAAATGTTTCGCCGATGAGTGGGGAGGAGAAAAATTCTTCGCCGAAGAAATTGTCGAAGGCTAAGGGTCGGGAGACGGGACAGATCGTGCTGATTGATACGCCGGGCGTGCACAAGTCCGGGTCATCGTTGGGGCGGAAGATGATGGCGGAGGTGCGCGAGGCGCTGGAAGGTTGCGATCTGATCCTGATGATTGTGGATGCGCACCGGAAGTGGGATCGCGACGATGCGTTCGTTCTGGATCTGGCGAAAAAAGCGGGCACGCCGGTTTGCCTGCTGCTCAACAAGATTGACCTGCTGGCGGACAAGAGCAAACTGCTCCCGCTGATTGCGGAGTTCCGGGCGCTGCATGAATTTAAAGAGATCGTGCCGATATCGGCGCTCAAGAAAAAAGGACTGGATGATTTGCTGGCGTGCGTGGTGAAGGCGCTGCCGAACGGGCCGCGGTATTTTCCGGAGGATCAGATTACGGATCAGCCGATGCGGTTTATGGCGGCGGAGTTGATCCGCGAGCAGGTTCTGATGCAGACGCATGAAGAGGTGCCGCACGCGGTGAGCGTGCTGATCGACACGTTTGAAGAGAGTGCAAGGCTGGTGCGCATTGCGGCAACAATCTACTGCGAACGGGACGGGCAGAAGGCGATCCTGCTGGGCAAGGGCGGGCAGATGCTGAAGGCGATTGGGACGTCGGCGCGGATGGAGATTGAGAAGGTGGTGGGGACGAAAGTTTTTCTGGAGATGTTTGTGAAGGTGCGGGCGGGATGGCGGGACTCGCGGCAGTTTGTGGAAGAGCTGGATTGGCGGCGGCAGATGCTGGCGGGGGTGAGTGAAGGGTGACGGGGTGTGGTGCGGGGCGGCGGGCGTAGCCCTGTGGACGCGTCCCTTGGAATGGCGGGGCATGTCTTTTGGAATTTACAGATTCGAAACATGATGGAAATAGAGTTGCATCGGGGACGGCAAATACCTACAATCCAAGAGCCCTCGTAGCATCTTAGTTGGCATCCAAGTTAACATCGTAGTTAGGCCCGGCTAGCTTTACTGACGGCCAAGATTGACAGCCAAGCGCGCAGCCCGCATGACGGATTCTTCGACGGATAATCCGAGTACACCGGACGGAAACGAGATCGATAACTTCGCTCTCAAGCTGAGCGTTACGTTGTGCGCTGACCGGGATGCGGTGGATCCGGTGGTGCGCAGCGTGATGAAGGTGGTGCGGGAGACGCGGTGTGCGACGGGCCGCGAGGACGACATCGAGCTGGCGCTGACGGAGGCGCTGGCGAATGCCGTGGTGCACGGGGCGGGGAGCGATCCGACGAAGATCGTGGAGTGCGACGTGGCCTGCGACCACCATCGGGGAATGCTGATCGTGGTGCGCGATCCGGGGCCGGGGTTTGATCCCGCGAAAATTGATGATCCGTGCACGGGAGAAAATATCTACTCACATCATGGGCGGGGGATATTTTTGATCAACCAGCTGATGGATGAAGTGAAGTTCCATAAGAATGGGACTGAGATACATATGATTAAGAGGTAGTTGGCGGGCTCGGTTCTCGGTTAGAGCGAAAGCTTACTCGGCTCGGGTGCCCCGCCTTCTTTTTCAACTCACTTTAGTTTCGTTTACTTACTTCTCTTC
>JBAWAI010000482.1:0-3666 GCA_049589215.1 Terriglobales bacterium | reverse complement strand
GACAACAATCTTGATTCTGAAAAGCTGGTGAATATCTGGTGGACGGGCGCGAAGTACTCCGTCGACAGCAAGACCGACGTCACCTTCGCGTGGTATCAACAACGGCAGAATGACTTCCGGGTTCCCCAGACCTGCTCAGTCTCCGCCGGTTTCCGCAGTTCCTGCGCGGGCGCCCTGAATGAGGGATCGATCTATGTTGATCATCACTTCACCAAGCGTTTCGACGGTTTTGCCGGGCTCGCGTATTCTTATGTGAGCGGCGGCTTGGGGATCGCGATTCCGCATGGCCCCGGTGTCCCCTATAACTCCGACAACAACTGTGCTCCGACGATCGGTGCTCGGTTCGCGTTCTGATCGTTTGCGCGACGGGCTCCATCAGAGCTCACGCGTTGATTTCCGATTGCCTTCTACCATCGCCGCTCGACGGCGATTCAATCTTTCTTAACCGAATCGTCTTTCATATAGAAGGCCGATTCCTGTGGCCGCACCACGCGCGGAATCCACAGCGGACGTCGCAGTCCTCCTGGCCCCGGCGCGGGGCGAGCCAGCGCCTTCCAGCGCTGATAGACGGCGAAGGAAAGATTGGTATCGACGAAAATATCGCCGTAGCAATCATCTGGCGCAGCCCGCTCCACCCGCACTAACTGATGCCAGCAGTGCATGCCGCTGATCGGATCGGGATGCACTGGGAACGTAATATCCTGATGCACGCCGGCGTCGCTCCACCACACGCGCTTCGAATCGGGATCCTGGCTCTCGTACGGTTCGACCGTGGAAAGCTGCCGCATTTTCCATTGCCCCTTGCCAACTTCTTTCAAGTCCACCCACGCGCTCGACATGCGCTCGATCTTCTCATCCTTATTTACGCGCCAGCGCCCAAGGTGATGCGAGCACGCCACCACGCCCGGCGTCAGCCCCTCCGTCACCCAAGCATGCAGCACAAAGTATCCAATCTCGGTGTGCACTTTCAGCAGGTCGCCGGTGTGAACATCGCCCAGATGTTTCGCATCCACCGGGTTCACCCACAACGGATTCTTGTGCGAAATCTCATACAAGAACTTCGCATTACCCGAGCGCGTATGAATCAAATTGGGCAAACGGAAAATCGGCAGCAGCGTATGCACATCGCCGTGGGCGTCTTTCGGCCACTCCACGCGCGGCATATACTTCGGATCAAAATCGGCCCCGGGCTCCCCAAGCGACGCACCATGAGCCGATCGATGAATATGGCTGCGGTAATATTCGGGCAACGCAAACTCGGGCCACTTCCAGTCAGCCATCGTCTTCGAAAATAATTCCAGCTTGCGCGAAGGCGTGTTGTAGCCAACCACGGGTTCGCCTTCGATCATCACACCGACTGCCTTACCGTCTTTCTTAATCACGCCGTTCGGCTCAACATTTGATCCAGCCAGATCCGCCGCGCCAACCGCCTTCTCGTTTAATCGGTGAACATCGGTCGTGATCTCGTACGCGCCATACTTGCGCATGTATTCCAGGGGCTTCAATCCCTCCTTGGCCGCCGCCTCAGGCAATCCCGGCACGGAATTTTCGAACATCCACCCGTAATATTCATCGACCGTCAACTTTTGGCCTGGCCGGTACGGCGACTCGAACCACTGCCGGATCCCCATCGAACCATCCGGATCGATCGCCCAAGAAAGATTGATCCAAAATTCATCTTCTTCCCAAACCTCGCCCACATTCGCCTGATACGTGTAATCGAATTGTTCGCCCGCACGTTCGCGAATCACGCGCGCCACCGGTTGCCGAAAGCCAATCCACTTCCCGGCATACGATTCCTGGCTCATCAAATCGTGCCGCTCAGAGCTGAAGCCCATCGGCAGCACATAATCGGCAAACCATGCCGTCTCGCTCCAAGTAGGCGAAAGCGCCGCGTGTAGCCCAACTTTCTGCTCGTCGCGCAACATTTCGATCCACGAAAATCCATCCGGATAAGTCCACACCGGATTAAACACACGCGTAAAGTAAGCCTCGATGCGCCCTCGGCCTTCCTTCAAGAAATGCGGCAACAGAAACGACATCTCGTGCGTGCACAGCGGCCACTCCGGCGGATACAGCAATTCGTTCCAGCGCTTTTGCGGAGGAGGAGTCTTGAATGTCTTCGGAACAAATTTGTTCCATGCATTCAGATTGTGCCCGCCGGGCGTCCCAACCGATCCCGTCAGCACATGCAACAACATCAGAGCCCTAGCAGGCTGCCATCCGCCAAGATTGCCCGAAGCGCTGCCGCGCCACAGATGCGAAGCAAACCGGCTTCCTGCCGTCGCTATCTCGCGCGCAATCTTGACGATAATCTCAGCTTTGACGCCGCTTTCCTTCTCGGCAAACTCCGGCGTGAATTTCGCATAGTGCTTTTTCAGCGCATCGATCGCAGCGTTCAAACTCTGACCCCGAGCGGAAAATCCATCGACTTCCAACTCTTCCCAATTCGTCCAATTCCGCACAAACTCCGCGTCGTAGCGATTCTCGTCGAGGATGACCTTCGCCATCGCCAGCAGCATCGCGCCCTCGGTGCCGGGATAGCTGGGCAGCCAGTAGTCGGCCATGCTCGCAGTATTCGAAAGCCGCGGATCGACCACCGCCAGCTTCGCGCCCGCCATCTTGCCTTCAATAATCCGTTGCGCGTGGGGATTGAAATAATGACCAGATTCAAGATGTGCCGAAAGCAGAAGAATGAAGCGCGCATTCGCATGATCTGGCGAAGGCCGGTCCGCATAATGCCACAGCAAATAACCTAGACGCGCCGAAGACGAACAAACATTCGTATGCGAGTTGTGCCCGTCGATGCCCCACGCCTGCAGCGTCCGCTCCATGATGAAGTCATGCCCCGGCCGCCCGACGTGATACATCACCTCTTCGCCGCGATTCTCCTGAAATGCCTTTCGAATGCGCGACCCAAAAGTCTCCAGCACTTCGTCCCATGAAGTGCGCGCCCACTGCCCCGACCCGCGTGGTCCCGATCGCTTCATCGGATAAAGAATGCGATCCTGATCGTGAATCTGATTGATCGTCGCCGGACCCTTGGCGCAAAGCCGTCCACGGCTCGCCGGATGCAGAGGATTACCTTCGAACTTTTCGATCTTGCCCGTTTCTTTGTTGGTGTAAGCCAGCAGCCCGCAAGCCGATTCGCAGTTGAAGCAAATCGTCGGCACAATCTGAAAATGTTTTTCGACGCGCCGCGGCCACTCATCCGGATCGTATTCGACCCAGTCGTCCCACTTCTCCACCGGCGGGCAGTAAGCCAGATGGCTGCCGTCGCGTTTAAAATCCGTCATCGTCCGATCTCCAAAAAAGCCCTAGCTATTCGGCACGCTCTGCCCAGCCATCACAAAGCACCATTCAAAAATCAAAAGTCCCGCCAGGGCAAGAATTGCCGCGACGCGATCGGCAATCGTGTTGTGCGGTGCCACTAACATAATCAGGAGGGGCAATATTCCGCCCGCCGCAATCGCGCCCGCCCAGAACGCCCGCGAAAACGGCCCATGCGTAATAAGCCGCGCGGCATAGCGCGAGTTGTCGGTAGTGTGCGGCATCGCCATCTCGCCCAGCATCATGACCACATGCAACGCCAAAGTGATAATCAACGCCGGAACGGCGAAAACCCGGGCTGCGTCGGATCCGCCCAGCCGATCCGGCAGCAAAGCC
>JBAWAI010000481.1:0-10358 GCA_049589215.1 Terriglobales bacterium | reverse complement strand
CGCAAAGCCTCTAAGCTTGTACACAGCAATTTCTTGACACGCAGGACTAAGATGAATAGATAGACGTTAAGAGACTCAAAGCCTGTAAGGAGCCGCGAGCGTGAGGGGTTGCTTAAGAGTCGCGATGGCACAAATTCCAGCTCGTACTATACAACCAGGCAGCTAAGTCCAATGCGTTCAATACTTTGCCTCTAACCCATGATCGCTCAAGACTTTGCAGGGAATTTCGCGCTAAAGTATTGATTCTAAAATGTCGAGCAGACGGGGGGTACCCCCGGTAGAATTAAAAAGCATTGGTGAAAAGCCAAGGGACAATAGCTGAGAGCTATCCACAATGACCTCCCCCCAAAAAATCCGCGTCCTCGTCGCCAAGCCCGGCCTCGACGGCCACGACCGAGGCGCCAAAGTTATCGCCCGCGCCCTCCGCGACGCCGGCATGGAGGTCATCTACACCGGCCTCCGCCAGACTCCCGAGATGGTCGTCAACGCCGCCCTCCAGGAAGACGTCCAGGTCATCGGCCTCTCCATCCTCTCCGGCGCGCACAACGCGATCGTCCCCCGCGTTACCGATCTCCTCAAGCAAAACAAAATGGACGACGTCCTCCTCCTCGTCGGCGGCATCATCCCCGACCAGGACATAGAAGCCCTGAAAAAGATCGGCGTAGCCGGCATCTTCCAGCCCGGCACCCCCATGGACGAAATCGTAAAATTCATCCGCGCAAACGTGAAACCCCAAACCGTCCCCACCGCCTAGGGTCAACCTCAATGTAAAGTTCGGGAGGCGCGACTGACACACGATGTAACTCGCGTAAGCGACATCTACATTCTGACGATAACTTCCAGCGACGGAATGAATCGTCTTACTCGCGAAACTGTAACTACACTTACAAAAACAGTCCTCGACTTATCCGCATTGCCAAAACCGTTGATAATCACAGGCAAACCCAACTTCTCCGCCGGAGCCGACCTCAACGAAATTGCCACACTCTCCGGTCCCGAAGCCTACGCATTTTCCGCGATGGGACAAGACTTGATGCACACAGTCGCGAGCTTCCCCGCTCCCGTAATTGCCGCGATCAACGGCTATTGCCTGGGTGGAGGACTCGATCTGGCCCTCGCTTGCCATCAGCGAATCGCCGCGCCCAGCGCCGTCTTTGGCCATCGCGGAGCCGCTCTAGGTCTGATCACAGGTTGGGGAGGAACAGCGCGATTGCCCCGCCTGATCGGGAAGGGAAGAGCGCTGGAGATGTTCATTACCGCGCAGAAACTAAACGCCCAGCAAGCCCACGCAATCGGCCTGGTAGATTTGCTCGCCGTCGATCCGATCGCCGAAGCCCAACGCCAACTCTCCGAAAACGGGAAAGACTAGTCATGTCAGGACGAGTAAGTTGACTTACTCGCAAATGCGCTCAACTGCCACTCCAGCACAAAGCTCCAACTTACAGTCAGAGCAACAAGTGACCAGGGAATCACCGGCGTAACAAAGAACAGCGACAATCCAAACCTGAGCAACACAATCCACAAAGCGGTAAGAACCGTCCCCACAATCAACGCTCGTCGCCGTCGAGATTCCGCGAACGGAACGCCAACCGTCCAAGCCGCTTGCAGAGCCATCATGAATGGAACCGCGACCACGAGGTCAATCAGATAATGCTCGCCCAGCGCGAGCGTAGCGAAGACCGTCCCGCACAAAAACAGACCAGCCAGCATTCTTCCCCATCGCGCCCAGAGCCGCGAATTCCACCACACTCCCAAAGCGCCCGACAGATGAAGCGAAGGCATGCAGTTGCGCGCGAAGTCACGCACCGTCATCGGCTGAATCGTAATCTGCGACAGCGCCGGAGGATTCCACGGGAACAACTTCGGAAACGCAAGTGCGGGCCCAATTGCAGGATAGATTGCATACATAACGGCTCCAGCAGCCATCAGTGACAAGAACAACGGCAGGATCGAAACGACTCGCCGTTTGCCTTCCCGCTCCGCAGCCAGATGCGATGCGTACACAATAGAAACGGCCGCGGGCAGAGCGTAGTAGACGACTGTAGTCAGCCCCCAATAATTCGACCGCGACGGCAGCAACCGTCCCATCAGGAAACTAGGCTGAACTCCCAGACTGCCGTCAAATGCCAGCAGAAACGCGTCATAGGTCAGATGCCGAAACCAGATCGTCAGCGGAACCGTATAGGCAATCAGCATGCTGCAACCCGGAAACACTGCTCCGGCATAAAAGATCGCGCGCAAGCTCTTCCGTTCGCCAACCGCACGAGCGCGCAGAATCTGTACGAAGAGAACCAGCAGACAGCCGATGCCGAGGAATGCACCCCAGCTGATCCATCGCACTCCCCAATAGGTGCCCAATGTTCCCATCGCGCGTATCAGCGCGAAGCGTAATCCAAGGGCGACGATCAACGACGCCAACAATGACGTTCGCGACTGTCGCGTCCACGCATAGATTATGAATGTGCCCAGCAGAGTGAAGCACAACGTCGGTTGCAGTTGAAAGGTATTGGACATTCGTCAGCTAATGGTGGTTCGCCAAGCCGAACGTTAATTGTAGCCTCGCGCCCAACCGTACTCCGAAGCGTAGCCTCGCTGATATAGTAAGTAGTTCCGAGGAATCCTAAAAGTCCGCCGTCATGCCCGAACGTACCGACTCGACCGCTCTGACCATCAACAACGTCATCGCCACCAAAGTAGATCCTGCCTCGCTCCGCTTCGAATCCAACATGCGCGCTCTCGCCGACCTCGTAGCCCAAATCCGTAACGAAGAAGAGAAGATCCGCGAAGGCGGCGGTCCGAAGGCCATTGAGAATCAGCACGCCAAACAGCGGCTCACGGCCCGCGAACGCATCAATCTGCTAGCCGACGCTGGCACCTTCTTCGAACTCGGCCTCTACGCCGCGCACAAAATGTACGAAGAGTGGGGAAGCGCGCCCGCTGCTGGCGTCATTACCGGCCTGGCCCGCGTCCACAGCCGCCTAGTGATGCTCATCGTCAACGACGCGACGGTGAAGGCCGGTGCGTTTTTCCCGATGACCGCCAAGAAAGTCATCCGCGCGCAAAACATCGCTATCGAAAATCGCATCCCCACCATCTATCTTGTCGATTCGGCCGGCGTCTTCCTGCCTCTGCAAGAAGACGTCTTCCCAGATACCGACGATTTCGGCCGCGTCTTCCGCAACAATGCCGTCATGTCGGCCATGGGCATTTCCCAAATCGCCGCCATCATGGGCATGTGCGTGGCCGGCGGCGGATACCTGCCTGTCATGTGCGACCACGTCCTCATGACCGATGGCAGCGGCCTCTTTCTAGCCGGGCCAGCGCTCGTGCAAGCCGCCATCGGACAGAAAGTTTCCGCCGAAGATCTCGGCGGCGCAGCCATGCATTCCGCCATCAGCGGCACGGTCGATTTCCGCGAGCCCAATGATGAAGCCTGCATCGCGCGCATCCGTTCGCTGATCGAAAAATGGGGATATCGCCGCCAGTCGCTGTGGGACCGCAAAAAGCCCGCCGATCCTGCGCTTTCCGCCGAAGAAATTTTTGGAGTCTACGACGCTTCGCCCGCGCGCCCTTACGACATGAAGGAAATTCTGGCGCGGATCGTCGACGAAAGCCGCTTCGACGAATACAAGGCCGACTATGGCAAAACGCTGCTGTGCGGCTACGCGCGCATTGGAGGCTTTGCAGTCGGCGTCGTCGCCAATCAAAAGCTGCATGCCCAGCAGACCGACCACGAAGGTCACAAGCGCGTGGAATTCGGCGGCGTCATCTACACCGAGTCCGCCGAAAAAGCCGCCCGCTTTATCATGGACTGCAACCAGAATCTCGTCCCGCTGGTTTTCTTTCACGACGTTAACGGCTTCATGGTTGGCCGCGACGCGGAATGGAGCGGCATCATCAAAGCCGGTGCAAAAATGGTCAATGCAGTCTCGAATTCAGTTGTTCCAAAAATCACCGTGATAGTCGGCGGTTCTTTCGGCGCCGGCCACTACGCCATGTGCGGCAAAGCTTATGATCCGCGTTTCGTTTTTGCGTGGCCGACCGCCAAATATGCGGTCATGAGCGGCGACTCGGCCGCCGGTACGCTGGTGGAAATAAAAGTGAAGCAACTGGAGCGCACCGGCAAGAAGCTGAGCGAAGAAGAAAGAAAAGAGCTGTTCGATTCGACGAAAAGAACTTACGACGAACAAACCGACCCGCGCTACGGTGCGGCGAGATTATGGATCGACAAAATAATCGATCCCATGGAAACGAGGCAGGCCATTACGCAAGCCCTCGAGGCGGCGGCGCTGAATCCCGAAGTGCCGGAGTTCAAGGTGGGAGTATTGCAAACATGATTGGCAACAGTCCGTTCTACCCTCTTCTAAAAAAGAATGAGGGTAAGAAGTTTCGTCTGGTGTTCTCGGACGGCGAAGTAGCAATTGCGAAGGTCGTGCACGTAGATGATGAACACGATGACTTCATCTACGATTTGATCTCTTCGAGTACGACTCGTGAAAAATACAAAGACAAAGCAGACCAGCCCTACGTCGGAAGATTTGACGACTTGACATCGGCAGAGTTGGAAAAGTAAGTGCCTGCGTGTCTTCCATGGTGAACATGTCCGAAAGCATCAAACTCATCGAATGTCCCCGCGATGCCTGGCAAGGCCTCAAAGGCCAGATCCCAACCGATCTCAAGGTCACCTATCTCCAGGCTCTAATCAGCGCGGGATTCAAGCATATCGACGCCGTCAGCTTTGTCTCACCCAATGCTGTCCCGCAGATGGCTGATTCCGAAGAAGTGCTCAAGGAGCTCGCCCCGCCGGACGACGTGGAAATCATCGGTATCGTTGTCAACGAAAAAGGCGCGCAACGCGCCGTCAAGGCCGAGACGGTACGCACCGTCGGCTTTCCATATTCAATCTCGCCAACTTTTTTGCAGAACAACCAGCGGCAAACGCTCGAAGACGCGATCGAAGAGCTGGAAAAGATCGAGAAAATCGCCGACGAAGCCGGACTCCCAACAGTCGTCTACATCTCGATGGCCTTCGGCAATCCTCACGGTGATCCCTGGAACGTCGACGAAGTTGTCGACGCGATTGACCTCCTCGAGGTCCAGAATGTCCACACGATTTCGTTAGCCGACACGGTCGGTCTCGCATCGCCCGCGCAGATTCGCGAAGTTGTCTCCGCCGTGATGGCGAAATTCGATTACCTCGAAATCGGCGTCCACCTCCACAGCCTCCCCGACGAAGCCGCCCCGAAAATTTTGGCGGCCTATGACGCTGGCTGCCGCCGTTTCGATTCGGCCATCGGCGGCCTCGGCGGATGCCCGTTTGCGCAGGACGCGCTGGTCGGAAATATCGCGACCGAAAAAGTAATCGAAGTTCTATCCGCGCGCAATGCGCCTTTGCCGCAACTCAAGCCTCTGGACGCGCTACTAAGAGCAACCGCGGAAATTGGCGCAAGATACGCATCTGCCATGGAAACCATGCATGACTAATCGATCCAAAGACTCTTCTCCGTGTCTCGCTGACCCCGTGGTGAAAGTGTCCTAATGCCCTACACAACGCTACAACTTGCGCAAGACGCCGGCGTCGCCACCCTTACCCTCAACCGCCCTGACAAGCGCAACGCCATCAGTTACGAGTTGATTGCCGATCTGTTGCGGGCTCTCGACGAGGTAAAGAGTTCGGCGGCGCGCGTCCTGATCGTGACCGGGGCAGGGAAGGCTTTCTGCTCAGGCATGGATCTCGACAACCTGAAATCGCTGATCGGCCGCACGCCCGAACAGAATCTCGAAGACTCGCGCACCATGGTCAGCCTGTTTCGGTCGCTCTACGAATTTCCGCTGCCCACCATCGCCGCCGTCAATGGAGCCGCCATCGCCGGTGGTACCGGCCTCGCGCTTCTCTGCGACTTCACGCTCGCCGTCCCGGAAGCCAAGTTTGGCTACACCGAGGTCCGCATCGGATTTGTGCCTGCGATCGTGTCAACTTTTCTGTTGCGCCAGGTCGGCGAAAAAGTCGCACGCGATCTGCTCCTCACGGGCCGCATTTTCGACGCCGAAGAAGCCCTCCGCATCGGCCTCCTTACGCAGATTGTCCCGCAAGAACAGCTAATGAATCGAGCCCGCGAACTGGCGGCGCAATTGCTGGAAAGCAGCCCTCTCTCGCTTACCTACACCAAGCGCCTGCTCACCGATCACGCGCGCGCCGAGCTCGATCAGCAGATCGAGGCCGCCATCCGCGAGAATGCAGGCATCCGCTCCACCAACGATTTTCGCGAGGGAATTTCGTCGTTCCTCGAAAAGCGTAAGCCGAAGTGGACTGGCCGATGAACGACCGGTCAATGACGGACCGACGAGCGTCCGAGCAAAAATGACAGACACCCCGATGAGCAAACCCTCCGCCGTGAACGAAACGCGCATTCGCGTTCGCTATGCGGAGACTGATCAGATGGGTGTCGTCTACCACGCGAATCACTTTATCTGGTTTGAAGTGGGAAGGGTCGAACTGCTGCGCCAGCTTGGCTTCAGCTACAAAAACATGGAGACCCAAGACGACTGCTTCATCGCTGTCGTCGATGCGCGTTGCCGCTACAAGGCGCCCGTGCATTATGATGACGAGGTTATTGTTCGCACATACCTGACGAACGTGCGCGAAAAAGTGATTCACTTCGGATATGAGCTGCTGAGCGCTGAAGACCGGCGTGCGTTGGCGGAGGGCGAAACGACGCACATCGTAGCCAATGCCCAGATGAAGCCGCGCAGGCTGCCCGAGAAATACATGACGGTGTTTCGCGCCGCGGTTGAGAGAAAAATGAGTTAGCCACTACAAATTCGAGCGAACGACCAACGACCAACGACTGACCATCACCATGCAAGCCCTTCACATCAACGGGAACGATCTGACTCTCGAAGCGGTGCGCGAAGTCGCCGCCGACAAGCGGCCCGTACTGCTCGCTCCCGATGCGCGCGAAGCCGTCAATAGCGCGCGGGCCGTGGTCGATTCGCTCGTCGCCAGGGATCAAGTCTCGTATGCCATCACGACCGGTGTCGGCAAACTCAGCGACGTAAAAATTGCCGGCGATCAAATTCGCGAATTGCAAGTGAACCTGATCCGCTCGCACGCGGTTGGTGTAGGCGAACCGCTCGCAATTGCCGACACGCGCGCCATGATGCTGCTGCGCGCCAATTCGCTCTCCAAGGGCAACTCAGGCGTGCGCGCCGTGACCATCGACACTATTTGCGAAATGCTGAACCGCGGTGTGACGCCTTTTGTGCCCTCGCAGGGAAGCGTCGGTGCCAGCGGAGATCTGGCGCCCCTCGCGCATCTCGCGCTCGCGCTTATCGGCGAAGGCGAGTGCATCGACGCGCGCGGCGGTCGTGTGGCCAGCGCCGACGCACTCAAGCAAGCCCAAATCAAGCCGGTTGTTCTCGAGGCCAAAGAAGCCGTTTCCCTCATCAATGGCACCCAGGCCATGCTTGCCATCGGCACGCTCATGCAACTCGCTGCCGAAACGCTGGCCGATTCCGCCGACGTGATTGGTGCCATGTCATGCGACGCGCTCAAGGGGACAGATGTTGCCTATGATGAGCGCATTCAACAAGCGCGGCCGCACCCGGGACAGATCAAGACGGCGGCCAACCTGCGTCGTCTTCTCGAAGGCAGCGAGATTCGCGAGTCGCATCGCGATTGCGGTCGCGTGCAGGATGCCTACTCGCTGCGCTGCATTCCGCAGGTGCACGGGGCCGTGCGCGATACGCTTAACCATTGCCGCGCGGTGTTTGAACGCGAGATCAACTCCGCTGTCGATAATCCATTAGTCTTCGTCAAGAATCCCAAAGTCGCCGATGGCGAAGGCGAGGTGCTCTCCGGCGGAAATTTTCACGGAGAGCCGGTTGCTTTTGCGCTCGACTTTCTGGCCATTGCGCTCAGCGCGCTCGCAGGCATCAGCGAGCGCCGGCTCGAGCGCCTTGTGAACCCCGCGCTCAGCGAGGGTTTGCCGCCGTTCCTCGCGCCTGGCGCCGGCCTCAATTCCGGATTCATGATGCCCCAGGTCACGGCCGCCGCGCTCGTCAGCGAAAACAAAGTGCTCGCCCACCCCGCCTCGGTCGACTCCATCACCACGTCGGGCAACAAAGAAGACTTCGTTTCCATGGGAATGACGGCGGCCAACAAACTGAAAAGGGTGGTCGAGAACGCCCGCAACACATTGGCGATCGAAGCCATGGCGGCGGCGCAGGCCATCGACTTCCTCGCGCCCCTCAAGCCCTCAAAGCCGTTGCAGCGCGCTCATGCCGCCATCCGCTCGGTCTGCGCCATCATGCAAAAGGATCGCGTCATGTATCAGGATTTCGCGCGCATCGCAGAAATACTCGCCGCCGGCAAACTGGCCGCGGTCTTGCAATAGCGACTTCGAGCGGCCAACTTCCTGAAGTGCCTCCGAGCGAGACTCTGCAACCGGCGCGTCTTTCCGTCGCATACTGCATTTTTCTGCAGCTTCACGAAACTGAAATTCGCTATTTACACGCGTTCCGCCAATGCTCTAAACTCGACGGGCTTCATTGTCCCTTCCCCCAAGAGACATCAATACTGAACAGCTTCTGCCTGCCTTTCGGAATGCTCGCAGCCCGCGCACCGAAAACAGGATCTGTATTCCAGCAAAGAATCGTGAGTCGAGTTGAAAAACGAGGACGAGAAAATGCCTGCAAAGACCTATCGAAACGTCACCTTCTCAAGAGCCGCCGCCATCGGCATCGTGGTTTTCATCGCGGCGAGTGCCCTGGTAGCCGCCGCCCAAACTGCGGTTACGACCTATCACAACGACAACTACCGCACCGGCTGGAACCAGAACGAATCGACACTGACGCCCGCGAACGTGAAGAACACGACATTTGGCCTGTTGTCCTCGGTAACGCTTGACGATCAGGTCGATGCGCAGCCGCTAGTCGTCCCCAGCGTCATGATCACTGCGGGGCAATATCAGGGCACTCTGCATGACGTCGCCTACATTGCCACAGAAGGCAATACCGTGTTCGCGATCGATGTGCACACCGGCGCTGTGCTTTTGAATCCGAATTTCGGCACGCCCGTCAGATATCCGTTGGGCTGCGGCAATAACGGGCCGAATGTTGGAATCAACTCGACACCCGTCATCGATTCGAGCAGCAACACGCTCTACGTCATGGTGTACACGCAGAACGGAAAGGGGCAGAGCTACAACCTGCACGCACTCGATCTGGGCAGCTTGACGGACAAAGTTACGCCCCAACTTGTCACCGCGTCGCACACTCTGAACAACGGGACCACCTTCACATTCAATGCGACCTACCAGCGCCAGCGTCCTGGCTTGCTGCTGGCGAACGGCAGCATTTACGCGGGTTTTGGCAGCTTCTGCGACTTCAACGCGAACCTCTCTCGCGGCTGGCTGCTCGGCTGGACCGCCGGCTCGCTGGCTCCGTTTCCCTCCAACCAACTAAACGATTTGCAGGCGACCAGCCCAGACACATTCTTCCTCTCTTCGATCTGGATGTCCGGCTACGGGCTGGCGGCGGACGATTCCGGAAATATCCTGTTCGTCACCGGCAACTCGGACTCCAACACCTACGATGGCGTCACCAATATTCAAGAAAGCGTCGTGAAGGTATCCTCGACACTGAATAGCGCGCTCGACATCTTTACGCCGGACAATCAGGTTTCACTCGATCAGGGCGACGTCGATTTCGGCTCCGGCGGCGTGCTCGTTCTTCCCGACCAACCGGGCGCGACCCCGCATTTGGCGGTCGCTGCCGGAAAAGACGGCAACATGTATTTCATGAATGAGGACGCTCTGGGCGGCTACTCTCCGAATCAGAACAACGTGCTCGGCACCTATTCGGTCGGTGGATGCTGGTGTGGTCAGTCCTACTTCGCCGACGCCTCCGGGGCCCATGTAGTCACGAGCGGTGGCTATAACGTGGGGCTCTGGCAGGTGCAGACCTCGCCCAAGCCCGCTCTCACCTTCCAGAAGACCTCAGCCTATATCAACGGCCTGCTGGACCCGGGATTCTTCACCAGCGTCTCTTCCAATGGAACCAGCAACGCGATCATCTGGGCAGTGTCGCGCCCGCAGAGCGCGGGCAAGTATCCGATTTTCCTCTACGCGTTCAATCCCGAAGCCGGCAAGGGCACTATGCGGAAGCTTTACCGTCACAAAGCCGGCTACTGGCCGAACGCGGGTGGAAATTCAAACCTGGTTCCGGTAGTCGCCAATGGGCAAGTCTTCGTCGCCAGCAACCGGGTGCTGGAGATCTTCGGGTTGCTCGGAGCAAATTCGAAGCCTCAAGCGAAGTCAAACGCTCAAGTGCAGCCGAAGAAAAAGTAGCTGCTCAAC
>JBAWAI010000480.1:0-6434 GCA_049589215.1 Terriglobales bacterium | reverse complement strand
GGCTTTGGCGGTTTCTTTGGCCAGCTCTTTCACTTCGTTCGCGACCACAGCAAAGCCTTTACCGGCCTCGCCCGCGCGAGCCGCTTCGATGGTGGCGTTCAGGGCGAGAAGGTTAGTTTGTTGCGCGATCGAAGTGATGGCTTTGATGACCTGGCCAATTTCGGTGGAGGAGTCGCCAAGTTTGGAGACGGTCGCCGTGGTGGTTTCGGCGACCCTGACGGCAGCAGTTGCGATCTTGGCTGCCTCGGTCGCGTTCTTGGCGATCTCTTTGATGGTGCTGCCCATCTCGTCCGCACCGGTAGCGACGGTTTGCAGATTCTGGCTGACTTGCACGGTGGCATCGGAGACGACTCTGGCCTGGGCCGAGGTTTCTTCAGAGTTAGCGGTGATCTGCTGGCTGGTACTGGAGAGTTCTTCGCTGGCGCTGGCGACCTGCATCGAGTTCTGGGTGATGGCCATGATCATGTTTCTCAGGCTGCCGCTCATTTTGTTGATGGCCGCAGTCAGGTCGCCGAGTTCGTCATGACTGCGAATTTCCAGGTCGTCGCGGGTAAGGTCGCCAGAGGCGATGGCTTCCGCCTGCACGAGAACCGCCTGCGTCGCGCCCGAGATACTACGGGACAACACGACAGCGATCACGGCGCCGATACCGATGGCCAGCAGTGTGGTTATCAGCATCGTCCAGTCCATCGACCGGGTTTCCGCCTTCATGTCCTCGCCGTTCTCCTGCAATAACTTGGTGAAAGACTCCGCCATGTCACCGAGCGGCTTCTTGATGTCTTCGTTGATGACGGTCGCTTTGTCGGCAAATTCGTTGCCCGCCTTGAGAACGGCGTCGCGTTCGCCGCCGGTGGCGCGTTTCGTGGCCGCTTCCTGCGTCTCACGCAGAATAGTGAGCTGTTGTTTCACCGCGGCAAGGCGATCCCGATTTACCTGCAAGGACCAGCGGGGAGCCAATTCATCGAGTGTCGCGACATCTTTTCCGATTTCCTCCCACGCCGTATCGAAAAGCTTCTTTCCGGCTTCCCACCGAGCGGAGTCGCTCCCCCCAAGCAAGGCTTGGCGACCCTTGTTCTGGCTCTGATTCAGATCCCGTTGCAAGTCTTTCAGCGCGGCGACTGAAGGGACGCGCACGTTCACCATGCGATCCTGGATCTCCTTGATGGAACTAGCTTTCAAGTAGGTGAGAGTGGAACTCAGCACCATCACGGCAAGAATGACCGCAAAGCCGAAGCCCAACTTTTTTCCGAGGGTAAGCTTCATTTCTCTTCTCCTAAAATCCTCCGAGGGTCGCTGCGGGGCCTTAGCCTGCCGCCGCCGCTGGCTCGGACGCGTCCGTTATCTGGCCTGCTTTTTCCATGTCCAGCACATGCATGAGCCGGCCGTTCAGCTTATGCACGCCGAGAATCATGTTGCGGATACTGCCCCGCAGCATCTCTGGAGCCGGCTCGAACGAACTGTCATCGACCTCAACGACGTCGCCGATTTCGTCGACCAGGAAACTGATTGCGCCGTCATCGGAACGAACCACCACATTCATCGGCGGTGTGTCGGCGGGGCGAGGCTTCAGCTCCAGCCGACGCCGCAGGTCAATCGCGGTGACGATCTGGCCACGCAGGTTAATCAAGCCGCGAACTACGTTGGGCGCCAGAGGGACCTGCGTCACTTCAAGAGAGCGTATGACCTCCTGGACACCCTTGAGTTCGACGCCAAAGAGCAGCTTGTCCAGATAGAAAGTGCAAAACTGTTGAGCGGGCATCGCTAGTGTGCCCCCTGCACCATGTGTGCGGAGACAGCCGCCGGCGGCAGCGAAGCGGTGGCGGCCATCTGGAGAATGGACGGAATGTCGAGCAACTCCGTGACCCGGTCTCCAATGAGCACGGAGTAAAGAACGGAGTTGCGGGTGGCCGCGGACTTTACGTCGGCGCGGTCTTCGACAATATCGAGAATCTTTTCCACCACCAGGCCGTAAGCGTGGCCCTCGTGGTTCAGCACTAACACCTGAAGCGGATCGGAACCGGGCGGAGGCGCGCCTTGTAGACTTCGCAGCTTGTGGCGACGCTCTTCCATCACCACATTGAGGCGAATCAGCGGGAGGATCTGGCCGCGGTATTGTGTCACCCATTGGCTGCCCGACATTTCCACCTGCTCGACCGGAAACTCTTCGAGGCGCGCCAGGGTGCTAAGAGGGATGGCCATGCGTGAACCACCGTGCCCGGCAAAGAGCAGGAAGGTTTGCTTCTCCGTAATGCTCGTTGCTTCTTTGGGCTTTTCAGCCATGGCGCGGTCGCGAGTTTCGCTGACCACATTGGCGCGCTGGGCGAGGCCAAGAACATCGAGAATGAGAGCCACCTTGCCGTCACCCATGATGCTCGAGCCCGCAAAGGTCTTGATGATCTTGAGCTGCTTGCGCAGCGGCTTGACGACGATTTCTTCCGTGTCGTTGATCTGGTCGACGACCAGCCCGAATTGCCGCTCATCGGCTTGCAGGACGACGATGTTGATGGCATCGGCGTGCGCGTCGGAGCCTCGGCTGAGATTCAGCTCCCGCGCCAGGTACACGAGCGGCAGCAAGCGGCCGCGCAGCCGGTATACCGGAGCGCCATGCACCATCTCGATCGCGCCGCGCGCTTCCTCCGCCTCCAGCCGAACGAGTTCAAGCAGGCTCACCTGGGGAATAGCGTAGCGCTCGCCGCTGCAAGTGACGACGAGCGCCGGAATGATGGCCAGAGTGAGCGGAATCTTGACGCGAACGGTCGTGCCATGGCCGGGTGAGGACTGCACATCAACCACGCCTCCAATTTTTTCGACGTTGGTTTTCACGACATCCATGCCCACACCGCGGCCGGAAACATTGGTTACTTTCTCGGCGGTGGAGAATCCCGGGAGGAATATGAGATTGAAGATCTCGCGTTCGGGCATGCGGGCCGCTTGTTCGGCAGTGACAAGCCCGCGTTCGATGGCTTTTTGCCGGATGCGTTCGCGGTTCAGTCCGGCGCCATCGTCGCTGATTTCGATATTGACCTGTCCGCCTTCGTGAAACGCGCGCAGAATCAGCCGGCCAGCCGGGGTCTTCCCTACTTTCACACGGGCCTCGGGAAGCTCGATGCCGTGGTCCACCGAGTTGCGCACGAGGTGGGTGAGCGGGTCTTTGATCGCCTCGATGATCGTCTTGTCGAGTTCGGTCTCTTTGCCCTCCATTTCAATGCTGACCTCTTTGTGACAACCCAAGGCAACATCTCGCACCGTCCGCGGAAACTGACCCCAGATGTTGCCGATCGGCTGCATGCGGGTCTTCATGACCTCTTCCTGCAATTCCGTGGCGATCAGATCGATGCGCTGCGACACCGCATTCAAGCGGGTGTTTGCGATGGTATTGGAGGACTGCAAAAGTTGGTTGCGGGCGAGCACCAGCTCTCCAACGAGCGTCATAAGTTTGTCGAGCAGATTGACGCCGACACGAATGGTCTCGGGAGCCGTATCGCGCGGTCTCGCTTCCAGAATCTGCTGCGCCGCCTGCACGTCTTCCTGTTTGGCTAATCCGAGAGCGACAAGAATTTCGCCCAAACGGCGGCGATCTCCGCGTTCCTGCTCTTCGAGGGCGCGCGCGATGTCGGCCGGCTGCACCACTCCGCGCTCCACCAGCAACCCGCCGATTTTTCCCCGCGAGGGTTTGCTTGCGCCATCTCCCTTCCGGCGCGGCGCGGCAGGCGGCTCAACTCGCGGCGGCGCGTCGACGATTGCCGGAGTCGGTGGGGCTTCTTTCGCGGTCACTGGTCCCGGCAGTTCCGGCTCGGGCGGTTTCGATTCGGGTGACTCTGCCGTGACGGCTGGCGTCGCGCCGGCGACATGCGAGGCCGTGCCGCCGCTCTCGGCCGTGGAGGTTTGCAGACGAGTCAAAGTCTCCCGCAACTCCGGATAGTCCACGTCACCGTCCTGGCCAGTGGAATCAATCTCTTTCATCATCTGGCGGACGGCGTCCACCATGCCAAGCAATGCGGTCGTGATTTCGGGATTGAGGATTAACACGCCATCGCGCAAACGGGTGAGCAAGCTCTCGCCGACGTGGGCAACTTTCTCCAGCTTGTTGAAACCCAGGAAACCACAAGCGCCCTTGATGGTGTGAATGGTCCGAAACACGCCTGCCAGTGCTTCTTTATCTCGTGGATTCTGCTCCAACCCAACCAGGTCACGATCCAGCCGGTCCAGATTCTCGCGGCTCTCGACCAGAAAATCTTTGACAATGTCACTCTCGCTCATCGTGGCTGTTCCTTCCTGGAGCGACTGCCGGCCGGCGAAGTGCGCCGCCGTTGTCTGTTCGTATTTGTCCTTTTGGGCATGGCTACTTTGAACTGTTGGAATGCGCCGCCGTAATTCTGGGCGAATTACCTCTCTTCAGTTCTTTATCGTCTTTTCGACGGGTTCGCATTAGGACAGGAATGGGGTTGAGACACCCATGGAGGGCGTTGACATGTGGTATGGATGAACGCCTCTTGCATTTTGCGGCACGCAACTAATCCGTCGACCGGCGACCGCACGTCGTCGTTTTGACGTGGTTCTTTCCTGTCCGGCGAAACCGTTTGGTTGATACAAGCGCGGCGACCTGCAGACCGGCGGCGATCCTATATATAAGGATGGCGCAGTATGCCGATACAGGTCGGGGCTGAATCCCTTTTGCCACGGCTATGTGCGGCACGGCTAAGCCTTCCATTCCTGGAGCCGGGCTACTCTTAAAGCATGTGGGTGAGATAGGTTCCGGAAAGTAGCTCCAGAGAGCTTCCAATAGCATGAAAGGTATCCACCGCTATTGTGGGTTATAACCTTCGCCGCCAAAAAAACGGAGCAAACATAAGAAGTACTTGGCGCGGAAGGCGGCTTGCGCTAGGCTTAGTGCGACTTTTGCGCGCGAGGAGACCCGAATGAACGAAGCGATCCCAGTTCAAACAGTTTTGGCGTGTTCGCAATGCGGACGCGCGCTTCCCCAGTCTGACCTGGTGCATATTGCCGGTAGCTGGGTGTGTGCTGAGTGCAAGCCGGCGTTCCTAAGCCGGGTTATGGCGAGTGGCGCCGTCGCGCCCATGGCGTGGCGCTATGGGGGATTCTGGATCCGCTTCGGGGCACGCATGATTGACGGGCTTATCTTCATGATTCCTGTCGTAATCGTGTTCGTGGTCTTCGCTGCGGCACTGATCCCGAATCTGGCGCGGGCGAGGGGCCAGGTCCCCAACCCGGCCAACCCGATGTTTGCAGCCTTCGTGATTATTACTGTGTTTGTAGTTTTTTTTCTCGTGGGAGGCTGCTACGAGGTCCTGATGCTCAGGTATCACAGTGGAACTCTCGGAAAGATGGCCTGCGGACTGAAAGTAATTCGATCGGACGGCCGTAGCTTGAGTTGGGAGGTATGCTTTGGGCGCTTCTTCATGTGGAATGTTGTTACCAGCGGCATTCCTTACATAAACTCCATTCTTATGCTGGTTAGTTCGATCATGCTCGGAGTCGACAACGAGAAGCGAGCCCTGCATGACCGGGTGTGTGACACGAGAGTGATCTACAAACCGAGCGTAGCGTGAGCCTCAGCATCAATCCCTTTGCTACCGGCCTCGGCCCGATGGGATCTTCCGGGAGCGCCGACTTGGCATCTGCGCCCGTCGGATTCCGGACTGTCACTTGTCCCAGTTGCGGAGGGGACTTCGAACCAATTGACAGCGAATGGCACGGCTGTCCTTATTGCCAGAAGCGGCTGTCGATTTGTGTGTGGCCTGTGGTTCGTCAGAGCAACAATGCTGCGCCCGCGCTTTCCGACCAGGCGACATGCTTTTTTCATGCCGACAAGGCGTTCCAGGCATGCTGCCAGCGCTGCGGTCGATTCGTGTGCGCGCTGTGTGATTTGCAGTTGGGAGCGGAGCACGTTTGCCCTGCATGCTTCGAGCGCGGTCGCGCCGATTCCGGCGCAGAGGCGAGCAAGGCGGAATGGCGGTATCGCGATGTGCTCTATGATTCCATCGCGTTGACGGTCGGGTGGAGTTGGATCTTATTTTGGCCTGTCATTGTAGCCGCGCTTCCAGCCGTGATAGTGCTGCATGTGAAATATCGGAAGGCCCCGCGGTCGTATCTGATTCCCCGATCAGGATGGCGTTTCTGGGCGGCTTATGCGGGGCTCGCATGGCTTCCCCTGATATTTGGCTCTCTGTTCTTCGCGCGCTGGATTGCGGGGAGGCATTGATTGAAAAGTGCTTTCCGGAAAATATCGCGTATCAGGAGCCTTACCGGCGGAACGACATGGTATCTGACAGACGATTGTTTGCTGGCTGCGAAGCGGACCTTATACGCGGTCGAGTACAGGCGGTTTTATTTGCGCGACCTGGAATACATTGTGGTCTGGCCCAGCCGTTCGTGGCGGTACCGCGTGATTATTCCCGGGGTGCTCTTTGCGG
>JBAWAI010000479.1:0-1624 GCA_049589215.1 Terriglobales bacterium | reverse complement strand
GACCTGAGACCTGAGACCTGAGACCTAAGACCTAAGACCTAAGACCTGAGACCTAAGACCTGACACCTGCCCTACGGCACCACCTTGAACACCACCCCGCACCCCTCCGGACAAGACGTCCCAAAGTTCCCGCCTATCTCCGTCGTCCCGTAAAGGTTCCCCGCCGCGTCCATCACCAGCCCGTCAAACGGAGACGCCCCATCCGTGCCGCCCGTAAAGCTGTACAGCACCTTCTCCTTGCCGGCCGCGCTCAACTCAAACACCGCGCCCACTCCAAACTTTCCGCCAAACGAGGTCGTGCCATACAAATTTCCCTTCGTGTCCAGCAGCACACGTCCCACCGGATTCCCGGCGTCCGGTTGCCCGGCAAAGCTGTAAAGCACCTTCTCCACGCCCGCCGTCGTCAGCTCAAAAATCGTGCCGTACCCGTACGCGCCGCCCGCATACGTCGTCCCGTAAATATTTCCCTTCTTATCCATGATCAGGCTGCCAAACGGAGACGCCCCATCCTTCAGCTTCGATCCCTTGAACGAATACACCGTCTTCTCCACGCCCGCCGTCACTTCAAAAACCGTGCCACATTGTTCGTAGCATTCCAGCCCCGGCCCGTAGAAACCATCGATTCCGCCTTCACTCGTCGTCCCGTAAAGGTTCCCCTTGCTATCCATCAACAGCCCGGCGGTCGGCAATTTTCCATCGCCCTTGTACGCGGCGAACCGGTGCAACACTGTCTCCACCCCACTCGGACTTACTTCAAATACCGTTCCCGGCCTCGCACCGTTCCCGCCGCCCCGGTACGTCGTGCCATAAAGATTTCCATTCGCGTCGAGGATCAGCCCCCCATTCGGCTCCTGTCCGTCCAGCCCGCCGAGGAACGTATACAACACCTGCTCGGTGTCACCCGAAAGTTTGTACAGCACCCCGCAGCCATAAAACTTCGTGCATTTGCCAACGTCGTATCCGCCTCCGGCCGTCGTGCCATAAAGATTTCCGCTCGCGTCGCGCGCCAGGGCTCCATTCGGAGCCACACCCTGCGGGATCGCGGCAAAGTCGTACACCAGCGATTCCTGCTCGTCCTTCGAGGACACCTCAAACACCACGCCGGCATAAAACTTGCTGTTTCCGCCTGCGGCCGCCCCATAAAGGTTTCCCTCGCTGTCCATCACCAGCGTCGCGTCGGGAGTCGTTCCATCTGCACAATACAGCTGCGAGCAAAACGAATAGAGCACAGTTTCCGTCTGCGCCGCCGCCACCTGCGGACTGGCAGCCAGACCCACGCACACAGCAAAAGCGAGTAAGCCGAGTCGCAAAAAGCCCGGCCGCAAAAACCGAGATTGCAAAGAGTTCGCTTGCAGAGTCTTAGATTCGTTAGAGTTCAACATTTCGGTCCTCATCCTTCGTAGATTTCCCGGGGGGATTTTCGTTTTATGGATCTTCGCCCGCGTTCCCCGTTCGTCGGCCGCTAGCGGCTGCATGCCGGAGTTGCCGAACCGGGCATTAGCGTGGCCCGGTGCTTTGCCAAAGAAAAGGCCAAAGCAAAAAGCTGACCCAAACAGGGTGTCGCCGAAAAAGACCCACCAAAGCAAACAGGCGCTGCCGCCTTCCCAAGCAAGGCCCCAAAGCA
>JBAWAI010000478.1:0-9158 GCA_049589215.1 Terriglobales bacterium | reverse complement strand
ACAAAAGCCTGGGACCTGACACCTAGGACCTGAAGTCCAAAATTGCTTATGGCAAGCGAGCTTTATAACATCATCGAAGGCGTCAGCCGGGAAAAGGGCATCGATCCGCGCATTGTGGTCAGCGCGGTTGAAGATGCCATCGTGGTCGCGACGCGGAAGTATTACAAGACGCAGGAAAACCTGCGCGCTGTGCTCGATAAAGACTCCGGCAAGATCAACGCCTACGCGGTGAAATCGATTGTCGAGGGTCCGGAGCAGGTCGAGGATCCCAACCTTCAAGTGACGGTGGAACAGGCCCGCAAACTTGACCCGAGCGCGGAAGCTGGCGGCGAACTTCTAATCCCCAAGGTGACGGAAGGGATTCTCGGCCGCATCGCGGCGCAGCTGGCCAAGCAGGTCATCTTCCAGAAGGTGCGTGAAGCCGAGCGCGACACGGTTTACAACGAGTACATCGGCCACGTCAGCGAGATCGTGAACGCGACCGTGAAGCGGATTGAAGGGCCGGATGTGATCGTCGATCTCGGCAAGGCCGAAGCGCGCATGGGCCGCAAGGAACAGTCACGGCTGGAATCGTTCGCCGTGGGCGAGCGGATTCGAGTTGTCATCTCGCGCGTTGAAAAAGCTGTGAAGGGACCGGGCGTGGTGGTCTCGCGCGCCGCACCGGAGCTGGTGCAGAACCTGTTCCAGACCGAAGTGCCGGAGATCTACGACGGCACCGTTGTGATTCGTGCGATTGCTCGCGAGGCGGGTGAGCGCACGAAGATCGCGGTCATGTCGAAGGACAAGGACGTTGATGCGGTGGGCGCGTGCGTTGGAATGAAAGGCATGCGGGTGCAGTCGATCATCCGCGAACTGCGCGGCGAAAAGATTGACATCATTGAATATCACGAGGATGCGGTGACGTTCGCCGAAAAGGCGCTGCAGCCGGCGAAGGTTAGTCGCGTAACGGTCGTGGATGCCGGCGAAAAACATCTGGAAGTTGTTGTCGACGACACGCAGCTTTCACTGGCGATCGGCAAAAAGGGCCAAAACGTTCGTCTGGCAGCCAAGTTGTTGGGCTGGAAGATCGACATCAAGAGCGAAGAAGAGAAGCGCCAGGAAGTTGAGCAGCAGATGTCGGCGTTGGTCACGCAGACTGTCACTCCGCTGGAGCTTGTTACCGGCCTGGGCGAAGGGCTCGTGGAGAAGTTGAAAGCGGCGGGTGTAAACACGGTCGAATCTCTGGCGGACATGACGCCAGAGCAGCTCGAAGCGATCGAAGGCATCGGCCCGAAGACGGTGGAAAAAATCAGCCTCGCAGTCAATAATTATTTCGCCAGCCTGGACGGCGGCGAAGCAGTTGCTGGCGCGGAGGGCTCGGAAGAAGTCGCGGCCGAAGACGTGGCAGCCGCTGAATCGGAAACCCCGGCAGAAGCGACTGCGGAAGCAACGTCTGGCGTGGAGGAAGCGCCGGCTGCGGAAACGGTGACGGCGGCCGCTGATGAAGCTGGCGCGGTAACAACTTCCTCAGAAACAGAAACTGTGGAGCCGATCGTTGAAGAAGGCGAGCCGGCTTCCGGTGAAGATGCATCGAGCAAAGAAGCTTCAAAAGACAAGCAGGGTTGATCTCGGATCATCGATCCGAGAATCGTGGGGCGTTAACAACGATTCCGTGAGGTTAGATATGCGAACGTAGAGTTCGGACTGCGGGACGAAAAGGAAAACGAGAGCGGATGAAGATTCGAATCAATGATCTGGCCCGTGAGCTGGAAGTCAAGAGCAAGGAAATTCTTGACGTGCTGACGGCGGTGGGCGTTACCGAGAAGAAGACGCACTCCAGTTCTCTGGAAGAGCACGAAGCGGAGCTGGTTCGCAAGCATCTTCGTTCCCGCGAGTCCGGATCGGGCGCGCCGAAGCAAGCGCGGCCCGCCAGCCACGGCGAAGAAGAAATCAAGACCAAAATTGATCTGTCCAATATCTCGCGCCCCGGGGATGTGCTGCGCGCCATTACGCAACAGAGAGAAGCAGCGGAGCGCCCCGCAACGCGGCCGGTGGCGAAACCGCCGGTAGCTGCACCTTCCATTGAAGCGAAAGAGGAAGCGCCAACGATCGCGGCGAAGCCGGCAGCACCTAAGCCTGCGGTCGAAGCGCCCGCGCCTAAGCTCGTAACGCCAGCATCGGTTGCCGCGCTGCGGCCGCCATCCGTTGTTGTGATTCCGCCGAAGGTTCCAGTTCCGCCTGCGATAGCAACTCCGCCCGCGGCTTCCACCTCGCCGACGGGATCGCCGGCTGCAGTTGCACCGCCGGCGGTTGCGATTCCGCCGCGCCCTGCGACGTCAGCGCCGACCAGCGCCGCTCCACCGACACAACCATCTGCGCAAGGGATCAATCTGCAGGGCGTGCAGGTGTCAACACCTCCGCCGAGACCACCTGCTCCAGCGACTCCACTGCCGCGCATGATCATGCCGCAAACGGGACCGCGGCCCGTGTACAAAGCGCCCGCGCCAGTTCCGGGAGCGACGCTTCGGCCTGCGCCCGGAAGGCCAGTTCCAGGACAACCGATCTTCCAGCGCACAGCGCGTCCCGTAGCGCCGGGAATGCGTCCACCGCTGCGTCCGGGGGAACGGCGACCGATGCATCCGACGCGGGTTTCGCCGGCGGGAACTCGTCCGCTGGGAGTGGGACCGGGAGCGCCGATGGCTCCTCCGGGACCAACGCGTCCGGGAAGCAGACCGGGAGGACCGGCGCGACGTCCGGGACAACGATACGTACCGCGTGGCGTAAAGGAAGGCCCGATGAAGGGCTATGTTCCGCCGCCGCGGATGATCGTCAGCAACGAGCCGATGCCGATCACCAAGAACATCACTATCACCGAGGGAATCTCGGTGAAGGATCTGGCGGAGAAGCTCGACATTCGCGCCAAGGACCTGATCGCGCGGCTGGTGGTGCGCGGAGTGTTTGCCACCATCAACCAGACGCTCGACGCCGAGCTGGCGAGCGAGATGGCGCGCTTCTTCGGGGCGGAGACGGAGGTCATCACCTTCGAGGAGCAGGCAGCGAAAGACACGCAAGAGGCGACCGAGGCGAGCGAGGAAGGCGCAGAAGCGGGTCCGCGTCCGCCGGTTGTGACCATCATGGGGCACGTCGATCACGGCAAGACGACGCTGCTCGACTCGATCCGGTCGACCGATGTCGCAGGCGGCGAAGCGGGCGGAATCACGCAGCACATCGGCGCGTACAAGGTTCGCATCGGCGACACAACATCTCCCGCTTTCGGACGCGAGATCGTATTCCTCGACACTCCTGGCCACGAAGCGTTCACTCGGATGCGTTCGCGCGGTGCGAAAGCCACGGACATCGTAGTGCTCGTCACGGCCGCGGATGACGGCGTGATGCCGCAGACGATTGAAGCCATCGATCACGCGCACGCGGCGGAAGTGCCGATCGTTGTGGCGGTGAACAAGATCGACAAACCGGACGCGATGCCGGAGCGCGTGAAGAAGCAACTGGCCGATCGCGGACTGGTTCCGGAAGAGTGGGGCGGGAAAACCGTCTTCGTCGACGTTTCGGCGAAGAAGAAGACGAACCTGAATCTGCTGCTCGAAATGATCTGCCTGACAGCGGACTTGCAGGAGCTGAAGGCGACTCCGGGACGCGCAGCGAGCGGCGTGGTGCTGGAAGCGAAACTCGATCGCGGCCGCGGCCCGGTCGCGACGATTCTCGTGCAGAACGGAACTTTAAAAGCCGGCGACAACTTTGTGGTCGGCAACGCTTACGGCAAAGTTCGCGCCATGTTCGACGATCGCGGCCAGCCTTTGCAGATCGCGCCGCCATCGACGCCGGTTGAAATCCTTGGACTCGAAAGCCTGCCGCAAGCAGGCGACCAGTTTGTGGTGGTCACCGACCGCGAGAAGGCGCGCGACATTTCCGAATACCGCGAGCAGAAGGCGCGCGAAGCGACGCTGGCGAAGAGTTCGCGCGTGTCGCTCGAAGGCCTTGCTGAACAGTTGAAAACGGCGGGCATCAAGGAATTGAACGTCATCCTGAAGGCCGACGTACAGGGCTCGGTCGAAGTGCTGGGCGATCTGCTCGGTCGTCTTTCGAACGACAAAGTTCGCTTGAAGCTGCTGCGTTCGGGCATCGGAGCAATCACCGAAACCGACGTGCTGCTGGCTTCGGCCTCGAACGCGATCATTATCGGATTCAACGTTCGGCCGGAGCGCAAGGCGCAGGAACTCGCCGACCAGGAAAAAGTCGACATCCGGCTGCACTCGATCATTTACGAGTTGCAGGACGAGATCAAGCGCGCCATGACGGGCCTGCTCGAACCGACGATCAAAGAAACCTACCAGGGACGCGCCGAGGTACTCGAAACGTTCCGCATTCCGAAAGTTGGAATGGTGGCGGGCTGCCGCGTGAGCGATGGCCTGATCAAGCGCGACAACGAAGTGCGGCTGCTGCGTGACAACGTGGTGGTGTTCAAGGGAAAAATCGCTTCGCTGCGGCGCTTCAAGAACGATGCTGCCGAGGTGCGCACCGGCATGGAGTGCGGTATTTCGATCGCCAATTATGGCGACGTAAAAATCGGCGATGTGATCGAGGCGTTTATTACGGAGACGGTGGCGGCTGAGGGGATTGCTTAGGCGCAGGTCTCAGCTCTCAGGTTTCAGCCAACCCGCGGTTTGCCTTGGACCTCCCGTGCTCCGCTCAGATCTCTTCAGCGTCAGGGTCATTGCGCGTGATCAGGGGCTTGCATTGACGGCCCCGGTTCTTTCGTCTGGCGTCGTGATTATTCCAAGTCAGGACCACCCCAAGCACCCCTACCCCCCCCTTTGTGCTCTCCTTTAGAATCATTAGCTTAGGGAATATTTCCCGCCAAAGTGTTGATTTATAATTAGTTAAAGGCAAAGTATTGATTGCAGGTCATTTAACTCCATGAATTGGCTAGGCTGACGGAAATTTCTTTGCAAAGTATTCAAAAATAATGGCTTGCATGCAAAGTATTCAAAAACAATGGGTTAGTGGCGCCGCTTAGCTTCGTCTCGCCTTTCCCGGTTCTATCTTCAATTGCGCTTCCTCAGAATGCTCAGTCACGCGTGGCTACTGAACCCGGACAATGCCAGGTAGCCGGGACTTTCGACTTGTCACAGAACGGGCCTGAAAGCGACACCTTCATGCGACGCATATTTCAGATTGAGTTCTTTGACTCGGCTAAGTCAAGTTTTCTTTTTGAGGCATTCGCTAATGGGAATTTCGAGGATCCCATATTGAAACGGGGGGCGGCGGCGAGGGCCTCGTTGTTCGGCTGGCGATCGGTGGAGACAAAAAAATCCCCGCCCAGATTTTGGCTGGACGGGGAAGGCTCTGGCTTATTTCTTAGTTAAATCTTCCCTGATTTTTCTTTAGCTGTTTCGCTTTTTTCGATGCCCTGGCGTGGACGGGACGGGCCATCGTGTGGACGGCGCGGCCTGCAACGGCTGATCCTGCTGAGGTCTGGAGCCCGAAAACTCCTGTCCCGATCTGATTTTGATCGGTTTCGAGAACGAGAGCCGTTGAGTCATCAACCAGGTAAAAGTTGAAGTCGACGTAGGCGCTGCCGGCAAGAGTGGTCGTGGCAGTGCCGCGGCCAGTAGAGTCTGGACCTGTGAAGGTGACGCCAAACGCCTGAGCGGTACTCAGGTCGGTGCCATCTCCGGTGTCATCGTTGATATCCATGGCTCCAGAATAGGCGTTGGTTTCGCTGGCGAACTCAGCAATATCGTTTTCGAGGTACTCAGCCTCCGACGTATTGTTAAAGGCACTCAGGTTGAATCCGTAACCCTGAGTCGTGGACAGGGTTGCGCCGCTGGTCTGAGCGTAGGCAGCGCCAATGGTGATATTGAGCGAATCTGTTTCCAGCATCAGCAAGCCTCCACTGGAAGGATAGATGGCCCACTGAGTGGCGGGAACAAAACCGGTGAGATTGACAAGAACGCGTCCACCGACAGAACCTCCTGGCGCGGACGCCCCAGAGAATGAGATCTGGCCGGATTGAATGGTTCCGTTACTGAGATCCTCAAGCCCGCTGGAGAAATTGCCCGTCCCGTCGGAGATCGCGACGCCACCGTCGGCGATGGTGTTGGTAGTGATTTCGCCCTCCATGGTGAAGGCGACAGGCCCGTTCGGAATGGATGCGCCAGTCTGAGTGAAGACATCGCCAGACATGGTATTGGCACCATCGGTTTCGACGACCTTGAAGTGAGTCGTGTCGATTGGGTAAAAGTCGAACGTAAGCCCAAAGACGGACGAAAGAGTCATCGTCCCCGGACTCGTGCCCGACGCAAGGATCGCGCTACCTGACGGCGACTCGTTAAGGAAAAGCTCACCGTCGTCGTTGAAGTCCTCTACGCCCTGGGTGATCGTGCCGCTGGCGTTGAGTGCAAACGCACCAGCCGACGCGAGGGGATTGAAGCTCTCGTCGCTGCCAGCCAGACTGAAGGCGTAGGGGCCGGCAATGTCACTCTGGGCGGCGATCGCGGTTTGCAAGTCGAGCGTGCCGCTGCCGCTTCCATTGCCGTCAAACTCGGTGACCGAGCCATGCGTACTCGCGCCAGCAGACCCTGAGGTGAGAACGAAATCCAAAACAAAGGTTCCCGCAGCGGAGACAAGCTGAACCTGACCGCGACCGTCGGTATTCACAAAATAGCTGCCGCTTGTAATGGTTTGGTTGGTTGCGATAGCGACTTCTGGGTCGATGGCGTCCAATGTTCCGCCGGTAATACCGCCGCTGCCGTTGGCGGCAAAGGCGCCCGCCAGATTCAACGGAGAAGCCTCGGCGTCGAAACCTTGCGAAGAAAAAACATAGGTGCCAGTAAGGTTGGCGGCGGTGAAGCCTTCATTGTTGCCAGAGACTCCGTTGTTATTGGTGCCGCAGGCTGCGAGGAGCACGAGGCTGAAGAGGGCGAAGGGGAGAGTGATGCGGTTGGCTAGCGACATAGCATCTCCTGGAAGAGATTTGGCTTTAGTTTTGGATTGGCGTACTCAGCTTAGCACGCAGGAACTAGCAATGGATTCACTAACGTACTTCCCATTCTAGGATGCGGTAAACACGAGTCTCGCGGAAAAGTTTCTGTAAAAAAATGTAACAAACGTAATAGGGGAGATTCGGGAGGAAGGCGCTGCGCTTTGCTGATTTGGGGATCTGGGTAATCAATTCTCACCGCGGAGACACAGAGACACGGAGAAGATCAACGGCTGGGTAAAACCTTCGGCCCTTCTTTTAGCGAGATTGGCTGGCGGATTTGGCCTGGGCTTGCGGGCGCAGGACCTCCCGAACTTTTTTGGCTAGATTCTGGAGGGTGAAGGGCTTCTGGAGAAAGGCTGTGCCGGCGATGAGTGCGCCTTGCGTGACGACCGTGTCTTCGGTGTAGCCAGAGAGATAGAGAACCTTGGTGGAGGGACGGCGGGCGACTACTTTTTTGGCCAGTTCGTGGCCGCCGATGCCGGGCATGACGACATCGGTGACGAGGATGTCGATTGTACCTTTGGTTTCATCGGCGATGCGCAGGCCGCTCTCGCCATTTTCGGCTTCGAGAACTTTGTATCCGCGAGAGGTCAGGGTGAGGCGAACGAGTTCGCGAACCGAGTCTTCGTCTTCAACGAGGAGAACGGTTTCGCAGCCGCCCTTTTCGCTGTCCTGAACGGGCACGGGACCGAGTTCGGCAGCGGCATCTTCTACGCGCGGCAGGTAGACGTTGAAGGTGGTGCCGGAGCCGATCTGGCTTTCGGCGAAGACGTAGCCGTTGCTCTGCTTGACGATGCCATAGACGGTGGACAGGCCGAGGCCGGTGCCTTTGCCTTTTTCCTTGGTGGTAAAGAAAGGCTCGAAGATGCGGGATTGGGTCTCGCGGTCCATGCCGTGGCCGGTGTCAGAGACGGCGAGGACGGCGTAGCGGCCGGGCTGGATGAAACGATGCTCGCCGACATTCTGGCGGATGTGGACGTTGGCGCTGCTGATGGTGATGCGGCCACCGTCGGGCATGGAATCCTTGGCATTGACGACCAGATTCATGATGACCTGTTCGATCTGGCCGGCGTCAGCGCGGGTGCGGCCGGCATCGGAGGAGAGGCGGGTGACGAGCTCGATGTTTTCGCCGATGAGCGGGCGCAGGAGACGCTCCATGTCACCGATGACGGAGTTGACGTCGATGACTTTTAGTTCGAGAACCTGTTTGCGGCTGAAGGCGAGGAGCTGGCGGGTAAGCGTGGCGGCGCGGTCGGCGGCCTGCTGGATGGATTGCACCTTGGAGTGCATGGGATTGGAGGAGTCGATCTGGTCGAGGAGAACCTCGGTGTATCCGTTGATGACCATCAGGAGGTTGTTGAAGTCGTGGGCGACGCCACCGGCGAGGCGGCCGACGGCCTCCATTTTTTGGGCCTGGCGAAATTGCTCTTCGAGTTGACGGCGCTCGGTGATGTCTTCGGCGATCAATTCGAGCACCTCTTCGGGTTCGTCGGCGAGGCTGGCGGCGCGGCCTGTGAGACGGACGGTGATGGGATGGCCGTCTTTGTGCTTCCACTGAACCTCGACGCCGTTGAGACTGCCGTTGCGGCGGTACTCATCGGTGAGGCGGTCGACCTCCTGCGGGTTGACGTAGACCTCGCGGCGGGCGTCGAGGGCGAGAAGATCCTCGACCGCGCTGTAGCCGAGCATGGCGATCAGGGCGGGATTGACGTCGAGAAAGCGCCCGCTGAGAGAGCACCGGTAAATGCCGAAGACGGCGCTCAAGATGAGAGAGCGGTAGCGAGCTTCCGAGCGGCGAAGGGCTTCTTCGTAGCGCTTGTGCTCGATGGCGGTGGCAAGTTGCTGCGAGACGAACTTGAGGATTTCGCGGTCGCGTTCGCCGAAGCGAACGTTGCTGGTGTAGCTCTGAACGACGAGGACGCCGATGCAAGTGGGTCCGCTCTTGAGCGGAACGCCCAGCCAGTCAACCGACGGCGCGCCGATCAGTTCGACTTCGCCGCGCTTGACGAGATCCTCGAAGATTTCGGGAGTCGCGAGCAGAGGTTCGCCGGTTCGCAAAACGTATTCGGTGAGGCCGCAGCCGAGGCGCTTGGGCTCGGGAGTTCCGTCTTGCTCGTCGACAAAGTAGGGAAAGCTGAGTAACTGGGATTGCGGGTCGAAGATGGCGATGTAGAAG
>JBAWAI010000477.1:0-16266 GCA_049589215.1 Terriglobales bacterium | reverse complement strand
GGCAAGCGCCGGCATCAATCAGTTCGCCAACACCAAGAAGATCTACGTACTGCGCAGCGAGAATGGGAAAAAGGAGAAGTTTCCCGTGAACTATCGCAAGCTGATCAAGGGCCAGGATATTGACCACGACTACACCTTGCAGCCCGGAGATACGATCGTAGTCCCGTAAGCAGCGGACTGATCGTGAATAAGACATGTTAAAACTGCGAACAATCTGGTGGGGCCTGTTGCTTGCCGGCGTCATAGTTTCGGCGGCGGTTCCTGGCAGTTCTCAAACCGAGGGCGGCGCCCAGGCACCGGTTACCTCGCAAACTCCTGCGCCCAGCGGCAACACGCAGAGTGGCAATTCTTCAGGTCAGGTTCCGGCGCCCGCGCCGGCATATGGCCAGACTGCGCCGATCCTCAATCCAGAGAATCCACCCCTCTCCGGACTTGACGAACCAAGTCTCGAGTTGCGCGCGGTTAATCGCAGTTTTATCTCAGAGGCGATTCAGGTGGGCGAGTCGGGCGACAGCAATGCCCAGAACGCACTCGGCGGATCGCAATCCGAGGCGCTTTCGCACGTGCTTGGAGCGCTCGACCTGCAGAAGTTCTGGCCGCAGAGCGATCTGTTCCTTGAGTACCTTGGCGGCGGCGTCTTCGGCGACACCAACTACTTTGTACGGCAACTGCAAGCGGTCGGACTCGAAGGCGTGACCCGATGGCGCACCGGGCAGGTCACGGTACGCGATGGCTTCAGCTATCTGCCCGACGGCTCATTCTTTGCCTCGACCGCCGGCGGCTTGCCGGGCTTCGGCATCGCGACCGGCGTCCTCGGTCTCGGCTTGCCGGGCGTGTTCCACCTTGAAGAGGGCTCGGTCGGCACCGTTCCAAGGCTTTCCAACCTCGCTTCGGTCGATGTGGTGCAAGCCATCACGCCGCGCTCGGCATTCACGGTAGTGGGAGCTTACGCGAACGATCACTTCTACCACAACGCCGGCAATGAGCTGATCAATGGCGACGACACGACTTTCGAAGGCGGTTACAGCCATCTGGTGTCGCGGCGCGATCAGGTCGCGGTGGTCTACGCGTTTCAGCTTTTCCGTTTTCCGCTCGCGGTCGGCGGCGAAATTTACAACAACATCCTCAACGTGCGCTACAGCCACGTGATTAGCGGGAAGATGAGCTTTATCGGAGAAATCGGTCCGCAGTACACCGACCTCCGCTACGGCGGAGCGCAGAAGCAATGGTCGCCTACTGGCCGGGCGGTGCTGCGCTATCACTTCACGCACACCTATGTCACCGCAAGTTATGAGAAGTTCCTCTCGCAGGGGTCGGGTTTCTTTGCGGGAGCCAACACACAGGTGGCGGAAGCCACGTTTCGACGCCCCTTCGGACGAACCTACGAGTTTCTGATGGAAGGCGGCTACTCGCGCAACGTGCGCCTTCAGGCGTCCAGCTCTGGCGCCGCGGCTGCAAGTGTCTACAACGAAGGTTTCGGGGGCGTGGTGCTGCGCAAGCATCTGAGCCGCACCTGGGATGCAATCGGGGCCGTGCGCAGTTCGATCGTCGCCTTCAACGATACGGTCACGATCCAGGGCAGCACGGGCAAGACGAACATCCACGAAATCGGCATGATCGCCATCGAATGGCATCCGAGGGCGACTCGAATCGAGTAATTTTTTGTGCCGCAACTGCGGCCGGAAATGGTGAAGAGTATGGCTGACACACGCGAAATGACGATGGACGATTATCTGGCGATGGTACGGCGCCGCCTGAAGGTGGTCATCGTTCCTCTCTTGATTGCGCCCATCGCGGGCTTCCTGGTTTCCTATGGCTTTACTCCCAGGTATCAATCGCAGGCAGTGGTGCAGGTGATGTCGGCGAAGCTCGGATCGAGTTTTGTCGAGCCCGTCATCACGCACGACTTCAGTGACCGCGTGAATGAACTCCAGGGCCGCATCCTGAGCATCGCCAATTTGCAGACGATGGTTACGACCCTCGGTTTGGCCAAGCCGGGCGCCGACGCAGAAAAACTGGCGGAAGAGATTCGCCCCAGCGTGACGGTGTTACCTGTGATTTCGCCGCTGACGCAGGCGGAAGCCGGCCTCGCTGCAAAAAAGAAGCCTGGAACGGTGGAGGCGGTCCCCTCGGTGAGCATTACCTACATCGACATCGGGAGCGCAGAGCGCGCGCAAAGAGTCTGTAATGCGCTGGCGAACCAGTTCGTCAACGCCGACCTTACCTTGCGCGGCGACACTGCCAAGGAAACCTCGGATTTCATGGGACGGCAGGTGGCGACGGCCAAGCAGGATCTGGACGACCAGGACGCCAAACTGGCGGCATTCAAGCAGGCGCACTGGGGTCAGCTTCCCGGCGATGCCGATAACAACATGAAGATGCTGCAGACGCAGAGCACGCAGCTGGATGCGACCACGCAGAGCCTGAACCGGGCGCAACAGGACAAGAGCTACGCCGAGAGCATGCTGGCGCAGGATCTTACCGCCTGGAAGGCGTCGCTCTCGAGCACCAATCCGCAGACCCTCGAACAACAATTGACGGCGCTCCAGACCCAGTTGCTGCAATTGCAGGCGCGCTATACCGACGACTATCCGGATGTCGTCAAGACCAAGGCGGATATTGCGAAAGTACAGGGCAAGCTGGACGAAATGAACAAGCAGTCGGGCACTCCGAGCGCGGCGACTGATAAAGCCAGCGCCAACGAGCCGCCGGAGATTCGAACGCTGCGCGTGCAGATCCATCAATATCAGGAGGCTATCGAGCAATACCAGCGCCAGCAGCAGGCGCTCGAAGCCTCGATCAGAAACTATGACAAACTCACCCACGCCAGCCCGGACATCGAGGAGCAGTGGAGCGTTCTGAACCGCGACTATGCCAGCAAGCAGAAGTTTTATAACGACCTGCTGGCGAGGCAGAGTTCGGCTGATTTAGGCAAACAGGCGGAAAACTCCGCCGAGGGTGAACAGGTCACTATCGGCCAGTCGGCGAACAAGCCGGACAGTCCGACGTTCCCCGCTCGTATCTTGTTTGCAGCGGGCGGTATGGCCGGAGGTATGGGTCTCGGCCTGCTCATCGCCATCTGGCTGGAGTTCAGCGACAAGTCAATTCGTACCGAACGCGATGCCGCGATCGCCATGGACCTGCCGCTCCTGATCTCAGTGCCGTGGGTGGGCGGCGAAGAGCCGGGCGCCGCATACGGCAATGGCAATGGCAACGGGCGCCGAAAATTCTGGGGGCGCACTCCGGACAAGAACGAAGAGAAGGTCGGAGTCTAGGGCAGAGCTATGTATAAAGAGTTTTTCGGACTGCGGGCCAACCCGTTCAACGTCAATCCGGATCCGCGCTACCTGTTTCTGACGCGGCATACCGAAGAGGCATTGGCCTGTCTTACTTACGGTATTCAAAGCCGCAAGGGCTTCGTGCTTCTGACGGGCGAGGTCGGCACCGGCAAGACGACGCTTATCAACAAACTGATGGAATGGCTGCGCCTCCAGCAGGTGGCCACCGCTTTCGTCTTCAACTCGCGCATGGATGTCACTCAAATGCTCGACTTCATGATGGCGGATTTCGGCATTCCCTGCGACACGAAATCAAAGAGTGCCATTCTGCAGCGGCTTTACAACTGGCTCCTCGACCGCTATCGCGCCGGCGAAACCGCCGTGCTCATCATCGACGAGTCGCAAAACCTTTCCGACGAAGTGCTCGAGGAAATCCGTATGCTGACCAACCTCGAGACCTTCACCGAGAAGCTCCTCCAGATCGTTCTAGTGGGGCAACCCGAACTCGAACAGCGCCTGAAGCAGCCCCAGTTGCGGCAACTACGCCAGCGCCTGACGCTCCGCGCCAAGACGCACGCGTTCAATCTCGAAGAGACCAAGTCTTATATCAGCCAGCGCCTGCGCATCGCCGGCTCCAATGGCGATCCGATTTTCAGCGACGAGTCGGCGGCTGCGATTTTCCGCTACGCGACCGGCATTCCGCGCGTCATCAACCTGCTCTGCGAGCACTGCCTGGTGAGCGCCTTTGTCGACCAGAAAAAAATGGTGACTGCTGAAATCGTCGACTCCGTGGCCCGCGACTTCGATCTGGCCGACGGCACCGCCGGGGCAATGATGCCCGCCGCGCCCGCCCCTGCCGGCAAGTTTGATCTGGTGGAAGCTTTACGCACGCTCGCAACGCTCGCTGACCGGTTGCGCGAATCCGAACAAGATCTCCCCAAGGAGAGGAAACTATGAGCCGCATTCATGACGCTTTGAAACGCGCCGAACAAGAAAGAGCCACATCCCTGGGGACGCACGTCGAGCCCTCCTTCGAGCAGCCCGACTCCGAACAAATGCCCATGCCCTCCCTACAGAGTCCATCCGCTGGCGGGATGCAGGCAGCCTCCGACTTCAACTATGAAGCGCTGCTCTCTCGGTGCCGGCCAGTGACCTGGAATCCGGATCCGACCACCATGCTCTTTTTCCAGGACGACGAAACTCGTCTGGGAACCGAGGAGTTTCGCACCCTGCGCTCGCGCCTCTACCAGATCCGCGAGAAGATGCCGCTCAAGCGCCTGCTGGTGACGAGCGCCATGCCGAAAGAAGGCAAATCATTCGTCGCCGCCAATCTCGGCCAGGTGCTGGTCCGCCAGCATGGGCGGCGCGCTCTCATTATCGACGCCGACCTGCGCAACCCCGGGCTGCACCGCCATCTCGGAACCACGTCTACGCCCGGCCTCTCCGAGTACCTCCTCGGTGAGATCGACGAGTTCACCGGCATGCAGCGCGGCGCCATGGAGAACCTCTTCTTCCTGCCCGCCGGCCGCCTGTTGCCCGGAGCGTCGGAACTCCTGGCCAATGGCCGCCTGAAACTCCTCTTGCAGCGCGTTGAACCTCTCTTTGACTGGATCATCCTCGACTCCGCCCCCGTGATTCCGGTCTCGGATTCGACCATCGTGGCCGGCGCGTGTGACGGCGTCCTCATGGTGGTGCGCTCGAACGTGACCCCCTCGCCGCTGGCCCGGCGCGCGCGTGAAGAATTCCCCGACAAGCTCCTTTTGGGCGTCGTGCTAAACGGAACTTCCACCGAAAAGATGTCGCAGTCCAAGTACTACTATGGCGAGGCCGTGGCAAGTTCGGCCCGCTAGCTGAACGAGGGGAAAGTTTGATCCGGCTCTTCAATGTTTATTACCCGGTCCGCACGCTCGTCCTGCTGATTGGCGAGGCCCTGATCGTATGGACCTCGTTTCTGCTGGGCGCCTTCCTGGTTTTCCGGGAAGACTTCTACCTGGTAATGAGCGTTAAGGGCGGCTACTTCAAAATTCTCGTCGTCACCATCCTCGTCCTGCTCTGCTCGCACCTGTTTGACCTGTACGATACGGCTCGCCTCACCACTAAGGGCGAGCTCTATTTCCGCCTCCTCATGGTGCCGGGGCTGATCGCCTTTTTTTTGGCGGGCGTCTCCTATCTCCGCCCCAACTACGTTCTGGGCAACGGAGTCAGCGGCGGCTCTTCCGCTGTCGGCCTGCTGATCCTCACCTTTGCGCTATTCGGTTGGAGAATCGGTTTTGCCTGGCTTATCCGGCTGCCCATTCTGGTAGAGCGGGTCTATGTACTCGGTACCGGCGAGCGTGCCCAGCGCCTGGTGCAGGGCTTGCGCCAGAATCCCGACATCGGCGTCGAGATCGTGAGCTGGACCGGCAAGATGGAGGGCGCGGTGACGCGCGAGTCGGTCGCTGTCCACTTGCTTGAAATCGTCAAGCGCCAGAAAGTCCATCGCGTGATCGTCGCCATGCCCGACCGCCGCAATACCATCCCCATGCAAGAGCTCCTCGACCTGCGCATGGATGGAGTCAAGATCGAAGAGGCGGCGACCTGGCTGGAAAGAATTTCCGGCAAGATCGAAGTCGAAAATCTCTATCCGAGCTGGCTGGTCTTTGGAGATGGCTTTCGACGGAGCCCGTTTTTCAAGCTGGTGCGGCGCGCACTCTCGGTTGGAATCGCCCTGGTCGGTCTCATCCTTTCTCTTCCGCTGATCCCGCTGGTCGCACTCGCCATAAGACTTGATTCGAAAGGGCCAGTTTTTTACCGCCAGAGGCGCGTCGGCAAAGGTGGAGGAACCTTCCACGTCGTCAAGTTCCGCACCATGCGTACCGACGCCGAGGCCGGCGGCCCGCAGTGGGCCGGTAACAATGATCCGCGCGTGACGCGCATCGGAAGGTTTTTGCGGACCTCGCGGCTCGATGAGATTCCCCAGCTCTGGTGCGTGCTGAAGGGCGATATGGCCTTCGTCGGACCGCGTCCCGAGCGACCCGAGTTTGTGGAGTGGCTATCGAAAGAGATCAGATACTACGGCGTGCGCCATATGGTGCGTCCCGGACTCACGGGCTGGGCGCAGGTGAGATACAAATACGGCAGCACGGTCCAGGATGCCCGCGAAAAATTGCAGTACGACCTGTTCTACATCAAGAACGCCTCGATCGGCCTGGACCTGCTGATCATGTTCCAGACCGTAAAGACGGTGCTGCTGAAGCGGGGAGCGCAGTAGAGATGAAATGGGTGTTCTGGGCGTCGGCAATCGTGATCGCCTACGCCTACGTGGGGTATCCCCTGTGGCTGTTGTTGCGCAGTTGGTGGTCGCCGCGTCCGGTCATGAGAGGCACGGCTACGCCGGTGGTTTCTGCGGTAATGGTGGCGCGAAACGAAGAGGCCGCGGTCACAGCCAAGCTGCGGAACCTCCTGGCGCTCGACTATCCGCCGGAGAGGCTGGAAGTAGTGGTGGTCTCCGATGGTTCGAGTGATGGGACCGGGTCGCTGCTGACGGCATTTGCCGGGAACGACGCCCGCGTCCGCACGCTGTTGAAGGCGGAGTCGCGGGGCAAGGCCGCCGGCCTGAATGACGCCATCGGCATGGCGCATGGTGAGGTGCTGCTCTTTACCGATGTTCGGCAGCCGATCGAGCCGCAGGCGTTGCGTCTGCTGATTGAGAATTTCGCCGACCCCGAAGTCGGGGCAGCAAGCGGCGAACTGATGCTGGGGGATCCGGCGCGCGGAGAGACGGGAAAAGGCATGGGACTGTACTGGCGCATGGAGAAAAAAATTCGCGAACTGGAATCCGCCTCGGGCTCAGTTGCCGGGGCGACCGGCGCGATTTATTGCGCGCGCCGTGAGCTGCTCGAGCCGCTGCCGGAAGGGACGATTCTCGACGATGTGCTCTTGCCCATGCAGGTCGTGCGCCGCGGTTCACGCGTGATTTTCGACCCACGCGCCCGCGCCTGGGATTCGCCCGACCTTGGGCAAAGTCGAGAGTTCTCGCGCAAAGTACGCACATTGAGCGGAAATTATCAGCTCTTGCAACTCGCGCCCTGGCTGCTCGGCGCAAGCAATGCCATTCGGTTCGAGTTCTTCAGCCATAAGCTGGTGCGACTGATGGTGCCCCTTGCGCTGCTGGCGCTGCTGGCGGCATCGATTTTCCTGACGGCGCCCTTTTATCGCGCCGTGCTTTTTGCGCAGCTGGCATTTTATGCCTTGAGCCTGATCGCGATCGGTGGCGTGAAAACTGGCCCGCTCGGGCGCATTGCCGATCCCGCTCGCACCTTCGTTGTGCTGAACTCGGCGGCCGTGGTCGCCTTTGTGAATTTTGTCACCGGCAGAAAGGCGGTTTGGGTCAGGTAGACGACGCCCGCTCACTGCCATGCGAATTCTCTGGGTCAAAGCCGATAAGTTGCTGCCCGTCGAAAATGGCGGCAACATACGCACGTATCACGTGCTGCGCTACCTCGCCGTGCGCCATGAGCTAACGTTCTATTCTTACTATAGTGGCGAGCCCGACTCGGGCTACGAGCGCGAGTTGCAGCGCCAGTTGCCGGGATCGGTTGCGGTCTGTACCGGCAAGCGCGAACTCGCAGGCCTCCAGCGCGGCCTCGACTATCTGAAGCATCTCGGCGACGCCGCTCCTTATGCGGTCGGCCGCTTCGCTTACGATGTCGTGCAGCGTCGGCTGACATCCTGGTTCCGCGAAGAGCGTTTCGACGTTGCTGTCTGCGACTTTCTGGATGCGGCCATCAATTTTCCCGAGCACTTGAACATTCCGAGCGTGCTCTTCCAGCACAATGTTGAGAGCGAAATCTGGCGGCGCCATGCCGAAACCGCCTCCAATCCGATAAAGAAAATGATGTATGGCGTCGAGCACCGAAAGATGCTCGCCTACGAAAAGAGCGCGGTGAGAACGTTCCAGCACGTAATTGCTGTTTCCGAAAACGATCGCTCACTCATGACGCGCTGGGTGGACGCCGATCGCATCACGGTCGTTCCCACGGGAGTCGATCTTGCCGAATTCGCGCCCGATTCCTCGAACCCCACCGAACCCGCGCCCATCATCTCCTTCGTTGGCGCCATGGACTGGGAGCCGAATGTGGACGGCGTGGAATATTTCTGCGGCGAAATCTGGCCGTCGATCAGGGCCGAGGTCCCGCAGGCGCGGCTTCGCATCGTGGGGCGCAATCCGGTGCGCCGCGTCGAAAAGTGGGCTTCCGATTCGATTGAAGTCACCGGGCGCGTGCCATCGGTCGTCGAGCATCTTCGCCAGTCAGCAGTCGTCATCGTTCCCCTGCGCATCGGAGGCGGAACGCGCCTGAAAATCTACGAAGCTATGGCCGCGGCCAAGGCAGTGGTATCGACGACCATAGGCGCCGAAGGCTTGGACATTCATAACGGCAGCGACATCGTTCTGGCCGACGATCCCCGCGCCTTCTCGCAGGCAGTCGTAACGCTCCTGCGCGATCCCGACCAGCGCCGTCGCTATGAGCAGGCCGCCGCCCAGACAGCGGCGCGCCACGACTGGCCAGCGATCGGGGAGCGCTTCGCCGAAGTGCTCCAGGATGAAGCGGAAAAGAAAGCGAACGCCAAAGGCCCCATCTCTCCCGCACTGGAGCAGCAGTCCGCGCGAGCCGAGTCCTCTGAGCCGGGCCCGGACCCGCGCGCGGTAACGGTGCGCTCGGCGTAGTTTGCGAGAGTAAGAGAGTCGGAAAAGATTAAGAAGGGTAGTTGAGAAAAGAAGTAGGAAAAATAGCCAAGAAGCAATTGCAAGAACGGCAAGACAGAAAAAGAGGAATTTGTGGCGACTGGCGATAGCGCGGTGGCAATAGCGGGCAATGGCATAGGCCGGCGGATTTATCAGGGAGCGGACCCGACCAGATCCTCGTTTTTCTGGCTGAGTATGTTTTTCATCGTTTACTGCGCGCGGCCGGGAGACTACGTGCCTTTCCTCGGGTACATTCCGCTCGCTAAGATCACTGCGATTCTTGCCATCTGGGGATTGTTCAATGCCATGGGGCGCACCAAGCGCACCATGAAAGACATGCCCAATGAGTCGAAGCTCCTGCTCCTCATGATTGCCCTCCTTTGGATTGGAGCTGTCCTCTCGCCGGTCTGGAAGGGCGGCGCGATCACCCGCTCCGTCGAGTTTTCCAAAATTTACATCGCCTGGGCGCTGATCTTTTTGCTCATCACTACTTTCGACCGTCTGCGCCGCATTATTTTTATTCAGGCGATTTCGGTAGTCGTAGCCTGCGTAGCCGCGCTCATCAAGGGCCGCGGGGTCGACCGCCTGGCGGGAGTTCTCGGCGGCATCTACTCGAATCCGAACGATTTGGCTTTTGCCATCGTGCTCGCGCTGCCCTTCGCGCTGGCGTTCATGGTCACATCAAAGAGCGCGTTTGCGAAGGTTGCATGGCTCGGCGGAATGCTGATCATGCTCTTCACGATTTTCATGACCGCCTCGCGCGCCGGCTTCATCAACCTGTGCATCTCGGGCGCGGTGACGCTCTACTTCTTCGCCATCAAGGGCAAACGCCCGCAGTTGCTGGTCGGAACGGTTTTGGCGGCGGTGCTGATTGCGGGCACGGTGGGCGGCAAGCTCTACGACCGCTTTGAGGCGCTCTCGGGCGACAGCACGACCGAGAAGTCCGCTTACGGATCGTTCCAGGACCGCAAGTTCCTGATGTTCCGCGCGCTCGATGCCATCGAGTCTTATCCGATTTTCGGCATCGGCGTGCACAACTTCCCGACCTATTCCGGAATCTGGCGCGACGTGCACATGACCTACCTCCAGGTCGCCGCCGAAGGTGGCCTCCCGGTTCTCATTATTTATCTGATGTATTTCCGGCGAGGGTTTCAGGATCTCAAAGTCTTGCGCAAGCGGACTGACCTCGATCCGAACACCACGTTATTTGTGGGCGCGCTTACTAGTTCACTGGTTGGGTTCATTATAGGAGCGCTCTTTGCGCCCGAGGCCTATCAGTACTTCCCCTATTTTGCGGTGGCTTTCATCGCGACCCTGTTGCAGACCATCAAAGAAAAAGATGCGGAAGGAATCCACGCCGAGGCAGTTCCGCCGCCGACGCGTGGACGTCATTTCCTGGAGGCTTATGATTTCGGAAGAACAGATGCAGTCGGCGCCGTCGGCCCCGTCGGCAATGACCGCTGATTTGCAGGAAATTCTGCGCTGCCTGAATTGCGGCTCACGCCTCGACAGCGATAGCGCCGGCGGCTACGTCTGCCCGTCGTGCAAGCGTGCCTATCCTTTCGTGAACGGCATCGCGCGTTTCGTCGACGCGCAGCACTACGCCGCCAGCTTCGGCTTCCAGTGGCATCGCTACCAGAAAACGCAGCTCGATCATGATCAGGTGCGCGAATCCGACGCCAACTTCCGCTGGAAGACCGCCCTCAAGCCAGAAGAGCTCAAAGGCAAGCTCGTGCTCGACGTGGGCTGCGGCATGGGCCGTTTCGCCGAAGTCGCCACTAGTTGGGGAGCGCGCGTGGTCGGCATCGACCTGAGCGCGGCTGCCGAAGTTGCCGCCAAAAATCTCGCCGATCGCGATTTCGTCGCCATGCAGGCCGACGTTTTCGCGCTGCCCTTCGCGCCTGAGAGTTTCGACATCATTTACAGCGTCGGTGTGCTGCACCACACCCCCGACTGCGAAGCCGCCGTCAAGGCGCTCGACAAATACCTGAAGCCCGGCGGCGTTCTCGCCGTCTGGCTCTACAGCGGATACAACAAGTGGTACCGCTTCAGCGATTTCTGGCGCCGCTACACCAGCCGCATGAAGCCGCAGAATCTGCACGGCATTCTCAAGGTCGCTGTGCCCGTCGTCTACAACACCGAGATGGCGTTGCGAAAGCTGCCGCTCGTCGGACGGCCAGCCGCGGGCATGCTGCACCATGTTTTTCCCGTGAACCGGCAAAAGACTGCCGAACAACGCACCCTCGACACCTTCGACTGGTATTCGCCGAAGTATCAATCCAAGCACACATATGAACAAGTTTTTCGCTGGTACGAAGCGATGGGTATGGAGGACATGCGCATTGGCGAGTTTTCAATCGCGGTACGCGGTCGCAAACCGCTGCGGTCGAAGTAGGGAGGAATAGCGGTCCTATTTAGTAAAGGCGTTTGAGACTTTGGGTGGCGCAGCGCTTCACCGCTGCTGCAACTGGGCCAAAAGGTACTGCGGCTTTAGCCGCTGAGGTCGTCGGACACAAAACACCGGATCATGCGTTTCTTCCACAAAAAATTCGCCTACACCCGGAGAGTGCTGCCCACCATCACGCTGCACGCCCTGCGTTCCGTCGCGCCTCGCCCGGTGCACATCATCTTCGCGCTCGCCGATCATTTCGAACCCGCGTTCGACCCGACCAGCGGCTACAAGCGCGTCGCGCGCGACGAGCAACTGCGCCGCGAGGAAGTCTGGTTCCGCGAATACCCCAAAGTCATCGACCGCCCGCGCGATCACGATGGCCGCCCACTCGTCCACACCTATTTTTATCCCGCCGAGCAATACGACGAAGAACTTGTCGAAATGCTCGCCGAGCACTGTCACTCGGGCTGGGGCGAAACCGAAATTCATCTACACCACGGCATGCAAGAGCCCGACACGGCTGAGAACACGCGCCGGCAGATCGTCGAATTCCGTGACCAGCTTGCCTTTCGCCATCGCTGTCTCTCGGTCGCCGATGGCTCAGCAGATCCGCGCTACGCCTTCGTGCATGGAAATTTCGCGCTCGCCAATTCAGCCGGAGGTCTCTTCTGCGGCGTCGATTCCGAAATGCAAATCCTCGGCGAGACCGGCTGCTATGCCGACTTCACCATGCCAAGCAGCGTCTGGCATCCGGCGCAGACCGCGAAAGTAAATTCGATCTATGAGTGCAGGCTGCCGCTCGACCGGGTCGCACCGCAAAGCAAAGGCCGCAATCTCGCAGTCGGGCGCGCACCCAAGACCTGGCCGCTGATCGTTCAGGGCCCGCTGGTGACCGACCTCGCCGGCTCTCTTAGCGCGAAGAAACCTGTCATCGAAAACGGCGCCATCACCGGAGTTGCCCCCATGTCGCTGCGCCGCCTCGGTCTCTGGAAAAAAGCGCGCGTGCGCGTAGAGGGCCGTCCCGATTGGCTCTTCATCAAGGTGCATTGCCATTCCATGGACCCGACGCAGCAGGAGGCGGTCATCGGCAATCAGTTCCGCAATTTCCTCGACCAGTTCGTAAACGGCGCTGCCGACAGAAAAGAGACGCTGCACTTCGTAACCGTGCGCGAAATGACCAACATCATCCTCGCCGCCTGTGACGGCCGCGACGGCAACCCCGGCGACTATCGCGATTATCGCTTCAGGCCCATTGCGGCTGCGCCGTCGTCTTCCAAAAACGAACTACGCCGCGCGCCCGAACGCGAAGTTGTGAAAGGATAGATCTGTCATGTGCGGTATCGCCGGAGTCGTCAGTGCAACTCGCGAGAGCAACATCACCGAAGCTCTCGTGCGCCACATGTGCGACGCGATCCGCCATCGCGGCCCCGACGATGACGGCGTCTACGTGGCTGATGGCGCCGGTCTCGGCATGCGCCGCCTGTCTATCATTGACGTTTCCGGCGGCCACCAGCCCATCTTCAACGAAGATCGAAGCGCATGGATCGTCTTCAACGGCGAGATCTATAATTTTCCCGACCTGCGTCCCGACCTCGAACGCCGCGGCCATCGCTTCACCACGAAAACCGACACCGAGTGCATCCTTCATCTCTACGAAGATATGGGCGCCGACTGCGTGCAAAAACTGCGCGGCATGTTCGGCATCGCCATCTATGACAAGCCTCGCCGCAAGCTGCTGCTAGCCCGCGACCGCTTCGGCAAAAAGCCGATGCACTACGCGCTGCACAATGGCAACTTGTACTTCGGCTCCGAGATCAAAAGCATCCTCGCGGTCGCTCCCGAATTAGCCGAGGTCAACTCGCAGGCTCTCCTCGAATATCTTTACTTCGGATACGTGCCCGAGCCACTCACGGCGTTCACCGGAATTCACAAGCTGCCCGCGGGCCACGTGCTCGAATTCGAAAATGGCGAGATTCGCATCCGCCAATATTGGGATCTGCCCGAATACAGCACGCACGTCCCCCGGGTTCTCACGGCTAAGGCCGAAAACGAGTGCCTCGAAGAACTCGACCACCTGCTTTTCGAAGCGACAAAAATGCGCTTGATCTCCGATGTCCCGCTGGGCGCGTTCCTGAGCGGCGGCATCGACTCGTCAACAGTCGTCGGCCTGATGGCGCGGGCCAGCGCCGGCCCGGTCAAAACGTTTTCCATCGGGTTCAAGAAAGACGATTTCGACGAAGCGCAGTACGCGCGCATGGTCGCGAAGAAATTCGGCACTGAGCATCACGAGATGATTCTCGAGCCCGACGTCGTGCAAACCGTCGAACACCTGACCTCGTCGCTCGAAGAGCCCTTCGGCGATTCGTCCATGCTGCCCACCTATTACGTCTCGCAGATGGCCCGCCAGCACGTGACGGTCGCGCTCTCCGGAGACGGCGGCGACGAAATCTTCGCCGGCTACGACCGCTATCGCATCCAGGCCGGACGCCAGGTCTATGAACGCATTCCCGGCTGGGCGCGAAACTTTTATCGCAACACGATCTTTCCTCTGCTGCCCAGCAAGATGAACGGTCGCCGCCTCAGTTACAACGTCACGCTCCCATGGCAGGAGCGCTACATCGACGGCCTCGCCTTTCTCCCAAGTTTCGAGCGCGACATCCCGCTCCTCTCCGACGATTTTCGTGCCATCCTCCAGCGCAGCGACGATCCGGCCAACGTCCTGCGCCGCCGTTTTGCCGCCGCGCCCGCGAAAGATCCACTCAGCCAGACTCTCTACGTCGATACCAAAACCTACATGGTCGATGACATCCTTGCCAAAGTCGATCGCATGAGCATGTTGAATTCGCTCGAAACGCGCGCCCCGATCCTCGACCATGTGTTCGTCGAATACGTCACCAGTCTTCCGCCGGACTGGAAGCTGCGCGGCAAAACGCAAAAGTACATACTCCGCAAACTAGCCGAGCGGGTCGGCGTCCCGCGCGAAGCCATCTATCGCGAGAAACGCGGCTTCTCGCTGCCACTCGTACACTGGATGCGCAACGAACTCAAAGACATGTTGCTCATCCTTCTCGAGCCGCGCACGCTCGAGCGTGGCTACTTCCAGGCCGCTGGCATCCAGCGCCTCATGGACGATCACCTCGTGCGCGGCAAAACCATGACCGGCCGCATCTGGCGACTGCTGATGTTCGAACTCTGGCATCGCAACTTTCTGGAAAAATTCGTCAAGCCCGCCGGCCTCTTCTCGCTCCCGGTAGTCGCCGACTCCCGCAGAAAAGTTCCAAGTGCGTTGTTGGTCGAGTGTGGCGCCCCCGCCGGCGCATGTAGCGTGGACACGCCTGTCCGCGTGCCCGGAGCCTAACCAACTTGGCCACCACGCCGCTCACGAAGCCCGCAACGGCTACGCCCGTCGCGCCCGTCGGCCTGTTTCTCATGATCAACACCTTCGAAACGGGAGGCTCCGAGCGCCAGTGCGCGCTGCTCGCGCAAAATGTAAGCGCAAACTTTGACGTCAAGGTCGGATGCGTGAATCCAAGGGGCCCGCTGGCCGGCCAGTTCAGAAAATACGAACAGTTTCCGTTGGGCGGTAGCCTGTTCGGATGGAAGGCGCTGCGCACGCGCTTCGCTCTATCGCGCCATCTTCGCGAGAATCGTATTCAGATAGCGCACGCCTTCGATTTCTACACAAATCTCACTATGATTCCATCCGCGCGTCTGGCACGCACGCCGGTCGTCATCGGCAGCCATCGCCAACTGGGAGATCTTCTCACTCCCACGCAATTCCGGGCGCAGGCCGTCGCGTTTCGATGGTGCGATGCGGTAGTTTGCAATTCGCAAGCAGGAGCGGACCGCCTTGCCTCTGCGGGAGTCGCGCGCGAAAAACTCGCCGTCATCGGTAATGCCATGCCCCGCGCGGTATTTGAGCCGGTGGCACCCGCGTTGCCGCGTAGCGCCGCACCGCGCATCACGATGATCGCGCGCATGAATGCGCACTACAAAAACCACGCCGGCTTTCTGCGCATCGCTGCCGAAGTTCGCAAGCAATTGTCGCAGGCGGAATTTTTATTGGTCGGCGACGGGCCGCTGCGCGCCGAATTCGAGCAGCAGGCCGCGACGCTCGGCCTCACCGGGAGCGTCGTCTTCCTCGGCGATCGTCAGGATATTCCAGCCATCCTCGCCTCATCCGATATTTCTGTGCTCACATCCGACTCCGAAGGCCTCTCGAACGTTGTCCTCGAGTCGATGGCGGCGGCCGTGCCCGTGGTCGCTTATGCCGTCGGCGGAAACCCGGAAATCGTGACCAACGATCGCGGAGCGCTGATCCCCGCCGGCAAAGAATCCGAATTCGCGAGTGCGATCTGCCGCATTCTGTCGGACGCAGCCCTCCGCCGCCAGCAAGGCGAGAACGCGCGCCGCTTCGCTGAACAAAACTTTAGTCTTGCTCACGTCTGCCGTCAGTACGAGGATCTCTACCTGAAACTGCTGGCACGCCAAGGACGAAGCCGGCTCAACCCATGATGCCGCCGAATCCTCCAACGCAAGCGAGCGGCGCGGCTGTGAGCGGTCATCGCACGAGAGTCGCCGTCGCCATCATGGCCCCCAGCCTTCGCTACGTCGGCGGCCAAGCCGTCCAAGCCGATCTGCTCATGCGCCTCTGGCAGAACGATCCCGATGTCGAAGTCACATTCATCGCGGTCGATCCCCCGCTCCCGGGCGCACTGGCCTGGGCCGAGCGCGTCCCCGGCCTTCGCACCGTTCTCCGCGAGCCCATCTATTTCTGGCATCTGTGGCGTGGCCTGAAAGACGTCAACGTCGCCCACATCTTCTCCGCATCCTACTGGTCGTTTCTGCTGGCGCCCGCGCCCGCATGGTTC
>JBAWAI010000476.1:0-3383 GCA_049589215.1 Terriglobales bacterium | reverse complement strand
GTATTTCCCTGTTCCGACAATCAGGCGGGAGCGGAATTGTTTGCCTGCAATGGTGAATGAGTCCGTCATGGGAATATTGTACGGCGGAATCTAGTTGCGAGAGGACTGTTGCACCGATCGGGAGTGTTTGATCGGCAGGTCACTACAAACCCTTATACTCGTTTTCGAGTCTTGGCGAGGCGTTCCAATGCCCGCTCGTACGCGTCGAGGCGAGTGAGTTGCTCACGTTCGCGCTCGCGCACATTCACTTCTAACTCTTGTTTAACGCGGGTTCTTTGCTCTCCTTCGTGTGACTTCAGAAGGCACAGCACGAAGCGAAGATCCGGCGTGGCCGGAGCCGGCCGGGTCCTCTCGGCTTGTTTCGTGGCACCTTGTCCAAAGATCCTCTGAAACGGATCGACCGTTGCCGTGGGCGGTTGCCGGCCGATGAAAGTGTTCAGGACATCTTTCGCATAATTCAGGGTAAGGTCTGCGCCGCTCCGCGAAGAATGGGCTACGAGACAGGCGAGCGCGTCTTCCAGTGCGCGTGCATCTGAACTGATGTTCTCCGCAATGTAGAGCGCCACGTCTTTGGAGAGCCTTACTTTTTTCTGCTCCGCTTTCTTGTGCAGAATGGCGACTTTTGTTTCGAGGATCCAAGTCGAACGTGAGAATCGGTGCTTCTGCATTGCGGGTCCTTTTCGCTTGCTCAAGATTCTACTGCAACGGATGGCGCGTGCATTCATAAAGTTAGGTTTCGGCAAAATCCATGTCGAGCGATTATTCAGCGCGAACTTAGTGGTTTGCGAATCCAGTGGTCGGTGAAGGTGGATCGCTGAAAAGGGGATTCAGTCTTGGGCATGTGGCAGGTTACGCAATTCTCGCGACTTACCGGGCAGGCCGCGCCTGGGTAATCGGCCGTTGGTTTCATGCCTGGCTGATTGACGTGGCATTGCAGGCAGCGTGAATCGTAGTCGGCGAGGTCGTGATCCAGTGGCTGATGGGGATCGTGGCAGGCGACGCAGGTGAGGCGAGCGTCAGGCTTGCTCCAGCACAGGCTGTTTTCGAGTCGGTAAGGCGCAAACCGGAGGTTCAGTGAGCCAACCTCAATGTAAGCGCTGCTCGCTACATCCTGCCATGTGCGATGGCAGGCGCCGCAGAAGTCGACGGACTCAACCGGATCGAGGAGGCTGGGATTCATGATCAGGCGCGCACCCTCTTCGTGCTTTCCCGCTTTCATGGCTGCTACGTGACTGGCGCCGGGCCCATGACAGGCCTCGCAGGTGATGCCAGGCACGGCGGCATTAAGATCCAATTGATTGTTTGTGACTGCGGCGGTTGTGTGACAGGCAAAACAGGCGCGGCTTTCGGCAGGCGGCATGCGGCGCCCAGCGGCATCTTCAAGGCTGGCGGGCATGGCCTGTGATTGGCCCGGAGTGATGTTCAGATCCTGCGAAGACGTATAAAAGCTCAGATGACTCTCGTAGTAGCCGCCGTTTTTTTCGTAGACATAAGTTTGGCCCATGTGACCGACGCCAAATGCCCACAGCAGGTCGACAGAGAGCGGCGCCTTGCCGCTGCTCGCGGTCACCGTTAGAACGCTCTTGTTGCCTTTGGTGACGATTTCCTCATGGTAGGTACCGAGGTGAAAGGAGAGGTGGTCGTGCTGGTGGAGTATGTCGGCGTTGGCGGCCGGAACGGCGGCGCGGGCCATGGAATGTTTCTGCTGGGACGCTGCCTTGGAAGCATGACACCGCGCGCAGGTTGGCGTGCCTACGAAACCATCTCGTGCGGCGTCACCTTTGGTGGGCCACCAGCCGGGCGAGTGAACGCGGGATTCGGTAGTCATGGACATGCTGGCGGGAGCGGTGGTTTGCGCTGAGGCTGCGAGGGAGATTGCCAGGGTGGATGCGAGGCGAAGAGCAAATCTGGCAGCAGAAGTGAACAGAAAGTGCTGAGGATTCTTAGCCGCAACAGCGCGAACAGTCATACTTGGGATTCAGCCCTGAACTTGCCCTTCAAGACGGCTGCTATTGTCTCCTCAATCCAAGTTCACGTCAACGTGTGAAGCGGGTTTCGTCACGAGCGCGGGAGTATTTCGGTAGAGGTTGTGGATGGGGCTTCTAGAAAGGTTGTCCTTATCTTTTGGGCGTGCAGAAACAAAGATTGTTGCCGTCTGGATCGGTCACTGCAAACTCGCGCAGCCCCCAGGTCTGATTGACGGGCGCGGTGTGAATTGGAGATTCTGGGCGGTGCGTCGTATCTAGACCGCGAGAGCGAAAGGTCGCGTAACGCTCATCGACGTCTTCGACAAACACACGGTTCACGGAGCCGAAAACGCCGTCGCCCGCATGACGCGAAAGCTGTAGTTCAGCTCCGTCACGAACCAGGTCGATGACTCCGTTGACCATTTCGCGATCTTCATAACCAGGCCATTTGCATTCGAAGTCCAGAACCTTGGTGTAGAAATGCAATGATCGTTCCAAGTCGCTGGATTTGATGACGGGCACAATCTTCATGACATTCTCCCGGAAAGTGGGCTAACAGAATTCTCCCATGCGACACGCGGGGTCAGGACTTCGATCTTATCGCTTCGGTTTCGGCCTTTGTGTACATTTGGTCGATGAGGTCGCGGTAGCGGGTTTCGATGCCGCGGCGGCGGACTTTGTAGGTATGGGTCAGGGTGCCATCGGCCCAGGAGAATTCTTCGGGGACTAGCAGGACGCGCTTCAGTTTTTCGAAGCGGGCGAGGTTCTGGTTGATTTCTTCGACGATGCTCTCGTACAGCGCCTGAACTTTCATGTTGGCGATGAGTTCGTTGCGCGAGGCGAATGCGATTTTGTTATCGTGAGCCCAAGTCTCGAGAACAGGGAAGTGAGGCGCGATAAGCGCGAAGGGGAACTTGCGCCGGTCGCCGAGCACTACAGCGGTTCCTATGAGCGAACTTAGCTTGAGGGCGTTTTCGATTGGCTGGGGCGCAATGAATTTTCCCCCGGAGGTTTTGATCAGATCCTTCTTGCGATCGGTTATAGAGAGAAAACCATCGCTGTCGATGTTTCCAACATCTCCCGTCTTGAACCATCCGTCGGCGAAGGCTTCTGCCGTTTCATTTGGACGATTCCAGTAGCCCTTGAAGACAGAAGGACCGCGCGCCAGCACCTCACCATCGTCTGCGACACGAACCTCGACGTTGGCGAGCAGCTTGCCGACGGTGCCGAGTTTGTTGGCTTTGGGAGTATTGACGGCGATTACGGGCGACGTCTCAGTGAGGCCATAGCCCTCGTGAATCTGGATGCCGATGTCGGCAAACCACTCGGCCAGTTCGCGTCCGAGGGGCGCGCCGCCGGAGAGAAACTCGCGTGCTTTGCCGCCCATGGCCGTGCGGACTTTGGAAAAGATCAAGC
>JBAWAI010000475.1:0-1825 GCA_049589215.1 Terriglobales bacterium | reverse complement strand
GAATGACAACCAGTTGAGGTTATCGGCACTGCCCAGATCATTTCTTCGGGATCATTCCTTCCGGAATGCTACCCATGTCTCGAACGCCGCCTCGATCATCATGCCCGCTACGGGCAGGCACAGCCCCCACAAAAAACCGCGGAAGGCCAGGGCGGAACTGTTGAATATAGCATAGGCGGCGGCTCCGACCAACGCGTAGCGCACCAGGAAGCGCAGCACGATGCTTCCCCCTCGTTCGCGGCTTTGCTGGTTAACGACGCGGTCAGCGAGGGCTTCCACGCTGCGCTGAAGGGCTCGGAAGTTGATGCAGGAGACGGCTGCTCCGGCGGCGAATCCGATGGCGCCTGCCGCGCGATATTTCCAGAAGGCTGGCGCGAGGAGCAGGATGCCGACGATCAACATCATTTTGAACATGCGCGACAGCGCGCGGTCGTTGAAGGCTTCAAGTCGCAGATCGGCGGGAGCGGTGTGGTTCTCGGGCCGAACGTTCGCAGGCTGGCCGTTTGCAAGCTCGTCGTTCATTGGGGCGGGGAAGAATCGGAATCTTTACCGAAGGCGCCGAACGCCATGCGAATGACCTGCCAGAAGCCGACGACGGCTCCGAAGAGGAGTCCGACGAGATAGAGCCACTTGGTGTGCAGCCAGTAGTCAAGCAGCTTGCCGAGAAAAAATCCCAGCAGCACGGCCGATGGAAGGATGAAACCGATCTCGGAATAGCGGGCGAGGGAAGCGAAGGCGGGTTGCTTCTGGCGCGGCTTTGGCGGAGAAGTCATGCAGGAATTGTAATCCAATTTGTGAGCTGGAAAATCGGCGAGCCCGGTGATTGGCTCTAAGGCAACAATCTGAAAAGACGAGGGTTGTGACCTTTCACTTGGGATCGATTCGATCAGTTTGGTCGAAATGTGTACCCCTCCCCCCCTATCATTTTTGCTTAAAATGCTCATTCTAAAGCGCTTACATGCAAAGTATTCCAGAATAAGGAGTTACGGGTCGATTCGTCCAGCTCTGTTGCTGATTTTTCAAAGAACGTATTCGCCGGCTCCTTGCCGGAGTTCTGGCCCTTACCTCTGGAGGCGGGCACACGCTTCGCTGTCACGATCTAGGAAGATTGTTTCATGGCATCGCGACGGAGTCAGTGATGGTGGACACGGTTGGAATGTGATGAATAAGGATGGGTCGGTACGGGGTCGATGAGTGTAATGGGGATATTTCGCCAACTGAGGCTATAAGCCGACAGCTTCCGCGTTATCCCCCCTACCATGCGATCCGCCACTCAGACGTTTGGAACAGCGATTTAGCAGGGTGTACACAAGCCATTCACCAGCATGCAGAACCAAAATGATGAAAAAGACATTCGCGGCGAATGCGCACGAGCACACGAAGCCTCCGAGAACCATTTTTAATGAGGGGTCGCCGATGGCATGCACTATAAGCTGCAAACCATAGAAGAGCACGAACCCGAACAGATAGAACGTGGCCCCAATGACGCGCCGCGTGTTCGCCAACGACCGATATAGCGGAGCCAAGGCCACCTCAATCGGGATTATACGTTCATTAAAGTGCCTCTCAATCCCGCGCAGTCGCACCGCCGTCCTGAATAACACAAACAAGCAGTAGGCAGCGACTGCGAATAACAACTCGATGAAAAGGCGTTGCAGAGGGCCAAAGCCCCTCCAAATCGACCAGAATGCATATGGTGGGTCGAACATAAACCTATTTGACACCGTCGCTGCGATTGTTGCTAACAAGATGGTCGTGAAACGGCGCGCTGTGGGTGTGTTCTTAGCTCCGATGGAACCGAAAGAAAGCCAACTGTTTGTAACAG
>JBAWAI010000474.1:0-7560 GCA_049589215.1 Terriglobales bacterium | reverse complement strand
GTTTACTTGTGGGCGAAAGAAGTTTTCGGCGATTTCCACGGGTTTCTTTCCGGCTGGTGCTACTGGACGAATAACATGCTTTACGTGCCGACGGTGATGCTCTACTTCGTCGGCGTTTCGGTGTTTGCGATGGGACCCGGCCATGCCGCGCTCGCCGACAACAAGGCTTTTGCCATGCTGGCGTCGCTTGCACTGCTTGTTTTGCTCACGGTGCTTAACATCGTTGGACTCGGCGTGGGGAAGTGGCTGAACAACCTGGGCGCGATTGGAACATTTGTGGCGGCGGCGGTTTTAATTGGTCTTGGAGTGACCGTCTGGTCGCGTTTTGGCACGACGGTGACGGGGGCGGATTTCCGGGTGCCGGCTGATCCGCGTTTCGTGCTGAATTCTTTTGGAGTCATCTGCTTTGGGCTGGTGGGGCTCGAGCTTGCGTCGGTGATGGGCGACGAGATCAAAGATCCGCAGAAGACGCTGCCTCCGGCGGTGGCGTGGGGCGGAGTTATCTCGGGCGCACTTTATATCGGCGCGACGCTCACGCTGCTGCTGGCGATCGGCAAAAATGATATCAGCGTGTTGCAGGGAATTGTGCAGGCGGTGAGCCACATGGCCGCGAGAGTTGACGTGGCGTGGATCATCACGCCGTTTGCGGTGATGCTGAGCCTTTCGATCGCGGGGATTGGCTCGGCTTGGATGGGTGGATCGGCGCGGATTCCTTTTGTGGCGGGCCTGGACTCGTACATGCCGTCGTGGCTCGGTCGAGTGCATCCTAAGTATGCGACGCCGTATGCGGCGCTGGTGGTGCAGGCGGTTGTCTCGCTGATATTGATTGTCATCAATTTTTATGCGTCGGGCGGAGTGCAGGAAGCATTTCAGACGATGTTGTCGCTGGCGGTCGTGTTGCAGCTCGTGCCGTTTTTATATGTATTTGCGGCGTTGCTGAAATTTGCGCGGAGGAGCGATCTCTCGGGCGGCCGCTATGGGCGCGGGGTGCTGACGTTTGCGGGAGCGAGCGGATTCCTGACAACCGCGCTCGGCATCGGTTTGGCGTTTTTTCCCGCGAAGCAGATCACGTCAGTCTGGAAGTACGAGGCGAAGATGTTCGGGTTCACGCTATTTTTTCTGGTGCTGGCCGCGTTTTTCTTTTTTGTGTATGGAAGATTGAAGCCGGATCCGGCGGCTGCCGAATTATAGACTTTATCCCGTTTATCGAGCAGGAGATGCTTATGCCCAGCGGAGTGCAGGCCGAAATCAAAACGTACCAGATGTTTATCAATGGAGAATGGGTTTCGAGCGAGGCGAAGAAGACGTTTCCGGTTTGCGATCCCTCCACCGAGGAGGTGATCGCGCAGGTTCCGGACGCCAATGCGGAAGATGTAAACCGCGCGGTAGCCGCGGCCCGCGCTGCTTTTGATGAGGGCCCGTGGGGAACCTCAACGGCGCAGGAGCGCGGGCGGGTGCTGTTTCGGCTCGCCGAAAAAGTTCGCCAGAATGTAGCGGCGCTGGCTGAACTGGAATGCCGCAACACGGGCAAGCCGATTGTTGAAGCGGAGTTTGACATCAACGACACGGCGACTTGCTTTGAATACTATGGCGGACTGGCGACAAAAGTTGTGGGCTATGTGAACCCTGTGCCCGATAACGCGATGAGCCTGTCGCTGAAGGAGCCGGTCGGTGTGGCTGGACAGATCATTCCGTGGAATTACCCGCTGCTGATGGCCGCATGGAAGCTGGCTCCGGCGTTGGCTGCGGGTTGCACGTGTGTGCTGAAGCCGGCGGAGCAAACTCCGCTGAGCGTGCTCGAAATGGCAAAGTGGTTTGACGAAGTTGGTTTGCCAAAGGGCGTGGTTAACGTGATCACGGGTTTTGGCGAGAGCTGCGGAGCGCCGCTGGTGAAGCATCCGGACGTGAACAAGATTGCGTTCACCGGGTCGGCTGCGGTCGGCAAGATGATTGTGAAGGCAGCGGCTGACACGGTGAAGCGGGTGACGCTGGAGCTTGGCGGCAAGTCGCCGAATATCTTTTTTGCGGACGCCGATTTTGAAGCGGCGATCGATGGCGCGCTCTTTGGCGTGTTCATCAATCAAGGCGAGGTGTGCTCGGCGGGCAGTCGAATTCTGGTGCAGAAGTCGATTTATAAGAAGTTTGTCGACGCGATGGCCGAGAAGGCGAAGAAGATCAAGATTGGTCCGCCGCTGGAACGCGACACGAAGATGGGCGCGCTGGTGAGCAAAGAACAATATGATCGCGTGCTTTCGTATGTGGATATTGGCAAGAAGGAGGCGAAGATCGCTTCGGGCGGCGGGCGCGCCGAGAAATTTGCAAAAGGTTATTACGTGCAGCCGACTATTTTTTATGACGTGGATAACAATGCCCGCATCGCGCGCGAAGAAATCTTCGGCCCGGTAGCAGCGGTGATTCCGTTTGAGGATGAGAAGGATGCGTTGAAGATTGCGAACGACTCTCCGTATGGGCTGGCGGCTGCGGTCTGGACGCGCGACATTTTCAAGGCGATGCGCACGGTGAAGTCGCTGCGCGCGGGGATCGTGTGGGTGAATCACATGCAGCCGACTTATGTGGAAGCGCCTTGGGGCGGATACAAGCAATCGGGCTTTGGGCGCGAGCTTGGGCCGTGGGGCATCGAGGAATATCTGGAGACGAAGCAGGTATATATCAATTTGAATGAGGCTCCGATTGGGTGGTACTGAAAAAACAGTTCTCAGTTCCCGGTTCTCAGTGGAACCGAGTGCGCCGCGTACGCCTTTGCTGAGAACTGAGAACTGACGGCTGGGAACTGACTTATGTCTACGATTCAACTTCGCACTTCTATTCCTGGACCGCGGTCGCTGGCTTTGATGAAGCGGCGCGATGCGGCGGTGGTGCGGGCTGCTTATCATGCAACGCCCGTATTTTTGGCGAAGGCCGAGGGCGCGGTCATTGAAGATGTCGACGGCAACCGGCTGATCGATTTCGCCGGTGGCATCGGATGTCTGAATACGGGTCACCGCGCGCCTGCGGTGGTTGAAGCGGTGCGGCGGCAACTCGATCGCTTTCTGCACACCAGCTTCAACGTGCTGCCTTACGAGAGCTATGTCGCCGTCTGCGAGAAGCTGAATGCGATTGCGCCGGGCAAAGGCCCGAAGAAGACTTTGCTGGTGAGCACGGGCGCCGAAGCGACGGAAAATGCGGTCAAGATTGCGCGGGCTTTCACTCGCCGGCCCGCGATTATCGCGTTTGAAGACGCGTTTCACGGACGCACTTACATGGCGATGGCCATGACGAGCAAGACGCATCCTTATAAGGCGGGATTCGAACCGTTCCCGGCGGAGGTTTATCGGATTCCGTATGCGTATTGCTATCGCTGCTCGTATTCGCTGAAGTATCCGTCATGCGAGATGTTTTGCGCGAAGCATATCGAAGACACATTCAAACGCGTGGTGGCCGCGGAGACGGTTGCGGCGGTGATTGTTGAGCCGATTCTTGGCGAGGGCGGATTTGTTACGCCTCCGGCGGAGTTTTATCCGACGCTCACGGAGATTTGCCGGAAGCATGGGATTCTCGTGATCGCCGACGAGGTGCAGACTGGATTTGCGCGGACGGGCGCGATGTTTGCGTGCGAGCGGCTGGGGCTTGATCCGGATCTGGTGACGATGGCGAAGTCGTTGACTGGCGGCCTGCCGATGGCTGCAGTAACGGGCCGGGCGGACATAATGGATGTAGCGGCGTCAGGACAACTCGGCGGAACATTTGGCGGGAACCCTGCGGCTTGCGAAGCCGCGTTGGCGGTGCTCGAGACGATCGAGCAACAGAATCTGTGTGTGCGGGCGAATGTGCTGGGCGAGCGTTTTCGAAAGCGCGCCGAGAAGTGGCAAGCGCGGTGGGAGTTGATTGGAGATATTCGGGGACTGGGCGCGATGCAGGCGATCGAACTGGTGCGCTCGAAGGCGAGCCGCGAACCCGCGGACACGGAGACGAAGCAGGTGTCACAATATTGTTATGAGCACGGATTGGTGATGCTCACGGCTGGTTCGTATGGCAACGTGATCCGGCTGCTGATGCCGCTGGTGGTGACCGATGCGCAGATGGATGAGGCAATGGACGTGCTGGAAGCGGCGCTGGCGCATGTTGCCGAGAAGAAGACGGCGTTGAGCGCGCAGCCGGTATAGGTGGCCATGAACGAAAAACCAGCGGCGCTGCGAAATGCAGATCCCTCGCTGCGCTCGGGATGACAAATCATAGATGGCTGTTCATGTGGGAATGTCGTCAGATAACAAGATTTCGAAGGAACTGAAAGCGAGGGTTGAATGACCACTGCGACTGCGACTCCGGCGATGACTGGGAAGGAAATTGTTGACCTGACCAAGAAGCACACCTTGTATGAGTGGTCGGCGCAGTCGAAGGTCGATCCGATTCCGGTGGCGCGGGCGAAGGGCATTTATTTCTGGACTCCGGAAGGGAAGCGCTTTATCGATTTCAACAGTCAGTTGATGTCGGTGAATATTGGACACGGCGATGAGCGCGTGATTCAGGCGATCGCCGACCAGGCGGCGACGCTCTGCTATGCGAATCCTTTTATGGCGACTGAGGTGCGCGCGCGACTCGGCGCGAAGCTGGCGGAGATTACGCCGGGTGACATTGATACGTTCTTCTTTACTAATGGAGGAGCGGAAGCTACCGAGAATGCCATTAAGCTGGCGCGCTTTTTTACCGGACGCAACAAGATCATTGCGCGCTACCGGTCTTATCATGGCGCGACTGCTGGGGCGATCTCGCTGACGGGCGATCCACGGAGATGGGCCGCTGAGCCCGGCATTCCGGGCGTGGTGCGGGTGCTGGATCCTTATCACGGCATTGAGCGGGGATGGGAGTCGGCGGAGTCGTCGCTGGCGATGATTGAAGAGACGATTCAGCTGGAAGGTCCGCAGACGATTGCGGCGTTTATCCTGGAGACGGTTACGGGTACGAACGGTATTTTGATTCCTCCCGATGGTTACATGCAGGGCGTGCGCAAACTTTGCGACAAGTATGGGATTCTGATGATCGCCGATGAGGTGATGGCTGGATTTGGGCGAACGGGCGAATGGTTTGCCGTCGACCATTGGAAAGTTGTTCCGGATCTTATCTGCATGGCGAAGGGACTTACTTCGAGTTACATTGCGCTGGGCGCAGTTGGGATGCGGCATCATATTGCGCAGCATTTTCAGGACAAAGTGTTTTATGGAGGGCTGACTTATAACTCGCATCCGATGGGCTGCGCGACTGCGCTGGCGACGATTCGGGTGTATGAAGAAGATAACTTGATTGAGAACTCGCGCAAGATGGGCTTGATCATGAAAGGCCTGGGAGCCGAGTTGCAGAAGAAACATCGCTCGGTGGGGGCGGTGCGGTCGATTGGATTATTTGGAATTGTTGAACTCGTGCGCAGCCAGAAGACGCGGCAGCCGATGGCTCCGTTTAACGGCACGTCGGAGGAGATGGCTGCGCTGGGGAAGTTTTTCCGCGAGAACGGGCTTTATACGCTGGTGCGGTGGAACACGTTTTATACGAATCCTCCGCTGTGCATTAATGAGGCGGAATTGCGGGAGGCGTTCGAGATCATAGATCGAGGGCTGGAGATTACGGATAAGGCTGTGGTTGATTAGGTGTCAGGTCTCGGGTGTCAGAGTCTCGTTCGGATAATTGAAGAGTAGTTGGTTGCCGTCGGGATCATCGACTACCCTCCTTGACTGGAATGCTGGCCTCGAGTTCGCGGGCAGCGCGTCTGACGCGGCAGGCGTGGCCGGTTCGACGTTCAGCGAAATGGATATCACGCCCAAGAACCGCTTCATGCCGTCGCCTCCCCATGCCGCGGAACTTTCAGCCAGCCTGCTGCGTAGTATCTGCCAGAGGTCGGTACAGTAGGCCCACCTATGAGAACTTCAATCGTCTCCTTGGTTGCTGATGTTTTTGCCGGGGTGGCTGCCCTTCTTCTTTTCTTTCTAGCTGACGGCTACGTTCATGTGGCTGCTGACTTGCGCATGGCCGTGGCGGGTTTGGCCGTTCTGTACCTGGCGGCAGGGATCCTTCGCGGGCGCGGGCGGCCGGAAAACATTTGGTTAAAAGGACTTTCGGTGAGTTCCGGCGGATCGCTAGCCATGCTCATTCTGTTATGGAATCAATTGCTCCATCTTGAAATCGCCGTTCTCTTGCTGGTAGTGAACCTCGCGGCGATTTGCGGAGTGCAGGTGCGGCGCCTTTGGGCGGCGCGCTCGCGGGTTCGAGCCGGGCTGGTATTTTTCGTTCCCCTGGGAGTGCTTGTGGTTGCCGCTCTAACCATCGTCCCGACGCTGTCCACGCGGATCGCCTCGCAGGAAGTGAGTGCCCCCGCGCCAGCCTTTTCGATCAACCGGTTTGACGGCACCGAGGTGAGTTCCGCGGAGTTGCGCGGCCGCGTGGTGGTACTGGATTTTTGGGCCTCCTGGTGCCCCGCCTGCCGGCGCGAGATGCCGGAGCTGGAGAAACTCTACCGCCGGTACCAGGGAGACTCGCGCGTCAGTTTCTGGGCCGTCGATATGCAGAAGGACGGGGAGACTCCGGAAAAGGGGCGTGCCTTCATGCAGAATGCGGGCTACACTCTGCCCATCGCTCTCGGGCACGAGGAGAGACTGACTGGCCTCCAAATGGAAGGCTTTCCATCGCTAATCATCATTGACGCTGCAGGCCGCATCCGACTAGTCCATACCGGTTACGATCGCTCCGAGAAATTCCAGGAAGAGCTCGGCAAGGAAATCGATAAGCTGCTGTGAAAAAGAAGGCCTGCGCCTTGCGCGACCAGACGGTTATGCTCCATCTTCAACATCGTTGCCGGATGCAGTCTCGTTCGGATAGTTGAAGAGTAGTTGATTGCCGTCGGGATCATCGACGATTAGAACCCGGTAGCCCCACGAACCCTCCTTGACTGGAATGCCCTTGGCCTCGAGTTCCGCGCGCAGCGCGTCCAACGCGGCGGTCGCGGCCTTGTGCGTCGCTGGTTCGACGTTCAGGGAAATGAACATCACGCCCTTGCCGATCTTCGCTGGCCAGGTGTCGGCGAGGATGAGCGCGCAACCTTGCCGGTCGACCTGTGCGACGTGCGCTTTGCCGTCCTCGTCGTAGTGCCAAGGGCTCGTGAAGCCGAGGCGGTTGACATAAAAGCGGAGCGAGGCCTCAACGTCGGTTACGTGCAGGACGGGGCGCGCGAACCAGTCTGTCATGGAGTGAATATCCTCTAATCAAAGATAATCTGCTACCGAACCCAGTCCATGACTTCTTGAATAATTGTTTTCTCATGCCATGTGGCCCGGGCCGGCGCGGTTGCGCACTTACTGCACGAGGCGATTGTATTTTTTCAGCACCTCGCGCAGTTTGTCGTGCGGGAGGGCATAGACGGTGAAATCGTTGATGCCCTTCATGGTTTCGGCTGCGACCATTGCGTTGATGACGGCCTCTTCGGTGGCTTGAACGGTGGCCAGGAAGACGGGATTCAATTTGTCGTTGTCGAGCATCTTGAGGTCGTGGAGCCCGCCGATGCCGGCGGCTCCTGGG
>JBAWAI010000473.1:0-2053 GCA_049589215.1 Terriglobales bacterium | reverse complement strand
GTCCCGACTGCGGCACACGTAAGCCGACGAGAAGCGACGTGAGGGTGGACTTGCCTCCCCCCGAGGAACCTTCCAGCAGCAGCCGATCGCCTCGACGAATGATCAGGCTGCATCCTTTTAATACCGGCTCGCCACGGTCCTGGTAACGGAAGACCAGGTCGTGAGCCTCCATGACCGCCTGCGCTTCACTTCCGTCAGTGTTTTCGTCAGTATCAGCGGCGCGCGTGAGAGCAACGGCGGGAGAGCCATGGAGTTGCGTCCTCGCCGCTGCCTGAAATAATGGAGAAACCTGCTGCCATGCGATGACCGCGTCGGCCATGGAAATCAGGCCTGAAGAAAGTCTCTTCAGCGCGCGATACGCCAACAAGATTCCCCCCAGAGAAATCGCCAGCGCAATATTCGATCCCCGGCTTCGGACAAACGCCGACGTCAATCCGATCATCCCGACGAGCAGCCAGCCGCGCGGCACGATGGCTGTAAGCTGGGCCGCGGCGCCATCCATCACTTCCGACATTTCCAGATAGCGCGCTAATTCCTCATCTTCATCGTCGTGCCAGTGTTCAGGAGCTTCCTGCGCAAGACGAGTACGGTGCCCAACCATTCGTTCGGTGAGATCGTTGGTCATCGAGAGCCGCGCTTCGGTCCAACGCCGTCGTTGGCGGAAATACCGCATTCCCATCGCCACCGTAATCGCGAGCCACAGCGGCAACAAAATCAGCTCGACTGCGCGGCCCAGCCCCTGTGAGAGAACGATCTCCGCGGCGATCAACTCAATGGCCGCAGTCAACCCCTGAAAACCGACAAGCAGCACCAACAACTCGAGCGCTTCCGATTCCATCACCTCGCCAAGAAACTGGCCGACACCTTTGTGGCGAATTTCCTCAGGTCTCAGACGGAGCGCGCCGAAAAGCAAGCGCTGCCTAAAAATGGCACCCCCGTGGACGGCCAGAACGCCCTGGAGCCAGGTGCTCAAAAGTCGGAAAGGAACCAGCGTGAGCAGAATCAGCGCCCATGCGAACAACCAGCCGCGATCCAAATGCCCAGAGAGCACGGCGAGCCCGATAAGCCACCAGGAAAGAATGAGCAGAAAGTATTCAGCAGAGAACGACACGACCAGCGCACCCAAAAGTCGCGGCAAGTGGACTCGCTTCGCCTGACTCCAGAAGCCGGAGCCCGGCGACTGACGGAGCAACCAGCATCCGCCAACATCCTTGGTCCGCAGACGTTCGAGCAGAAGTGCCGCGCGTGCTTTCTGGCGGCGCGCGACTGGAATGCCGGTGTCATTAAGCAAGCGGTCCACTTCCGGCGCCACTGTTTCCTCAAGCGTGTCGCAGAGCAAAGCGCGAACGGCTTCTATCGGCAACGATACGGCGCTCAGATCGGGAGCGAGTACTGCGATAAGTCCCCGCCTTCGAGGGAAAAGGCTTCGTGGAAGAAGAAAAAGAAATCGAAGCGGGCCATCTCCCGACGCCTGCAGCACGGCCGGGCCAGCCTTCTCCAATAGTTGTTCCAAGCCTTCGTACGGTATGGCGGAAGGCTCAGCTTCCACACCCAGCCAGTCGGCCGCAGACTCGATCCACTGATTCAACGCATCGCGGCTTACAGTGTCGTCCTGTGCAGCAAGCGAATTCGGAGGATGCGGCACCGGCACAGCCGAAGGCTCCAGCTTGCTTCGACGCGCCAGAGCTTCGAGGCCCGATCCGAGCTGCGGCAATGACCAGAAAAGCGCAGTCGCGTCTGCGCCTCTGTCTGCACTGGCCTCTTTCCCGGCTTCTGATGTTCGTTTCACTTTCATACTGGCGCCCGTTGTCGTTCCTCCATCAAGCGGCCGCCGTCCAGCCGCAAGTGTCGCCAGTCGCCACTCGACCACGTTCCTTCACGAACACTCTCTTCGGCTTCCAGGAGCGCTCGATAGCGAGAATCGACCTGTCGCGCAAGCTCTTCCGGGTTTCCATCCTCGACGATGCGGCCATCTTCGATCACCAGCGCGCGAGGGAACCCCATCGTCTCGCCCACATCGTGGGTGACGCAGAGCATGGTTACGCTTTTCCAA
>JBAWAI010000472.1:0-2287 GCA_049589215.1 Terriglobales bacterium | reverse complement strand
GCCCTACACCGTTCCCAAACTGACTGACTTCTCGTCCGCCGCACTTGATGACGCGGCGCGCGAGTTGCTGTCTGCGCTTGATCAGGAATCCGCAGCGGTTGGATCGGAGAGCGATTGGAAGGCTTATCGGGATCGGTGGATGGCTCGCAAGAACGGCGTGCTCACGCAACTCAACGATCTTTGGCTGAAGGCCGCGCCCGGCCCGAATAAGCGAGACGTCGGCCAGCGCGTCAACGAACTTAAGAAAAAAGTTGAAGAGACCATCGAAGCGACTCTCACTCGCATCGAGGGCGGACTATCGTCGTCGCGGTTAGCGGCCGAGCGAGTCGATATCACGCTTCCCGGCATTCGCCGCCCGCTCGGCGCTGAGCATCCCGTCATCAAAACTATGAACGAGATGATTGGTGTGTTTCGCAATCTCGGCTATTCGGTCGAGGAAGGGCCGGAGATTGAGACCGACTTTTACAACTTTGAGGCGCTGAATTTTCCGCCGAACCATCCGGCGCGCGATACGCAGGACACGCTGTTTATCGCGGGGCAGGAGTCGAAACCGCAGCGCGACCGATTGCTGCTGCGCACACACACGTCGCCGGTGCAGATTCACACTATGCAGAAGACGAAGCCTCCGGTGCGCGTGGTGTGTCCGGGGAAAGTGCATCGCAACGATGCGCTCGATGCGACGCACTCGCCGATTTTTCATCAGATCGAAGGCCTGGCGGTGGATACCAATATTACGTTCCGTGACCTGAAGGGCACGCTCGACCACGCCATGAAAGCGATGTTTGGGTCGAGCGTGAAGACGCGGTTTTATCCGTCCTTTTTTCCGTTTACCGAGCCGAGCGCGGATGTGCAGATCAGCTGCATTTTCTGCGACGGCAAGGGCGTCCGCGACGGAGCTCCGTGCCGGAACTGCAAGGCCAGCGGATGGATTGAGCTGCTCGGCTGCGGCATGGTCGATCCAAATGTGTACGGGTTCGTCGATTACGATCCAGCGAAGGTTTCCGGATTTGCATTTGGCATGGGCGTGGAGCGGATCGCGATTCTGAAGTACGGCGTAGATGATATTCAGTTGTTCTTTTCGGGCGATGTGCGGTTCTTGGAGCAGTTTGGGTAGAAGGATTTGCCTTTTGGCGGATGCAAGTCAGCCGAATATGAGCCCCAGGCTAACAGCCAAGAGCTAACAGCTAAGCTTCTTTCATGAAAATCTCTCCATCATGGCTGCGCGACTTCGTCGACCTCCCGGTCGACTACCGCCGTCTTGCGGATGAACTCACCATGGCGGGCGTCGCGGTTGAAGGCATCTCTGGGGAGGGGGATGCGACCGTCTTCGAGATGGAAATCACTACCAACCGTCCGGACGCCATGAACCACTACGGAGTGGCGCGCGAGGCTTCGGCACTTTACGATTTGCCGCTGCGCGCGATTCTGCCGAAACTGCCGGCTGCGCAAGGCAAGTCCGACGTCACGATTGAGATTCAAGAGCCGGACCTTTGCCCCCGGTTTACGGCGCGCGAGATTAGCGGTGTGTCGGTGAAGACCTCACCGGCGAAAATTGCCGCGCGGCTGGAGTTGATCGATCAGCGGCCCATCTCGAACGCCGTTGATGCGACCAATTACGTCTTATGGGAGAGCGGCAAGCCCACGCACGTTTACGATCTCGATTTGCTTGAGGGGCAACGACTGGTGATTCGCAAGGCTCGAGCGGGCGAGATTTTGAAAACGCTTGATGGCGTCGAGCGCAAACTGACTGCCGAGGACCTCGTCATTGCCGACGCGGTGAAACCGGTTGGACTCGCCGGAGTGATGGGCGGATTCGACACGATGATCAGCGAAAAGACACACAATATCCTGATCGAGTCGGCGTGGTTTGATCCAGTGACGGTGCGGCGAATGTCGAAGCGGCACGGATTGCACACTGACGCTTCGCACCGCTTCGAGCGCGGCGCGGATTTTGAGTCGACGGTTGTTTCGACGAATCGTGTGGCGGAGCTGATTCTCGACTCGGGCGGCGGGACCTTGGTCGGAGACGTGATCGACGTGATCGCATGCAAACTCGACCTTGCTCCCGTCGAGCTTGATCTGCGCGAAGTAAAGCGGATTCTTGGAGAGACGCTGCCGGCGCACGAGATCAGCCGCATTCTCACGCGCCTTGGATTTGTGCTTACTACGGGCACGGAAGATCGATATCTGGTGCAGATTCCGAGCTGGCGGCTCGATGTCGAGCGTGAGATCGACATCATTGAAGAGATCGCGCGGCTGCATGGGTACGACAAATTTACCAATACCC